>JAFSCG010000140.1 GCA_017436885.1 Clostridia bacterium | reverse complement strand
CACAGGATTATTTCAAGATCCCTTACTATGAAAGAGAAAACTCATGGGCCTTAGATTCGGATGATGATTACGCCGCCGCCGAGAAGATCATCAGAGGGGAGCTTCGCTCCTGCGGAATTTCGATGAAATTTCCCGATACAGAGCATATAGATTGGGAAGCAAACCCTACTTATAATGGGTATAATGAGTGGACATGGCAGCTTTCCCGTCATCACGAATGGAGATGTCTTGGATGGTGTTACCGTAAGACAGGGGACGAAAAGTACGCCAAAGCCTTCGTTGACTTTCTTATGAGCTGGTGCGAGCAGGAGATATGCCCCATCAGCGAAAGATCGGGGGCAACCAAGTGCTGGCGCACCATAGAAGCAGGAATAAGAATGACAAAAAACTGGCATTACGCCTTCCACGCATTCTATAAGTCTCCATATATGACCGACCACGTTATAACCACGTATATACGGTCAATATGCGATCACGGTTACCGTCTCAGAAATTTTCATGCAACAGGTAACTGGCTCATCATGGAGATGGCAGGTCTTTCCCATATCGCTATGCTTTACCCGTTCCTTGCAGAGTCAGATGCTTGGGCAGAGTATGCTTTTTCAAAGCTTGCGAGTGAGCTTGACGTGCAGGTCTATCCGGACGGCTTCCAGTTCGAGCTTTCCACAAACTATCACGACGTCGTGATTCAAAATTACCATTGGGTGTTATGTACCGCAAAGGCTATCGGTTACCATGTGCCGAAGTCGATCTCGGACAAGCTTGAAAGAATGTTTGAGCTTGATATTAAGATCGTCTGTCCCGACGGAAAATACCCCGATCTTAATGATGGCGGAAGAGCTTCGCTTAAGTTTTGGTCCAATATGGCACTTAATTACTTTCCCAATAACGAACGCTTCCGCTATTTTGCGACCGACGGAAAGGAAGGGAAGCTTCCCGAATATACCGACGTTGCCCTTCCTTATGCGGGAATGGCGATCATGCGTACAGGATGGACGAAGGACGACGTGTGGTTCTTCATTGATGCAGGACCGTTCGGTAAGGCTCATCAGCATGAGGATAAGCTGAACGTTCTGATGTACGCATATGGAAAAAACGTTCTCTCCGACCCCGGAAATTATGCCTACGATAATTCCCAAATGAGAAGATTCGTTCTTGACACTCGTTCACACAACTGTGCTATGGTGGACGATCTCAGTCAGAACAGACATGCAAAATATAAATGGCAGAACGATTTGATCGCAAAAAAGAGCGACATGAAATGGCACTTTTCCGAGGAGGTTGCCACAGTTGAAGGTGTTTATAACGAGGGCTACGGACCGGAGTTTGTGGATGTAACACACAAGAGAAAGGTGATCTTCTTCAAGCGTGGCTTAGAAGGAAGCGCGACGTTTTCCGTGGTTATCGACCGTTTTGAAAGCGGCGACGGAGAAGTGCACACCTTTCAGCCATCCTATCAGATGGGCACGGAAGCTTATACGGATAACGGAAGTAAGTTCACCGCCTATCACGGCGACGGAGTTACCATGAACGTAGTTGGGTCCGAGGTTCACGGCATAACTATCGGTCAGTACAAGCCGCTTTATATGGGGTGGCGAAAGCGCGGAGGTGCTGATAGTGAGACGTTCGAGCATTTCAAAGCGCCGTGTGTGAGATTTTCTCTCACGGGTAAGTCTGCCCGTCTGGTAACAGCACTCTGCCCGTGCAAAAACGAGGGGAAGACAGTTGCCCGAGTTGAAGCTTCAAAGGACATTTCCGAAACAAAGATAAATGTGATATTCACGGATGGTAGCGATATAATTATTGACGAACTGGATCACCCCTGCTTTGGGGAGTCGGAGGAGATGGAATGATAAAGATAGCAATAGTCGGGCTTGGAATAATTGCCGATTCACACATCAAAGCTACTAAAGAGCTTGCGGGCGTGGAGCTGGTTGCGGTCTGCGATATTGACCCGGAGAAGGTGAAGCGCTATTCCGATTCCGCCAACGTTTGGGGAACAACGGATTATAAGGAGCTTGCCGCATTGGATATTGACGCAGTTATTCTTAATTTGCCTCATTGGCTGCATTGCGCCGCTTCGGTTTTCTTCCTTGAAGCAGGGAAGCACGTTCTTGTGGAGAAGCCCATGGCAATGTCCGTTTCGGAATGTGATGAAATGATCGCCGCCTCAGAGAAAAGCGGAAAAAAGCTTGCGGTCGGACATATCCAGCGTTATTTCAGCTCCATAAAGGCGGCAGAGCATTTTTACAGATCGGGCGAGCTTGGCAAGCTCTGTCTTTATACGGAGAACAGGACGGTTAATTACTTTGACGAAAAGCGTCCGAGATGGTTCCTTCAAAAGGAAAAGGCAGGCGGCGGTATCGTTATGAATTACGGCGCTCACGCCTTTGACAAGCTATTTTACGTTATGGACGATGCGAAATTAGTTAAGCTTGACTCCTTCTGCGGTAATTATCTGAATTCCGAGGATATAGAGGGGCATGCGCAGATATTCGCGGGATTCGATAACGGCGTCAGCGCAAGCATTACATTCTCCGGATATACAAGCAGCGGCTACGATGCCTATTGGTATTTTACAAAAGGTGCACTGAGGGTGCGCGGCACCAGATGCGAGGTAGATAGAGGAACGGGCTTTGAGAAATTTGAGGTACCGTTCGAGCTTTCTCCTTTTGCGGAGCAGCTGAACGAGTTCTGCAAATATATCGGAGGAAAACCGGCAAATATACCCACGGCAGAGTACGGACGCAAGGTAATTGCGCAAATCGAGCGTGTGCTGAAATAAAAGATCGGTGTGAAGAATTTGATTCTTCACACCGATTTTTTACTTTGTAAGATCAAATAGAGGATCGTAATCGGAAAGTATGCTTTCCTTTTCGTGGGAGAGACCCTGATAGAGGGTGAGGAAGTCCTCCTGCTTCAAGCCCGTTGCGGCAAGCATCTTGGAGTTATCGTACTTACGGTTAAAGAGGCGTGCGTACTTCATCTGCCAAATGGCACCGAGGCTCTTTTCGGGGTCGAATTTGGGGTCGCGGAAGCGCTGATAGGTAACTCCGTCCACCCACTCGTACTTAAGTCCGAAAATGTCGTTGTAATAGCCAGCGATCTCGCTCCAGGTCTTGCTTTCGTTTGATGTAACGTTAAAATCGTCGCAGATGGCCCGGTCGTTGAAGATAAGGCGGAATATCATCTCCGCAACGTCGCCGCCCCAGGTAAGGGAAGCGGGAACGTCCTTTGCTGCCTCGTCAAGCAGCACGGGCTCGCCGGAGCGGATGTGCTTAAGGATCTTTCCGCGCTCGAGGGTGAGCAGCTGGCAGCGCTTGGCGGAATACGTGGTGGAGGGACGTATGATCGTCCAGTTCTTATACTTGGAAGCGCGCAACGCGTCCTCTCCGCGGGATTTGTGCATACAGTAATCGTCGGAGAAAAGAAGCTGGGGATCGGTGGTTACGTCGGAAAGACGGGGAGAAGACTCCACGATGGGATTTGCCTCGTTTGCGTAAACGCGGCAGGATGAGGTGTAAATGTACTGTCCTGCGTTTTCGCAGTACTTATAAAAAGTATTTCTGAAGGAGATGGAGCCGTAGGTCATGAAGTCAACTACGCAGTCGTAGTGCTTTTTTACCAGCTCGTCAACAAAAGCGGAAGACTTTGCGTTTTCTGCCTTTATGTATTTAAGATTTGGGTAGCGGGAAACGACGTCCTCAAGACATACACCGTCCACCTCATATCCTGCATCAACGCACTTCTGTGTCAGATATCTACCCATTGCGCCTGTGGCGCCGAGTATCAAAACCTTTCTGCTCATGTGAACCTCCGTATTATTGATTTCAAAAACAGTTTATCACAAGGCTCGGTCAAATTAAATGGTCGTGGTGATACTTTTGTCGTATTTGATATCTTTATCTGCTCATGGAGTCTGCACCGAGGTAGGCGGATATCTCGTCAGGAGAAAGGTACTCGTTTACAAGAGTGATCAGTTCCTCCTTGTTTTTGACAGATGCGGCTTTTGTGAGACGCTTTATACGATAGAAAATAACGTTTTCGGAAATGAAAAGCCCGTTTGCCATTTTGTTATAGGATACCTTATGTAAAAGTCCGCTTAGTATCTGTAGGTCCAGCTTATCACAGGAGGCAAGCATATTTTCCACTGCAAGGATGCGTTCGCTTGCATCGTCATTGTAAAAGCCGAGGGAGCTTTTTGTCGAAGCGGGAATGTATTTTTTGTACGCATTGATCTGTGGAGTGCGGTCATCGGTTGAGCGACGGATCCTCAGCGTGGAAGGAACCTTTGCTGTCATATAGATGTTGTGATCTGTTTTTCGGAGATAGTTGTACGCAAACAGCGCCTGACGCCCAAGCTCTCCGTGGTCGACGGAAACGGTGGTGAGAGGCGGATCGCCCATTTGCGCAACGAGATAATCTCCAAAGGAAGCAACGTAAACGTCTTCGGGCACTTTTTTACCTATCTCTTTTAGATGTTTTATAAGCGAGCGTGCAACGATGTCGTTTGCGCAGATGAAGCAGTCATATTTATCGACGGTGGGCAACATGAAGTCGAAGCACTCGTCGAGCCCGTATTTATTATAAAATATCGTTGTGGCTTCTATCTCCGAGTCCATTCCTTGCAGATTTTTGAAAAAGTCGTGCTTGATCATATCGGTCGAGGATTTGGGATTGATGCCGTAAAGCGCGGCCGATCGCTTCCCGCAGGAAGCAAGATAGTCCATCAGCCTGCGCATACCGTCGGTATAATCTACCATTACCGCAGAGCTGTTCGTTCCTATCTGTGGGTTCAGGTGGTTCACAAGCAACAGATGTACGTTGTGTCTGTAGAAAAACTCACCAAGCTTTTCCGAATGCTCAAGAGAAGTGGTAAGAACCATCAGAACGCGCTTTTTTTCACCCTCGAACAGCTCGTCAATATCCGTGGTGTATATGTTATCGCCCTCAAGCAGAGTTAAGGTGTATTTCTTTTTTGCCGCCTCCTCGCATATTGCGCGGTAGCATTGAGAGAACCATAGAGAATCCCGGTATTCGGGGTCGATGTAAACGTAAATCTTCATAATATCCCTCCGTTAACAATATGCTATCATTTACCGACACCCTTTGTCAAGTTCGAAGTCCGATAATTGCGGCTGATCAGCTATAAAAATCATTGTAATTTTTACCCTCAAATTAGTATTGACACTTTTAATAACTGCTGTTAAAATGTATTTGTTAGATTATGCAATCATTGCTATATTTCAGTAAAGGAGAATTGATATGGCTTTTGGTAACGGCACTATAATTGCCGAAAGGGAAAAGATCGTTATTCCCACATATCCCGAATCCCCCTGTGAAGAGCTTCCTATGTTTGCGGAAAACCGCGTGCATCAGCGCTCTACCGGTAACCCCTACCCCAACAAGGTCGTAATTAAGACCAGACAGAAAGAAAAGATCGATAAGGAGTACGAGGCCATTCGTCTTGAAAACGAGTACCTCGAGCTTATCATACTCCCCGAGATCGGCGGCCGTATCTTTTCCGCAAAGGATAAGCGCACCGGCTACGATTTCTTCTACCGTCAGCACGTTATTAAGCCCGCCCTTATCGGTGCTCTCGGATCTTGGATCTCCGGCGGTGTAGAGTTTAACTGGCCCTACCATCACCGTCCATCCACCTTTATGCCCGTTGACAGCGAGATCGTAAAAGACGGCGACGGTTATACCGTTTGGCTTTCCGAGCACGATCCCATTGACCGTATGAAGGGTATGGTGGGTATCCATCTTGAGCCCGGCAAGGCATATTTTGAAACGAGAATGAAGGTATCCAACCGTACGTCCATGCGTCACTCCTTCCTTTGGTGGGAGAATACCGCAGTTCCCGTTAACCCCGAGTACGAGATCTTCTTCCCGCCGGACGTTGACTACGTTAACTTCCATTACAGAAGAAGCCACACCACATACCCCATCGCTAACGGAATGTTCAACGGCTACCGTTATCCCGATGAAGGCGTTGACATCAGAAAGCATTTCAATACCAAGTTCTCCACCTCTTACTTCTCCGCAGATTCCGATTACGATTTCTTCGGCGGATACGATAACGGTAAGAAGTGCGGTGTCGTTCACGTTTCCGACCATCACACCTCCACCGGTAAGAAGATGTTCACTTGGGCATACAATCAGCTTTCTCAGTCCTGGGAGCGCGCTCTGACCGACACAGACGGCGCTTACGCAGAGCTGATGGCGGGCTCTTACTCCAACAACCAGCCCGACTTCTCTTGGCTTGAGCCTTACGAGACCAAGAACTTCTCCCAGTATTGGTTCCCGATCTCCGAGATCGGCATTCCCACCTACGCTAATCTCAGCGCGGCTGTGAACGTTTCCGACGGCAAGATCAAGCTTCAGACCACCGAGAAGGTAAAGAACGCAAAGCTCGTGCTTGAAATCGGCGGCAAGAACGTGATCTCCAAGAAGATCACTCTCGAGCCCGGCGAGGTTGCGGAGATCGAGCTTCCCGCGGTTGATCTTTCCGAGTACCGCATCGCTCTCGAGGGCGTATTCGAGTACGAGAAGAAGAACAGAGTAAAGAATCCTCTGCCTCCTTTCTTCCCCGAGGTTCCCATGCCCAACGAGGAGAGCTCCGCATACCGTGCATATCAGGACGGTATCCACCTTATGCAGTTCCGCGATCCTTCCATGGATTGCAGAAAATATTTTGAGCGCGCTATCGAGCTTGATCCCGAGTTTGCTCCCGCATACGAGACTCTCGGCGAGTGCGCTATCAACGACGGTAACTTTGAGCTTGCGGAGGAGCTGCTCAACAAGTGCATCGAGGTTACCAACCGCCTTAACACCGAGCATCAGAGCGGACGTGCATACTACCTCCGCGGTCTTGCAAAGAAGCAACTTGGCAAGGATCACGAGGCTGAGTGGAACTTCCGCAAGGCTGCATGGTCTGCCGATTCCGTTTCCTGCGGTATGACCGAGGCTGCACGCATCGGCGCAAAGAAGAAGGACTTCAAGATCGGTCTTTTCTGTGCCGAGACTGCGCTTAACTACGCAAAGGAGAACCCCGTTGCAGGTCCTATTGCGGCTCTCTGCGATTACAAGCTCGGCAACAAGTCCGCCGCTCGCGACAGACTTTACGCTATCCTTGACAACGATCCTCTCAACCATCTTGCAAGATACGCTCTCTTTATCTGCGGCGGCAAGATGACCGAGAAGGACTTCTACGGCAAGCTTGCTTCCGATCCCAGCCAGACCTGCCTTGACGTTTACGTTGACCTGCTTTCCGCGGGCTTTGCAGACGAGGCATATCAGCTTCTTGCCGATCTGCCCGTTTATTGCACGGAAAAGCTTGCTCCCGTTGTTGCTTACATAATCGGTAAGCCCGAGCTCGCTGATCCCATGCACCGCACCTTCCCCACCAGACCCGAGGAAAAGAACGTTCTCGTTGGCAGAAGCGAGGAGTACGCAAAGTACCTTCTCGGATGCCTTGAGTTTGCACACAGAAGATACGATAATGCTTACAAGCTCTGGTGCGAGTGCACTAACTTCGAGGCTGCACGCTGCCGTGCCGTATATCTCTGGAAGATGGGCAAGATTGACGAGGCTATGGCAGAGCTCGACCGCGCCATTGCCGCTGCTCCCGATTGCGACCAGCTTATTTACGAGAAGGCATACCTCCTTAACCACATGGGCTACGATGCAAAGAAGACCGAGGAGATCATCGGCTCTTACGTTACCGATATCAAGGTTGCCCGTGATGACGTTTGCACCGAGTGGGCTGCTGCAGCTATCCGTGCAGGAGATTACGAGAAGGCGCTTTGGATCCTTAACAATCACGAGTACATCCCCTGCGAGGGCGGCGAGACCATCATTGCAAAGCAGCACATCAATGCCCACCTCGGCATGGGTATCGACTTCTACAACAACGGCGAATACAGCCGTGCTCTCGACGAGCTTCGCATTGCTCAGGTCATCCCCGATAACCTTGGTGCCGGTCTGTGGCACGAGGATCCCCTCGTTCCTTCCAAGTACCGCTAGGCCATGACTCTCATTAAGCTCAACAGAGCTGACGATGCAGAGAACATCTTCAAGTACATCGAGGGCATCTACGTTGACTTCTTCTCCAATATGCACCTTCCCGAGCTTCCCGTATATCAGGCACTTGCAAAGATCCGTCTTGGCAAGGGCGAGGAGGGAATTGCATACTGCCGTAAGTTCAGAGATGAGTGGGCGGCAGCTCGCGTTCGCAAGGACAGCGGCTACTTCAACACCACACCTTTCTTCATCTCCTATCTCGACGATGCAAAGACCATGCGTGAGGCATATTACGATCGCCTTATCAACTTTGCTGACAGCGTGATCAACGGTACTACCGAGCTTCTTTAATTTAATATGAACATCCCCGAAGAAATCTGCATTTCTTCGGGGATGTTTTTACTTATGAAACGACGGCGAAACACCGTAGTATTTTTTATACTGCTTATAAAAGCCCGAGTAATCTCCAAAGCCACAGTTGATCGAAGCATCTGTGGCGGAGGCGCCAAGGGATATAAGTTGGCTTGCGTAAGCAAGCCGTTTTTCAAGGACGTATCTGTGAAGCGGTACTTGAACGTCAGACTTGAAAACGTGCTGAAGATGAGATACGCTTATTCCAAGAGCTTTTGCGATAGTGCGTGATGTTAGATCACCCGTAAGATCAGCGGCGATCGTTTCGATCACCTTTCTTGTAATGGGCGAAAAAACGCCGTATGTATGAGGGCTTTCTCTTGACTGATTCAATGCAACGAGTATTCTGCCGAGATGAGCCTTGAGCAGGATGCGTCTTTCGGCGTCGTTTATATTCTCGGTTGCAAGATCTCGCAATTCAGTAAAAATTTCGGTTATGTGCGGTTCAGATACGATCTTGATATTTTTCAGAGTTTGAGAGATCATGTCGTCAAGCTCATTTACTTCGGTGAAGTTATAAACACAGCGCATGTAATCGGATTCGCTGCCCAATACAGTAAACTGATGGAAAGTATCCCTTGGTATAATAACTGCTGTGTTGGGATGCAAGATGATTTTTCCTTTTTCGGAAATTAACATTGCGTTTCCGCTTAAAAAGAAAAATATCTCATGGTAATTATGTATCTCCTTTCCGATAATATCTCGCATACCCTTTGCGTATTTAAAACGAAACTCACCCATTTCAAATATGTGTGCAAATTCCTTATTCATGGACATATTTTAACATCTTGTTGCAGATTTGTCAATGTCATTGCTTGTTTTGCAATTTACATTGAAATTCGTTCGTGGTATTATTGTCGCGAAAGGGAGTGATAATATCAAGAACCTGCTTATAGACGTTGGAAGCTCATTTATTAAATATTGTGTTTTTGATACCACAAAGGAAACAGAGCTTTGCGGAGGAAGGATACCTTTTCCGGAAAGAACGGGTGATGGCTTTCGCATCGAAGCTTGCAGAATAGTATCATCTGTGAAAAACATTTTTGATATCTGTAAGGAACACAGTCCCCGACGGGCATTTTTCTCCGTCCAGATGCACGGTTATCTGACCAAATGCGGCCAAGAGATATCACCGTATATCTCTTGGCGCGAGGGGGGAGCGTCATCGGAAAACGCCGTAAAGCTCGATGTCGAATGGGATAAGCTTGGCACGTCCTGCAAGGATAACCTCCCGCTTTTGAAGCTTTTTGGGGAAAAGAGATACGATATCTTTTATACCCTTGGATCTTATTTGATGCACGAGCTTGCGGGGGTCAATGCTACACACGTTACCGACGCTTGTGCCAGCGGCTATTACTACGCCGATAACGGCGCTTTGAACGGTTATGCTCCCGCAAGTTCAATGCCTCGCGCATATACCGAGGTGTCTCCGGTGGGTGATTATTGCGGTTGCACGTTGTATACTCCCGTTGGAGATCATCAGGCAAGCTTTCTCGGTTGCTGTCGGGAGGATGCTTATTTGCTTAATATCGGGACTGCGGCACAGTTGTCGTGTGTCGAGTATAGCGGAAAAGCCGGAGAAAACAGGGAGGCGCGTCCTTATTTTGAGGCAGAAAAACGCCTTTATACGGTTAACGGGTTGATAGCGAAAGGAAAGTACGGTGTTGCAGATGACGTATCGGGTTTTCTTGAACGCTTGGATAACGCAATAGACGTTTTGCCGAAAAAACACCATGCCGTCATCGGCGGTGGCGGTGCTGCGGACGTTTACGGCATTATTTCCGATCATCTTGAAAAAAAGGGAGTTTCCTGTTCGCAAGTCAAGAATATAGGTATTGAAGGTTTAAAGAGATTGGCTCTTTTTGCACGGCCTTTGATTGGTACTATGCTGTCTGAACTGAACTTTCCGAATTTTCCGATTATTGCGAAAAATGCGAAGCTTGATTTTTTTATCATTGATAACGAGCACGGTGCATTTGACTATTCTTTTCTCGGACAGGTTATCATGAATTCCCGCTTGTGTGATATGCAGGCTGTCATTCGCATCGGCGATAGCAGCCGTGCTAACGTTACAAAGCTTTGCGATATGGGTGCCACGGGCTTTTTGCTACCCATGACAAATTCCGCAGAGGACATAATGAAGGTGATCAGGTATGCAAAGTACGTTCCGGAAGGTGAGCGCGGAATATCCACCACTCGCGCACACACGTTGTACTCGCCTCCCCCGCTTGAAGAATACATCGGTGCGGCAAATAGAAAAATGAAGATATACGCGCAAATAGAGACCGTGCGTGGTGTTGAAAACGCTTCAGGCATTCTTGCCGTCAAAGGAGTTGACGGAGTTTTCATCGGCCCCAACGATCTTTCCGCAGACAGAAGGTGCGGGTTTGATAAAAAGAAGCTTAAGGAGTACATCACCGCTGTAGCTAAGGCAGCAGTAGCGGCAAAAAAACCTTGGGGCATAATTACCGCGTCGGATGAACTGACGGAGCTTGCCCTTGATCTCGGAGCGGCGATGATCAGCAGGGGAAGCGAGCTAAATATGCTTATAAACGGATGCAAAAAAGTAAAGGAGAGATTTTAAAATGGTAAAAAGCATTAAAATGACACAGGTAACTTCACGGGCATTAAGCTGTGAGCCGCTTATTGAGCGCACCGAGAACGGAGAACTGCTATGCCTTTGTCAATGCGGTGGGACACACGAGCCGGCACCCGAAAACCGAGTATACGTTTTTCACTCCAAGGATGAGGGAAAGACATGGTCATCGCCCAAAAGCATATATCCCGAAGACGGTCAGGCTGTTTATTGTACCGAGCTTTCCGTTATCGGCAACGAGCTGACCGCTTATCTTACCGTGCATAACGGGACTTTTCTTGATTGGAAATGCTTTATGATGAAAAGCTACGATAACGGCTATACTTGGAAGAATTGCGGCACGCCTCCGTTTTTCCCCGAGTATACCTTTATGCGGGCTATGCTTACCTTGAAAAACGGCAATATTTTGCTTCCTTATCAAACTTATCCCGTAACTCACGAGGAACACGAGCGTATAAGGCTTGAGGAAACGAAAAAGTTTATCGGAACAAACACAAAAACTCCATACTGCGAATCGGGCGTTCTTATAAGCTCCGACGGTGGCAAGACATATTCGAAGCATTCGGCGGCAAAGATACCTCATACCAACGGTTGGATATGGTCCGAGCCGACGATCGCCGAGCTTTCCGACGGGACTGTCGTTATGCTGATGCGCAATTATAACGGATACCTTTTTCGCTGTGATTCCACCGATGGTGGCAGAACTTGGGGCGAGTATTATCCTACCGACATTCCCAATCCGAGGAATAAGCCCCGTTTGATAATGATGGATAAGGGCAGGATCGCGCTGCTTAATACGCCCAACAATACGGATATAAGCGGTGAAGCTAACGGAAATAAGAGGTTTCCCTACGAGCTGTGGATCACAGACGATGACATGAGGACGTGGAGCAAAACTCAGCTCACGGATTTCCCCGGCAGCTATTCATATTCAGACGGCTTTTTCGAGGATGGGCATTTGCGCTTCGTTGTTGAACACAACAGACACACCGTAATCTATTTTGACGTTGAGATCTGAGGCCTGATTCTTTTTTCTCTGTCATTATAATCACCTTCCCGTAATATAATGTGTAAAAAACGGAGTTGGTCTTATGTTTTTACACGCGGGGATCGGTCTGCTCAATTACATTTTTCTCCTGCTCGGGGTAACGAGCGGACAGCATTACCCACCACCGTTGCCCCATCGGGAGGAGCAAGAGTACTTTGAACGGATGCGCTGTGGCGACGAGGAGGCGCGGACAAAGCTGATCGAGCACAATTTGCGCCTTGTTGCACACATAGTTCGGAAATATTACACGGGTGCACCAAATCAGGACGATCTGGTATCCATCGGCTGCATCGGACTTATCAAAGCCATTGATTCCTTTGATTCATCAAACGGAGCAAAATTTGCCACCTACGGCGCAAAATGTATACAAAACGAGATATTGATGCATTTTCGTGCTCAAAAAAAGCTTGGGTGTGAGGTATCGATCAACGAGACTATTGACATTGATAAGGAGGGTAATCCACTTTCGTATATCGACGTTATCGCAGTTGAGGATACCATAGCCGAGGATATAGACAGAAAAATACATATAACGAAGGCGTTGAAATATGTTGATACCATACTTACCGAAAGGGAACGCACGATAATCGTGCTCAGATACGGATTAGGTCGGTCGGCACCGCTGCCGCAAAGGGAGGTTGCTGAGTTGCTCGGAATATCGCGCAGCTACGTTTCGCGGATAGAAAAGTCTGCTCTTGAAAAAATAAAAGAAAAATTGAAATAATGTATATTTACATGCTTCACGGTTAAAGATATTCACAGCAACAGAAACGGAGGCGTGCAATGTTTTCGTATTTGATAAGGATGATCGCTTCCGAGCTCAGAAATGGAAGACTGTCGCTGATATTTAACAGGGAGGTATGTATGATACTTGACAGGATCGCGCTTGTGCTGACCATAGTCGGTGCGCTGAATTGGGGCAGTATCGGTATTTTCAGCTTCGACATCGTAGCGTGGATATGCGGAGGAGCGGATGCTCTGCTTGCAAGAATTATTTACACGCTTGTAGCGCTTGCGGGCGTGTGGTGCATTTCGCTGCTGTTCCGCCCCCGAGAGCTTGCGGAAAGAGAAGCCTGAACAGTGAACTCCGATGGTTTTCATCGGGGTTCTCTTTTTATTGACACGGCGCAATAAAAGTGGTATTATTGAGCTATCAATAAATATGGAGCTGTTTATGAAAAAAGTTCTTATAACCGGTGGCACGAGAGGTATCGGTCTTGAATGCGTGAAGCTGTTTGCGGAAAACGGCTACGATACCGCCGTGATATACAGAAGCAGGGAGGAAGCTGCAGTAAAGCTGAACAAGGAATACGGCACGGCTTGCTATAAATGCAACCTGTCAGACAGAGAAGCGCTTGAGCGTACTGTGGAAGAAATACTCCGAGATTTTCCCGATGGCTTCGACGTGCTCGTAAACAACGCGGGCATCTCCCTGCGGAAAATGATATGCGATACCACAAACGAGGATTGGGATAGGATGATGGCTGTATCACTTACCGCTCCCTTTGTGCTTACAAAAAGCCTTTCCCCCTTTATGATACGCCGCGGGCAGGGAAGAATAATCAATATTTCCTCCGTATGGGGCGAGCACGGTGCCTCCTGCGAGGTGGCGTACAGCGCCGCAAAGGCGGGACTTATAGGACTTACCAAGGCATCTGCAAAGGAGCTTGGTCCGTCCGGTGTTCTCGTTAATTGCGTTTGCCCCGGAGTGATAGACACGGAAATGAATTCGGAGCTTGGAGCTGACGACAGAGCAAGTCTGTGTGATGAGATACCCCTCGGCCGCTTCGGTAGTGCAATGGAGGTTGCCGAATGCGTATTTTTTCTTGCCGAAAATTCATCTTCTTACATCACAGGTCAAATAATTTCCCCAAACGGCGGCTTTTGTGTCTGAAAATGCAGGATTGAGATTCAAAAATTTCGTTTTTGAGCAAAAATATCTTGTTAAACTCTTGACATATCTCCGTATCGGAGGTATAATATTGAACATTATTTAGAAAGGATGCGCGTGGCGCTATTATCATGAAAAGAGTATATAATTTTTCTGCAGGACCCTCCATGCTTCCCCTTCCCGTGCTTGAGCAGGCTCAAAAGGAGCTTATCTGCTACGGCGAGTCAGGAATGTCCGTTATGGAGATGAGCCACCGATCTCCCGTTTACGAAGAAATCATCAAGGCCGCTGAGCAGGATCTTCGCACTCTGCTTAACGTTCCCGAAAATTATAAGATCCTGTTTATGCAGGGCGGCGCCTCCGGTCAGTTTGCGGCGGTTCCCCTTAACCTTCTTAACGGAAGCAAAAAGGCAGACTACATAGTTTCCGGTCAGTTCTCCGGCAAAGCTTATAAGGAAGCAAAGAAGTACGGCGATATCGCACTTGCCGCTTCCTCCGAGGAAGATAACTTCACCCACGTTCCCGCAACCACCAAGGACAGCTTCCGTCCCGATGCGGATTACGTTCATATGTGCTTCAATAACACTATCTACGGTACTAAGTTCAACTACATTCCCGACACCGGTGATATTCCTCTTGTTGCGGATATGTCTTCAAACATCCTTTCACAGGAATACGATATCAGCAAATTCGGTCTTATCTTTGCCGGTGCTCAGAAAAACTTCGGCCCTGCTGGTCTTGTAGTTGTTGCTATCAGGGAAGATCTCATCGGTCATGCTGCTGAAAGCTGCCCAACAATGCTTAATTATAAAACTCAGGCTGACAACGATTCTCTGTACAACACACCGCCTACATATTCTATATACATTGCAAAACTCGTATTTGAATGGGTAAAATCAAAAGGCGGCGTAAAAGCTATGCAGGAGATCAATGAAAGAAAAGCTGCAAAGCTCTATGATGCTATCGACAGCAGTTCTTTATTCAAATGCCCTGTTAACAAAGAAGACCGTTCT
>JAFSCG010000139.1 GCA_017436885.1 Clostridia bacterium | reverse complement strand
TTATTTTTGCTTATAATGATGAAAATAACACCGTTCGGTACATCTTCTGTGACAGTCTTGAAAACGGCGCCGATCAGCCGTATTATTTAGAACTTGATTGGTGATATCTTTTTCGGTGCTACGAGCCAAAATGCAAAAAGCGCACCCAAGAGGGTGCGCTTTTTGCATTTTGCTCACGTCGACAGGGTGGTGTCTATGCCCTCGGGTTATGCCCGACGAGCGTAGCTCGTTGGGTTAGCGCAGAAAAAACAGGTGATAACTGTTTTTTCAAGCGGTGTCGCCCAAAGCAGGGAGAATGCGCGGCGAGTGTAAGCTTGCGTCGAGTCGCGCAGTGGACCATGCGACGGCGACGGGCGCGAAGCGATAACCCGGAGGCGTATAATGAACGAGGGTGGGAGCGGACTGCCGAGAACTCGTGATACTTGCGTGTTGCAAAATGGAGTGTGATGCGGTATAATTAATGAGAAAACAAAAAACGTGTAACGCTTCGGGGATACTATGAACAACATTATTGAAATAACGGATTTTTTTGCTTCCGAGCTTGACGTATACGCAAGGCTGACGGAAGCTCAGCTGTTAAACAAGGAGTTTCCGGAGAAGGGGATGTTTATTGCCGAAAGCCCCAAGGTCATAGAAAGAGCACTTGACGCGGGATACGAGCCCGTATCCTTCCTTATGGAAAAAAAGCATATTCATGGCGAGGGCAGGCATATCCTTGCAAGATCGGAGGGTGTGCCCGTTTATTGCGCGGAATTTGACGTGCTGACCCAGCTTACGGGATTCAAGCTTACGCGGGGTATGCTGTGCGCCATGAGGCGCAAGCCCGGGCGCGACGTAAGAGCGCTTTGCGAGGACAAAAGCAGAATAGTTATCCTTGACAGGGTGATGAACCCAACCAACGTAGGTGCGATAATCCGCTCTGCCGCGGCGCTTGGAATGGACGCGGTGCTTCTCACGCCCGGCTGCTCCGACCCCTTGTACAGACGCGCCGCAAGGGTAAGCATGGGAACCGTATTCCAGATCGAATGGGCGTTTTTGAACGACGAAAGCCTTGACGAGATCAAGGCTCTCGGCTTTAAGACCGTGGCAATGGCGTTGAAGGACAACACTCTTGCCATTGACGATGCGCGGCTGGCAAGGGAGGAAAAGCTGGCTATAGTTATGGGAACGGAGGGCGACGGCCTTTCGGACGAAACTATACTGGAATGCGATTACACGGTGAAGATACCCATGTATCACGGTGTGGATTCGCTGAACGTTGCCGCCGCGTCTGCCGTTGCTTTTTATCAGCTTGCAAGGAAGCCGAAGGATACGTGAAGCTTCGTATTTTGTGCTTTCGTTTTGTCTTTCAGGTTGAAAAAACTGCGGGGCCTGTGCTACAATGAATGAAAAAGCAAGTGTGAAAAAGCGAAAGCTTTTTAAGCCACACGAAAAAGAGGTATCCAAAATGCGTAAGGAGATCAATTTTAATCTTGATTGGCTTTTTCACAAGGGGGATATAAAGGTACCGCGTCCGTTGGATAAGGGGCCCGTTTATACCCAGTCGAAGACCGAGAGAAGGCTCATGGGGCCTGCCGCGTATAATTACATAGACGTTCCGCGTTTTTATCAGGCGGGAGTGGAGATCAGAAACGACGGCTGGGAAAAGGTGGATCTTCCCCACGATTACGTCGTGGATCAGGATAACGATCCCACGCAGAACAACGCACACGGCTATTTCAGGTATGAAAACGCTTGGTACAGAAAGCATTTTTCCGATTCCTACGGCAGAGTAACCGCTTATGATAAGGATATGAATTCCTATTTCCTTGGCAGGGAAAAGACTTGGAAGCACGTTGCGGAGCGCGAGTATATGGTGGGGATGTATCAATGGGTGGCGATAGACTACCGCGGCGAATCAAATTGGCCCGTTCTGTCGTCAAGATCGGGCTCCATCGACCTTTTCCTGCAAAAGAAAAGCGGTTTTTATCTCAACAGAGCCCATTGGACGGATGAGCCTATGGTGCACATCGTTCCCCATTGGAATTTCAAGGGACTTGAGGGGGAGCGCATCAAGGTAACCGTTTACACCAACTGTGATGAGCTGGAGCTGTTTTTGAACGGCGAAAGCCTTGGCAGAAAGCAGATAGAAAAATACGGCAGAGGCGAGTGGGACGTGCCCTACGCTCCCGGTGCCCTTCGGGTGGAGGGATATCGAAACGGCAAGTCTGTTGCCGAGGACGAGCGCGTGACCACGGGGGCTCCCTGCAGGCTTCGTCTTACGCAAAACGCTGAATGCGTGGCGGATGGCAGCCAATGTGCGCTGTTCACCTGCGAGGCGCTGGACGAACATGGACGGTCTGTGCCCGACGCGTCGGAATTTGTGGAGTTTTTTACCACAGGCGGTGCCAAAATAGTTGGCACGGGCTCCGATATCTGCGATCATACGAAAGTTACCGAGCCTCGGCGCAAAATGTATATGGGCAAGATCAGCGTTGCCGTTCGCCCCGCGGCAAACAGCGAGGGCTTCGAGCTGTACGCAAAAAGCGACCGTTTGGGACTTTGCAAGGCGGTCGTAAAGCTTAAGTAAGGCGCGGTATTTAACAAAAACACAAAAAGCACTTATGATAACGAAAAAATCGTTTGTCATAAGTGCTTTTGCGTTGCATGAATTGCTTTTTACTTGTAGGGCGGTTTTGGTCTTTCTTTTTCCGCCGTTATTTGGCGCAATGCTTATCGCTTCCGAGTATCTGCTCGATCTGCGCCTTAACCAGAAGAAAAGCCTGCTCGTTCTTTCCGCCGTTCAGGATAATGTCGGCATAGATCTTGGTGGGATTTACATAGGTATTGTGCATGGGCTTAACGGTGGTAAGATATTGGTTTATCACGCTGTCAAGGTCGCGTCCGCGCTCCGTTATATCGCGGCGGGCGCGGCGGAGGATGCGCTCGTCGGCATCCGTTTCCACGTATATCTTCAGATCAATTTGTGCTCGCAGCTCGGGATCGTGAAAAATAAGAATTCCGTCTATCAGGATGATGGGGCGGGGAAGGATCTTTACGGTGGCGTTGCTTCTGTTGTGCTGCGTAAAATCATATACGGGGCACAGGGCAGTTTGTCCGTTTTTAAGCTCCTTCAAATGGCGCACCATCAGATCAAATTCCAATGCCTCCGGGGCATCGTAATTCAGATGGGCTCGTTCTTCTAAGGGCAGCTCGTCGTGGGGAAGATAGTAGTTATCGCAGCTGATAAGTGAAACTTCGTTTGGAAAAGCGGCCTTCAGCCTTTCGGCAAAGGTGGATTTTCCCGAGCCGCTGCCTCCGGCAATTCCTATAACGTACGGGTTCATATTACATTCCTTTTTCTGTTCTGAAATATTTCCTTTGCGGTGCCGTTTGTAATGCATGGTATAAAGATCCGCAAGTAGATTATAAAACAGTTTATCGTAAAAATAAAGTGTTTTTGAGAAAGTTGCCAAAAGTGCGGGTTCAGATTTCCGTTGTAAAGCCTTTTTGTTGACAAACAGATCCGTACAAAAAATCGTAGGTATTGCTTCAAATTTCGGCAGAGGTATTGTTCCTCTGCCTAACTTGTGTTATAATATCATATGACGGTTACCATATGGATCTGCGCCGTCAGTATAATACGTTGGAGTATAAATGAATTACATAGTATTGGACATGGAATGGAATCAGCCTGTCCACGTCAGCAGAATGATAAAAAAGCCCGTGCCGCTGCACGGGGAGATAGTTGAGATAGGGGCTGTGAAGGTCGGTGAGGACGGCAAGGTCATATCCGACTTCAAGACCATGGTCGCCCCCGTCCATTACAGAAAAATGAATAAAAGGGTATCTGCCCTCACGGGAATTACGGAAAACGAGCTTGCGGGCGCATCGGGCTTTGCCGATGCTTACGACCGCTTCTGCCGTTGGTGCGGAACGGACTGCGTTATCATTACCTGGGGCCCCGACGATATTCCCATATTGCACAGCAATATTGCCCTCCACGGGCTGGAGGACAAGACCCCCGATTGGTATAATCTGCAGGTGATATTCGACGATCAGATAGCCAAGGAAAACCGCCAGATGTCCCTTACCGCCGCAATGGAGCTGGTGGGGGAGCCCGCGCTGGTCGCCCACGACGCATTGAACGACGCCCTTAACACCGCCTGCATACTTCGGCATCTTGACATGAAGGACGGGCTTATGCAATACGCGGAGTTAGAGAGCCGTTTTTGCAAAAAGCCGCCAAAGGAAAAGGAGCCCGACGACGACACCTGCTTCTATATGCGCAAGTGGGATATGCTTGAGGACGTGAAGATGATGGAGTATATCTGCCCCGTCTGCGGCGCGCAGGCAAGCTGTGAGGAGCTGGTATCCCAGAACAGGTACAAGTCCATTGCAAGGGGAACATGTGCTGAAGGACACGAGCATTTCCTGCGCTTTAAGTTCGATATGACGGAGGACAGGCTATTTTGCTGCTCGCGCCACGTTTTTGAAATGACGGAGGAGCGCAGAGCCACCTACGAAGCCAAGCGAGCCATAAGGGGGATAATTCTTCCCAAAACGGAAAAAGACCCCATTCCGTTCTGAAAGGAGCCTTTATGATAAAAGTTGTTTTTCTGGATATAGATAACACGCTGTTAAGCTTTTCGGGCTACGTTAAGTCCTCCATGCGCGACGGATTTGCAAAATTCGGTCTGGGAGAGTACAACGACGAGATGTTCTGCACCTTCGAGCGCATAAACAACGGGCTGTGGAAGCAGCTTGAACGGGGTGAGCTTACCTTTGAGACCCTTCAGCAAATACGCTGGAACAGGATATTCGAGGCCTTGAATATAGATTTCGACGGCGTTGCCTTTGAAAGATTTTTCAGGGATAATCTGTTCTCAAACGCCGTGCCCGAGGATGGCGCAACGGAGCTTTTGGAGTATCTTTCCGAAAGATACGTTCTTTGCGTCGCAAGCAACGGCCCCTACGAGCAGCAGATAAACCGCTTGCGCGTGGCTGATATGCACCGCTTTTTCAAGCATTTTTTCATTTCCTCCGCCGTGGGCGCGCAAAAGCCCTCGAGGGAGTTTTTCGATCACTGCTTCAAGTGTCTTCGGGAGAGTGGAATGACCGATCTGCGCCCCGAGGAGAGCATTATAATAGGCGATTCCGTTACCTCCGATATGGCGGGAGGACACAGCTACGGAATGCACACCTGTCTTTACCTGCGTGGGCAGGATAAAAACGAGGAGCTCCCCTCCGCAGAATACAGAGTAAAGGAGCTCCTTGATATAAAGCGCATTTTGTGATAGCTATATTATCATGTCCTTCAGGCGCAGCAGCGTCATGCGCCGACGCATATAGGGCGAATATCTGACGCAATCGGAAAACAGCGCGCTGTCCTTGCCGATATCCTCAACGGTCAGCTTACAGCCTGCCTTTTCCATTGCGGCCTTGCATTCCTCGTAGCTTGGAACGCTTTTTATTATCTCGGTTATCCGTTTCCAGTTGCTCTTTAGCTTTTCGGCGCTTACCGCATCAATTACGTTATCGGGGAAATTAAGCTTTTTCACCTCGTCTGCCATTTGACCGTAGAAGGCAAACACCTCGTTCCAATCGACGGTCTCGGTCCTTGCCTCGATGCTCCCACGCTTTGCAAGGGCGTTATAGTATTTAAGCATCTCAAGTGTGCAAACGCCAACGTCCTCGCCGTGATAGTTCGGTATAATGCCGTCGCGCAGCTCCACGCACTCCATAAGATGGGCGATAACGTGCTCGCTTCCGCTGGCGGGACGGGAGCTTTTTGCAAAGCTCATGCCGATGCCCGTTTTTAAAAGAGCCTCAAATATTTTACCCGCGGTGTATTCGTTTACGGCGGTAACGCTGTCGGCAAGCTCCATCAGCTCGTCAACGGCGGAGCGGGTAAGGGCGGCAACTCTTTCGCAGTAGTGCTCGCCCGTGAGCAGAGCGGATATCTGCCAATCCACAAGTCCTACGTATTTGGCTATCATATCGCCAAAGCCTGCGGATTTCAACGTCTGCGGTGCTTCTGCCAATATTTTCGTATCTCCGATTATCACCTGCGGACTTCTGGCGGGATAGGTGGATTTGAAGCCGTTATTTACAATGGGCGCACCGTAGGAGGCAAAGCCGTCCATGGACGGCGCGGTGGCAAAGATGCAGAACAGCTTGTCCTGCCTTGCGCATGCCAATCTGCAAATATCGTTAAGGGAGCCCGTTCCCACCGACAGCACGGAGATATCCCTGCCGCGTATCAGCGCCTCTATCTCCTCCACCTGCTCCATGGTGGCAACGCGCAGGTCCTCGTATATCTTATATTCCGCCGCAAAGCCGTGGAGGCTTTCCCGTATGCCCTTTGCGGCATTTAAGGTGTTCTTATCCGCTACCACCAACAGGTTGGAGCAGAAACCGTTTTCCCTCAGTATATCTCCTACCGAGTGCACAAGTCTCGATGCAATACGCACGTCCTTTACGGACGTTTCGTGCCTTTGAGTGCAGGGGCAGTTGCATTTGAATTCTTCAATTATTCCGAGAATATCAGACATTTTCAGCTCCTTGAGAGTTGATCTCCGTAAATTCCTTCTTACCGTCGAAGCGGTATTCCTTTATAACCGTTCCCCATGCTCCGTCGCGGGAATGATCCTGCGAAAACAGGTAGCTTCCGTTGCCGAGGGATATCATGCCCGTGGCACCGTAGGGAAACTCGATGCCGCGGATGCCCGTTTTTTCGTCAATGCAGCCGATATCCGCAAGGGAAAGGGTCATGCCTTTTTCGTTCAAGCCCGCAAGGGCTGCTTCCTTTGCCGTATTTTTCATATCAATGGCGTACATGGGAAAGTTGGGGAAGCATTCCTTGCGCCCCCTGTATACCGCCGCAAGCATACATTGCGTGTGCGCATCGTATTCAAGGTTCTGTATGCCGTAGGTCGTGTTGCCCGTGTAAACGAAGTATTTTTCATCGGGTCGGCTCGGTCCGCTGCGGTGCATCTGCCGCCGGTCAAGGGGCAGGCAGAGCTTATCCCAGCCGCTAACGTCGTACCTTAATATTACTTGATGGTCGTTATCGGTCCTTGAAACGTCGCCGTATATACCGTAAGCAACGTACAGCTGCTTTTTGCCGCCGCATTCTCCCGGAACGGGAGCAAAGGTCAGCCCGTCTATGCCGCTGCAGCCGTATCGCTTGCCCTCTGCCTCATAATCCTCCGTAACCTCGGAAAGGAACACGGTGCGCATCACTCCGTCCCCGAAGGCGTCCATGTCGGCTCTGTCTATTTTATCAACGTCAAATATCGCAACGTAGAAGCCGTCGGTAAAGTCTGCGTCGCTGTTCAGCCTTTTCAGTATGCCCTTGCCGATAGCGTCGTGCTTATATTCAAGGGAGCCGTACACCTTGCCGTCGGCATCGTTATAGGCAATACAGCCCAGATGCCCCGAAAGCCCCGTTACGCTTCCAACGATCTTGCCGTTCATATCGGTCTTTATGAGGCAGGTCGTAAAGGAATAGTAAAAATATCTTCTTTCCCTATCAATGGCAATTCCCTGAACGTGCCCACCGCCGATACCGTCGATCTTAAGCTTGCTGTACATACCGTTTGCTCCTTTGGTTTTCTTTAGTCCATTGTACAGTAAACGGTGCGCCATTTCAAGTTTTTTATTGACGGTCGGGCTGAAAATATTAAAATCAAATTATAAACACAGGAGGCTGTTATGGCAAGCACCGCAAAAAGATTCGGCGTTATGCTGGACATGTCCAGAAACGCCGTTATGCGTCCCACGGAGCTGAAAAAGTTTGCAAAGCTCCTTCGCTCGTTTGGCTACAATATGATCCAGCTTTACACCGAGGACACCTACGAGGTGGACGGCGAGCCCTATTTTGGCTATATGCGCGGCAGATACACCAAGGAGGAGCTGCGCGACATTGTTGAATATTGCGATTCCATCGGCATGGAGGTCATCCCCTGCATACAGACCCTTGCCCACCTTAATCGGATATTCATATACGATAAATATAAGAGGATAAGGGATACGAACGATATCCTCCTTGCAGGGGACGAGAGGACCTACGAGCTTATTGATAATATGTTCAGCACTCTCCGTCAGGTATTCAAGACCGACCGCATACATATCGGCATGGACGAGGCGCACATGCTGGGTCTTGGCAGTTATCTTGACAAGCACGGCTATCGCAACCGCTTTGATATTTTAAGCGAGCATCTCGCCCGCGTGATAGAGATAGCAAGGAAGTACGGCTTTACGCCCATTATGTGGTCGGATATGTTCTTCCGCCTTGCAAATCACGGAGTTTACAGCACGCTTGATGACACCATAAACGATGAGATAATCTCAAAATGCCCCGAGGGAGTGGAGCTTGTTTATTGGGATTACTACCACAATACCCGCGATTATTACGACAACATGATACACCAGCACAAAAAGTTCGGTCGCGACTGTTGGTTTGCGGGCGGTGCGTGGTGCTGGAACGGCTTTGCCCCCTCCAACAAATGGTCCTTGGAGTCCATGAGCGTTGCCATGCAGTCCTGCGCGGAGCAGGGAATAGAGAACATATTCTTTACCATGTGGGGAGATAACGGCAAGGAATGCTCCTTCTATTCGCTGTTGCCTTCGCTATTTGCCTTCTGCAGAATGTACGAGGGCATTACCGACGAGGCGGAGATAAAGCGGCTGTTCAAGGAAGCCACGGGCGAGGATTACGACGCTATGCTTGCCCTTGACCTGCCAAACAGGGTAAGCCCCGATAACAGCATACTTTCCAACGTTTCCAAGGTCATGCTGTATAACGATCCGTTTATCGGAACCTTTGACAATGCGGTAAACGAGGATGCGCCAAAGGACTTTGCGGCTCACGCGGAGCTGCTTTCCGAATATGCAAAGAGCAGCGCCTTTGGGTATATATTCGAAAGCGAGGCGGCGCTTTGCCGTTTGCTTGCAGTGAAGTACGACCTTGGCGTGAGAACGAGGAAGGCGTACGCCTCCCGTGATAAGGAAGCGATACTTGCCATGGTGGCGGAGTACGCACGCACCGCAGAGCTGCTTGAGGATTTCTACGC
The DNA here is from genome assembly GCA_017436885.1 of Clostridia bacterium. Lineage (GTDB taxonomy): Bacteria > Bacillota > Clostridia > Oscillospirales > CAG-272 > RUG12395. The sequence goes on along the minus strand of JAFSCG010000139.1, from coordinate 1,836 downwards.
AAGGTTCCGCGAGCTGTGGATGCGCGAAAACAAGCCCTTCGGCTTTGAGGTGCAGGAGCTGCGCATTGGCGGACTTCTGATGCGCCTGCGCTCCTCGGGCGAGAGGCTTGCGGCCTTTGCCAAGGGCGAGATCGACGTTATCGAGGAGCTGGAGGAGCCGATGCTCGATTACCTGCGGGAGGGAAGCTGCGGCAAGATGCCGAGGCTGAATAATTGGGCGACTATCGCTTCTCCGAGTGCGATCTGATTTTATATGATTTTGGGGCGGTAAGGAAGCTTGCGTTTCCTTAACGCCCCAAATTATCGGAGATTATTATTCTACCTCATCGCCGCAGGCGCGGAGCACGGTCTTATAGACCATAAGCTCGTGGTCGTAGGTGTAGGGGTTCTTTTTGTCGCCGCGGACCATTGCGGCAAATGCTGCCATCATACCGTCGTAGCGGTCGAAGGCCTCGCAGCTTCTGGTCTCGTTTTCGGGCTTGATCTTCTTGGGATCGTAGAAGCCCTTGAGGATGCAGTTCTGTCCGCCGGGAACGGGATTCTCCAGAGGCTGGAGAACAACGGTGCCGTTCTCGCCCGCAACGGTGAGGTGGCGTCTGATAAAGCCGCCAAGCTCGTTTGCGGAGGTCTTTGCGAATGCAACGCCATTATCGTATTCAAGCACTGCCATACCGATATCGCAGGAGGTAATGCCGTTCATGCCGGAGGTGCAGTTAAAGGGGGTAACCTTCTTGGGCTCGCCCATTATCTGAACGATAAGGTCGATAAGGTGGCAGCCGAGGAAGAACATCATTCCGCCGGGGAAGGTCTCCAGCCACTGTCTTTTTACGATGGGGTGCGCACCGTTCATCTGCGCCTCTACGCTGAAAACGTGTCCAAGCTCGCCTGCCTTAACGCGCTTGATGGTCTCGTCAACGTAGGGGTTGTAGCGGTACATATATCCGGTGTGGAAGATGAGGTCCTTTTCCTTAACAAGGTCGATAAGTGCCTTGAAATCCTCGTAGCTGGTTCCGCCGGGCTTTTCCTGATGTATCTGCTTGCCTGCCTTGGCGGCCATGATGGCGTACTTGGTCAGATATATCTCTTCTGTTTCGATGGTTACGGCCTCGATCTCGGGGTCGGCGAGGATCTCCTCTACGGTCATCTCGCGGTAGCCCTCGAAGCCCTTCAGATTGTTCGGGAATTTCTCTCTCTCGTTTTCGGGCAGAGCGTAGCCCACTACGTCAAATATGTCGGTCTGCTTGGTAAGAGATTTCCATACTTGATTACCGTGGCTGCAAACGCTGGTGCCGATCTGTGCGATTTTTATCTTTCTCATCGGTCATTCTCCTTTGGGAATTATTACGTAACGGTGTTTTTTACCTACATATATGTTAAAACTATCACAAGGAAAAGTCAATAATATTTTTGCAAAAGTTTTTATCTTTACCGATCATTTGTGTTTTCTTCGGTATAAACGTTACCGTTGACAAGCATTTCGTTATGTGGTATACTTCAATCAAGAAAAGTCGATGATTGTCGGAATTTCCGACGTTGGAGGTATTATGACTGCTGCGGGATTCAAATATCTTAAAGCCGTCAGCGAGCTTGGTGCTTGCGGCGTGAAAATTACCGAAATATCTGAAAAAACGGGACTTTCCAAGGTAAGCGTGTACCGTGCTGTTTCCCGTTTGGAGGCTGCGGGGTACACCGAGAGGGACGAAAGGAATCGCATAACCATCACACCCCTCGGAAAGGAGCAGCTGGATAATTATATCGGGCTCATCTCGTGGCTCGAGGTGCATTTTGCTACCCATTGCGGGGTAGACAGCATCACCGCAAGAGAGGATGCCATTG
>JAFSCG010000138.1 GCA_017436885.1 Clostridia bacterium | reverse complement strand
TCCTCGAGGATGCGGAAAAAGCATACAGCGAGGAAAAGTTCCCCGAGGGTGCTATCGGCATCAGAGAGATCGAGGGCGGCAGATTTTTCCTCGAGCTTTGGCACGGCCCCACCTGTGCTTTCAAGGATATGGCACTCCAGATCATGCCCCGCCTTCTCTCCCGCGCTCTCAAAAAGACCGCAGAGGACAGAGCGGCCGTAATCCTCGTTGCCACCTCCGGCGACACGGGCAAGGCTGCTCTCGAAGGCTATTGCGACGTTCCCGGCATTAACATCGAGGTGTTCTATCCCGCAGGCGGCGTCAGCAAGGTGCAGGAGCTGCAAATGGTTACCCAAAAGGGTAATAACGTAAACGTTGCTGCAGTAAACGGCAACTTTGACGACGCACAGACCGAGGTAAAGCGCATCTTTATCGACAAGGCATTCGTTAAGGAAATGGACGAAAAGGGATATTTCCTTACTAGCGCAAACTCCATCAATTTCGGACGCCTTGTTCCGCAGATCGTTTACTACGTTTTCTCCTATCTCCGCGTTCTCGATCAGTACGATGCCGAGATCGGCAAGACCGTTGACATCTGCGTTCCCACCGGAAACTTCGGAAACATCCTTGCCGCCTACATGGCAAAGCAGATGGGACTTCCCTTCCGCCGCTTTGTTTGCGCTTCCAACGAGAACAACATTCTCACCGACTTCATCAACACAGGCGTATACGACAAGCACCGCGAATTCAAGCTGACCATCTCCCCCTCCATGGATATTCTTGTTTCCAGCAACCTTGAGCGTCTGCTATACCTTATTGCGGGCGACGACAAGGTCCGTCAGTGGATGCGCGATCTCCGCAGCGAAGCAGGTGCATATACCGTTGACGAAGAAACTCTCACCAAGCTTCAGGCAGAGTTCTCCGGCTACTACTGCTCCGAGGAGAACACCAAGGCTACCATAAAGAAGTATTTCGACACCTACGGTTATCTCATTGATACTCACACCGCAGTCGCCGCATATTGCGCCGACAAATTCATGGAAGAAAACGACAGCAACGTTCCCATGATAATTGCTTCAACCGCAAGCCCCTTTAAGTTTGCGCAGGGCGTATACGGTGCACTTACAGGCAACGTTCCCGAGGATGCGGTAAAAGCCCTTGATATGCTCTCCGAGATCTCCGGCAACGAGATCCCCGCGCCTCTTGCAAACGCCGTAAAGAGCGAGGTCCGCTTCTCCGAGCGCATTAACGTAAGCGAGATGAGAGATTCCGTTCGCGAATTTCTTAACAAGTAACCCGCATGGGACTTTACGTTATAGCCGATCTGCATCTTTCCACCAATTCGGAAACAAACAAGCCCATGGAGGTTTTCGGACGCAGGTGGACCGATCATACTGAAAAGATCGTCAAAAACTGGCGCGCCGTTGTAACCGATGAGGACTTGGTAATTATCCCCGGAGATATATCCTGGGCACTTACCTTGGAAGAAGCCGAAAGCGATCTTAAGCTGATCGACTCACTTCCGGGCAAAAAGCTCCTCGGCAAGGGAAACCACGACTACTGGTGGACCACTGCAAAAAAGCTGCACGAGTTTTTTGAAAGCAAGTCCATCACCACCATGGATATCCTTTACAATAACGCATACGAGTGCGACGATTTTATAATCGCGGGCACACGCGGCTGGTATAACGACGGATCTCTTAAGATGCCGCCCGGCACGGATTACGACAAGCTGATAAACCGCGAAAACGAGCGACTGCGCATCAGCCTTACAAAGGCAAAGGAGCTCGCTGACGCATCCCACAAGCCTATTCTTGTATTCTTCCACTTCCCTCCCGTACGCGGATCGTTCATATGCCGCAAGTTTGTGGATACTCTGAAGGAATTCGGGGTGGACCGTTGCTATTACGGCCATATACACGGAGATTACACAGGACCGAGAACTTCTGAATTCGAGGATATCAGCTTCACTCTTATTTCTGCGGATTTTCTTGATTTTCACCCTTTACCTATATTTATTTGAGCCAAAACCCCATATTTTCACGATTAAACAATGATTTTTTGCGAAATCGTATTGACATCGCAGATCATTTTTAATACAATTATACTGTTTGTAAAAAAACGGAGGATTATTAAAAAATGGCATTTATCAAAACAACAGACAATGGAAAAAATCAGCATGTGATCGAGTTCTCGATCGCAAAGGAGACCTTTGACGCAGAAGTGTCCAAGATCTTCCGCGAGAAGTCCAAGAACCTCACCGTTCCCGGCTTCCGCAAGGGCAAAGCACCCAGAAACATTATTGAAAAAATGTACGGTAAGGGAATCTTCTTCGAGGACGCTCTCAACAACCTCATCCCCGCAGAGTATGAGGCTGCATCTAAGGAGTCCGGCCTTGACATCGTTTCCCGTCCCGAGATCGACGTAGAGAGCATCGACGACAACGGCGTTGTTATCAAGGCCGCTGTATACGTAAGACCCGTTATCTCCATCGAGGGCTACAAGGGCATCGAGGCAAGCCGCCTTGTTGTTGACGTAACCGAGGATGAGGTAAACGGCCGCATCAACGCTATCCGCGAGCGCAACTCCCGCACCGAGGACGTTACCGACCGCGCAGCCAAGGACGGCGACATTACCAATATCGACTACGAGGGCTTCTGCGACGGCGTTGCTTTCGCAGGCGGCAAGGGCGAGGGACAGGAGCTCGTTCTCGGCTCCGGCACCTTTATTCCCGGCTTTGAGGAGCAGATCGTTGGCAAGAACATCGGCGACGAGTTCGACGTTAACGTAACCTTCCCCACCGAGTATCATGCTGAGGAGCTTGCAGGCAAGGAGGCTATCTTCAAGTGCAAGCTTAACGGCATCAAGGAGAAGATCCTTCCCGAGCTTGACGACGAGTTCGCAAAGGACGTTTCCGAATTTGATACATACGCTGAATATCTTGCCGACGTTAAGGCAAAAATCACCGAGGAGCACGCAAAGCACGCTGACGCCGAGGTTGACGATCAGCTTATCGCCGCTCTTATCGAGAAGGTAGAGGGCGACATTCCCCAGTGCATGTACGAGAACGAGGCAGAGAACCTTGTTCGCGACTACGATATGCGCCTCCGCTCCAACGGTCTTTCCCTCCAGGACTACATGAAGTATACCGGCAAGGATCTTGACGGCCTTCGCGAGGAGATGATCCCCCAGGCAACAAAGCAGGTAAAGACCAGACTTGCTCTTGAGAGAATTGCAGACCTTGAAAACCTTGAGGTAAACGAGGACGCAGTTGACGCCGAGATCGAGCGCATCGCAAAGGCATACAACATGGAGCCCGCACAGGTTACCGAGTACGTAAGCCGCGATAACGTTAAGCGCGATCTTCAGGTAGAGGCTGCTCTGAAGCTTGTTCGTGAGAGCGCAGCTATCACCGACAAGAAGCCCGAGGAGGAAAAGAAGCCCGCAAAGAAGACCATCGCAAAGAAGACTACCACCAAGAAGACCACCACCAAGAAGAAGGCTGAAGAGGCTCCCGCCGAGGCACCTGCCGAGGCAACCGAAGAGCCCAAGGCCGAGTAATAGGCGCGGCACAAGCCGCGGAAAGGAAAACAATGAACTTCACCAATAACAGCGAAAAGCTGGCGCTCGTACCCTACGTTCTGGAGCAGACCAGCCACGGAGAAAGATCCTTTGATATCTTTTCCCGTTTGCTCTCGGACAGAATCATCATTCTTTCCGACGAAGTTAACGACACGACCGCGTCGCTTGTAGTTGCCCAGATGCTCTATCTCGAATCGCAGGATCCCGATAAGGATATCAGCCTTTACATCAATAGCCCCGGCGGTGCCATCACCGCCGGCATGGCTATCTACGATACCATGAACTTTATCAAGTGCGACGTTTCCACCATTTGCGTGGGTATGGCGGCGTCCATGGGTGCTTTCCTTCTCGCCGCAGGCGCAAAGGGCAAGCGTTATGCGCTTCCCAACAGCGAGATCATGATCCACCAGCCTCTCGGCGGTGCTCGCGGTCAGGCTACCGATATCAAGATCCACGCTGACCACATCATCAGGACCAGAGAGCGTCTTAACAGAATTCTTTCGGAGAAGACCGGCCAGCCCATCGAGATCATCGAGCGCGACACAGAGCGCGACAACTTTATGACCTCCGAGGAAGCAAAGGCTTACGGACTTATCGACGAAGTATTCACAAAGCGCAAATAAAGACACGCGAGGAAATTGAATTGGCAGGAAATAATACCGATACATCAATTAAGCGTTGCTCTTTTTGCGGCAGGAATGAAAACCAGGTTCTCTTTCTGATTCCCTCGCCCATAGCTGACGCATATATCTGCGACGACTGTGTGGATGCCTGTGATTCCATTATAAGCGACCAATTTGCCACCAAGCCCGATTGCACTGCTGATTTCAGGCTGCTCACACCCATGGAGATAAAAGCAGAGCTTGATGCATACGTTATCGGACAGGACGAGGCAAAAAAAGCGCTTGCCGTTGCAGTGTACAACCACTACAAGCGTATTTCGCTTTTGGACAAAGCTCCCAAAAAGAAAAAGCGTTCCAATAAGGCAAAGGCCGAAGAAGCCAATGCCGAGGAGGACGTAAAGCTCCAGAAGAGCAACGTTATGCTTATCGGCCCCACGGGTGTCGGTAAGACCTACCTTGCACAGACCCTTGCAAGGACCCTTGACGTTCCCTTTGCCATTGCAGATGCCACAACTCTTACTGAAGCGGGCTACGTTGGCGAGGACGTCGAGAACATTCTTCTTCGCCTGATTCAGGCCGCAGACTTCGACGTTGAGCGTGCCGAGCGCGGTATCATTTATATCGACGAGATAGACAAAATATCCCGCAAGGGCGAAAACCGCTCTATAACCCGAGACGTTTCGGGCGAGGGTGTACAGCAAGCTCTCTTGAAGATCCTCGAGGGAACGGTTGCAAACGTTCCTCCCCAGGGCGGCAGAAAGCACCCCAACCAGGAATTCATTCAGATAAATACGGAAAACATCCTCTTTATTTGCGGCGGCGCATTCGACGGACTTGAAAAGGTCATCGAAAAGCGTTTGAATTCCTCCCCCATCGGATTTACTTCAGGTGAGGTCAGGAGCAAGGAGCAAAGGAAGAACATCTTCAAGTTTGCTACCGCTCACGACATCGTCAAGTTCGGACTTATCCCCGAGCTTGTAGGACGTCTTCCCATCACAGTCGCTCTTGATGAGCTGAACGAGGAAGCACTCGTCCGTATTATGAAAGAGCCGAAGAACTCCGTTCTCAAGCAATATACCAAAATGTTCTCCATGGAGGATATAGAGCTTGACTTTACGGAGGACGCTTGCCTTACGGTTGCAAAGCTCGCCATCGAGCGCAACACGGGTGCACGCGGTATTCGCTCCATCATCGAGGAAGCGATGCTTCCCGTTATGTTTGAGGTTCCCTCCCG
>JAFSCG010000137.1 GCA_017436885.1 Clostridia bacterium | reverse complement strand
GCTGACCAACGTCGGTGGGAACGGAACCGCTGGAGCTTCCGCACATTCCCTGTCCCGTTGCAAGGTTCTGACCTACCATGTCGATGTTCATCAGTATCTACGCACCTGTGCCGATAAGGGATGCGCCGCGTACGGGCTCGCAGATCTTACCGTTGCGCACGATATATCCCTCGCTTACCGCAAAGTTGAACGCACCGGTAAGGGGATTAACGGAGCCGCCGCCCATGGACTTGGCGTAGAGTCCGTACTCGATGGATGCAATAATATCCTCGTTTTTATCGGGACCGTTGTCGATAAAGGTGTTGGTCATACGGGAGGTGGGCTCGTAGGAATAGCTCTCGCGTCGGCTGTTACCCGTCATGGGCATACCCATGCGGCGGCTGCCGAGACGGTCTATCATATAATTCTTAAGAATACCGTTTTCTATCAGCACGTTGCGCTGGGTGGGATGTCCCTCGTCGTCGATGTTAACGGAGCCCCAAGCGCCGGGGATGGTACCGTCGTCGATAGCGGTAACCTTGGGGTTGGCGATCTGCTGACCCAGCTTGCCGCACATCTGGGAGGTACCGGTACCAACGGAGGTAGCCTCCAGAGAGTGTCCGCAAGCCTCGTGGAAGATAACGCCGCCGAAGCCGTTTTCAATGGCAACGGGCATCTGTCCTGCGGGGCAGTAATCGGCAACAAGATTGGTTACTGCCTGCTTTGCGGCGGTAATACCTATCTCCTTGGGCGGGAAAAGCTCAAAGGTCTCAAGACCCATGCCACGTCCGGGGGAGCAGGAACCGCTCTGCATCTCGCCGTTTGCGGCGGCAGTAGCCTGTACCGCCATTCTGGTACGGATGTGGCGGTCGGTGGTAAGAAGGCCTTCGGTGTTGGCTATCTGAATGGTGTGGTCAACGGTAAGCAGAGTACCCACAGCCTGCGCAATGCGCTCGTCGTATGCGCGTGCGGCCTCGCAGGCCTCCTTCAGAAGATCGGTCTTGATCTTCATATCCGCATCTGCGGGAGCAATGCGAACGGGATGGATGTTGGGGAAAATGCGCTCGGTAAGGCGAACGTTCTGGGGCATATTTTTATCGCCCATTGCGGCGGCAACAGCGCGCGCACATTTGATAAGTCCCTCGCGGGAGATATCGGAGGTGGAGCCGTATACGGTCCTTGTTCCGAGGAAAGCGCGGATACCAACACCGGAAACAGTCCTATCGCCGATCGCGTCTATCTGACGGTCAAGCAGTCTGATGTTTCCGTTGCGGGTAAGCTCGCAGTATACCTCGGCAAAATCCGCACCTGTGGATACGGCAATGCCAAGTATTTCTTCAAGCAGTCTTTTTTCAAGCATTTTGTTCTGTCCTTTCTGAAGTTTTTATACCAATATTTATATTTTAACAGATTAAAACGAAAAATGGAATACGTTTTTTAATTTTATACGCCTTACCGGCCCTTATACAGTTTTTCGTCTATATCGCCCTCTGTTTCAAGGAGCACGTCAACGCCCTGGGCACGGGCGTATATCATTTCAAGCACCTGCTTCATTCTTACGGTATCGCAAAGCATGGCGGGCGCGTCCCCCACAAAGCCGTCAACGATACAGCCGTGATAACGGAAAGGCTTCTCGTAGCGCGGGTAACGGTGGTGAACGTCGTTTATATGGTAGCGCAGCTTTCTTTCCTCCACACGTCCGTCGGCGTGCTTTACGGTAACGTCGGCAGGCTCTGTGCTTATGCGGTTCGGAAGTCCGAGCATCTCCTCCGCACAATGGAGAAAGGTATTTCTGTCCTGCCCCACGCCGATAAGCAAAATATAACCGCAGGAATCGTAGATCTTTCCGTAACAGCCCGCAGGACTGGTGGAGGTGGAAACGTCGTTGTCGCAGGCAATGAACTCGTCCGTCAGAAAATCGTTTCCGAATACCGACATGGAGTGTGTGGGATGCAGGGTCCTGCGGGATGCGGGATGGGCAAGAGCAAGGTCGGCAAGAGTGCCGACACAGCTTTTGTCTCCGAGAACGTCAAGGGTCGGATGCTTTCCCTCCAGCAGATTTGCCCAGGTATGAGCGGGAAAGGTAAGGGTGCCGCCTTCATTGGTAAAGTATTCTGTAAGAGCCTCAAGCAGTCCCTCTCCTCTGCCCTCTACCTCGCCTACGGCGCGCAGAGAGGAATGAACGTGCACAACGCTCCGACGCGGCGCTTTCATTGCCGCAAGCTGCAAAAGAATATCGTTTTTCGTATACATAGTCCACCGCCAAAACATTTTTACCATTTTATCACGTTTGTGCTTTTTCGTCAACATTTATAGCTCTTTGTTTAGAAGAAAAAGGCCTTCTCCTGCAGGAGAAGGCCTTTCAATTTTGACGCTAATTTTGCACACCTGTCGGAAAGATCTTTTTCTTAAAGCTCTTTTGGATCTATGCCCAGCGTTTTGCAAATTCTCATCACGGTGTCGAACGAAGATCCGCCAACACCTCTTGAAAGAATCGTCATGACCGTGCTGTACGGTACGTCTGCCGCCTCTGCGAACTGTCGCAGACTTGCGTATCTGTCAAGAATGGCGTTCCGAAGATTCAATTCCCTATTCTCCGCACTTTTCAACGATATTCACCTCAATACCGCGCTCGGCAATGGCGGTTGCGGCCTCTTCCGCGCAATCCCAATCGGTTATTACCGCGTCAAATTCTTCTGCGCCGCAAACGCGCACAAAGGCATCGGCACCTATCTTTGACGAGGGAATGAGCAGATACTTTTTGCGGCTGTTGCCGATGACGGTGCGCTGGAAGGATGCAGTTTCGTCCGTGCCGTTGGAAAGTCCGAACTCTGTCGTAAATCCCGCGCCGGTCATAAAGCACTTGTCAAAATGCAAACGGCTTACAAAGTCGCGTGCCATGCTGTCCACCACAGATCCGCTTTGACGCATTTTCCCTCCAACAAGATATACGTCCGCATTTTCAAAAGCGCGAAGCTCCTTTGCGATATCAACACAGTTGACGACCAAGGTATAGTGGATATCCTTGGGAAGATAGGTCAGCATTATATAGCCAAGTGAACCGCCTGCCATATATACGGTATCATTCTTTTCTATAAGAGCAGCGGCGCGTTTTGCTATCTCTCTGTAATTTTCATACACGGGCATAGACGCAAAATCGCGGTCTGCGGGCGGACGAAAGCCAACCTGCTTCGTTGGCATAATGCCGCCGCCGTGTGTTCTTATGCACACTCCGCGTTCCTCAAGTATGCGCAGATCTCTGCGCGCGGTTTCAAAGGACACGCCGAACTCCTGCTGTATATACGCCGTGGATATCTTACCCTTTTCCTTAATGATCTTTTCTATTTCGTTAAGTCTTTCTTCCATGAACATGATATGTTCCTCCGTGTGTTATTTTTTCTATCAAGCTTGATGACATCATAATAACACACACTCGGCAATAAATCAACACTTTCGGTAATCGGATTTGCGTATACTTTTCTCATTCGGCAACTACACGGGCTTCGTTATGCAAAAAAACACGGCGGTGCAAAAGCACCGCCGCTATTAACAATTACTTATACTCGCCGAATACAAGTATCTCTCTTGTATTTATGGTATTGTACATCGTAGTCTTATCGTTTCTTCCGTTTATTACTCCGATCCTGATGTAAACGCCGTCCACCATCGCCATATCGAAAAGGCATACGGTGGCGGTGGTATTACCGTTCCACGGGTCTACAAGGCTTTTGGAGTCGCTGCAGGCAACAATCTCCTCGCCGTTCACCCTGTCCCAGCAGGCGGAAGGAACGATAACCCAGTCCACGCCGTTTGAGCTGACGTACACGTCCGCAGTTCCGGGGAATCCCTTAAGATTTCCGGAAGCAAAGCCAACTGCATTGAAGGTACATTCGCGTCCGAAATTCAAGGTTATCAGGGCGCGGTATTTTCCGTTTTCCGATGCATTTCCCGAGATATCGTACAGCTTGTCGTCAAAAATGAGATTCGACATGAGGCTTGCGCCCCAATGTCCGTTTACAAGGTTTTCTACAGCCTTTGTATATCCCTTCGACTCTGAATTCATCCGCTCAACACCGATAACTGAAACGCCGTATCCTATATCGGCAATATCAGCCTTCTGTGCGTCGCTCAAGCCCTTTACCGAATATTGGACAGACGCAATTTTATTCTTTGTGCCAAGAATACCGCTGAAGCTCTTGCCGTTCGGGTACTTGCCTCCCTTCAGGACGGATATTAGTTGTGCATCGGGAAGCTTTTTCAGATTTTTCATCATAGAGGTATCAGCGGTTACTCCAACCACGCCCTCGGAGCTTGTTTTGTATTCTTCGGGAATGGACGGCGTTTCAAAAACCGCCTTGCGCGCCGCCTCGCGGAGTATACTTGCATTGGCTGCGCCGACCTTTCCGTTGTATTCCACCTCTGTGGGATCAACACCGAATATCCTTGAAAAGATCGTAACCCCCGCAAGATACGTGCCGTTTACGGAGGGATGGTAGAGATCGGAAGCGTAAAGCTCTATTGACCGCGAGTTGGTGTAAACGTCGAAGAAGGCAAGCCCCGTGTATGCCACGGGAATATCAAGCTCCTTGCCGATGGCCTCGCTTGCCGCCGCAAGGGTCCACGTCATGCTCTCGTTTGTCATATTAAGATCGGCAAGATCCGCAGATCCCGTTTTTCTGCCCCAGGTGGAGTATATTACGGGGGTCGCTCCCGCGGCTCGTATCATCTCGGCAAGGGCACGCACGCCGTCGTAATACTTTCCGACCTCGGTAACGGGGCGAAGGCTCTGCTCCTGAATGACAACGTAATCGTATTTTCCGAAGCTTGACGCGCCCAGCCTTGCCGCTACCTGCGCACCGTAAGTATCGTCCTTGCTTGCAAAGCCGAGCAAGGTGTGTCCGCCATTAAGCACCGACGCCACCTGCACGTTATAGCCCGCGGCCTTTGCAAAGGGCAGGAACACATCCGTGGGAAGACTGTTGTTTTTCGTATAGCTGTTGCCGATAAACAATACGGAATACTTATTATCCTTCGGAAGGGGAGATAAAACGGATGCAGGCGCCTCCGTTACCGCAATGCTTTCCGAATCCGTGGCTGCCTCGGTAACGCTCGTATCAAGCTCCGTGGTAGCGTCCGTGGTATCGTCCGTGGTATCGTCCGTGGTATCCGCGATCTGAGGCTTGCCGCCGCACCCGACTAAAAGCAAAAGCACCGCGGCGAGCGCAAGAAGTATACAGGCTGATCTTTTCACTTTGTTCCTCCGAGCATGCTTATTTTACTCAATGGTACCACAATTTTGCATTGCAGTCAATAATGAATACCACTTGCGGGATCGGGGAGTGATTTTTACGCCTTGTTAACGCCGTCTGTATTAACGTACCATTTTGCCTGTGCGCGGTACATCTCCGCGTAATGGCCGTTCTTTTTCATAAGCTCGGCGTGGCTGCCGTCCTCGATTATCTCGCCGTCGCGGAACACGAGAATGCGATCAACGATAGAGGTGATGCCCAGACGGTGGGACACCATTACCGTTGTTCTGCCGCCCGTTATATCCGCAAACTTGCGGTATATCTCGGCCTCCGCAATGGGGTCGAGGGCGGCGGTGGGCTCATCCAACACCATAATGCGCGCCTTATTACGCCACAGAGCACGGGTGAGTGCCAGCTTCTGCCATTGTCCACCGGAAAGATCGTTGCCCTTTTGCGCAAAATTGCCTATCTCCTCATCAAAGCCGTTTTTCTGCTCTCTCACACAATCGGCAAAGCCCGTAAGCTCGCAAAGCTCCCAAAGCACCGCGTCCTCATCCTCCTCCTTGCGGGAGGGATCGGAGACCGTTATATTATGGCGCAGGGTGGCATCGTACTTACCGAAATTCTGGAAAACGGCGGAAATGGTACGCCGTGCCGCCGTAACGTTTTCCTCCACGTCGTAACCGCCGATGCGCACACAGCCGTTATCCGGCGAATACATACCGCAAAGCAGGCTGATAAAGGTGGACTTTCCGCTTCCGTTTTCGCCCACTATTGCAATGCGCTCGCCATCGCGGATGCTGACGTTGATATTTTTCAGTATCTGTCTGGTGGTTGCGGGGTACGTGAAGTCCACTCCCTCGAACTCAATGCTTCCCTGCTCGCGGGGCTTTGCGTTTACGTCGCTGTTTTCCTTTTCAAAGCCGTCAAGGTCAAAAAAGTCGCGCATATAGGGAACGTCCGACAAAAACAGACCTCCGCGTATAAGCAGATTTGAGGTCGCATTCTGGAACTGCTTGGCAAGGGACATGGTAAGCGTGAAGGTACCAAGCCCCAGCGCGGGATCGTCGTATATGCGCGAGGCGGTAATAAGCAATACCGCAACGTACACCAAATTGCGTATAAGATCCGCCGCGCTGTTTACAAGCACGTGCTTACGGGTAACGGCGTTCTTTTTGCCCGTGTAATCGTCGCATATCTCGCGGAACTTTCCCTTCAGATAATCGAATATGCGGAAATGGCAAATATCGTTAAAGGGGTTATGCCTTGTAAGTATCTGCATGTAATGGATAACGAGGGCACCCTCCATCATGTACTTTACGTTATGGACGTAGGTCTCGTCCCTCTGCATATAGGAGAGTATTGCGGCGGGAATGGAGGTTACGAACAGCATTACGGCAAGCACGGGCGCAACGTTCCACAGCAATACAAGCACGCTTATGAAGGTGATAAGCAGCTGCAGCCAGCCTATGATGCTCTGTATACTGCCCGCAACACGGTTGCCCGCATAGGTGGTGGCAAAATGCACCTTTTGTGCAAATTCGCTCTGATTTTCAATATACTTGTACTTTATATCGCAGGTAACGTCCACGATATGCTCGCTCAGATACTTCTGGGTGCGGATGCTGTCGCAACCGCGGCTGTAATCCGAAACGAAGGTAAATACCACCTGTACGACGTGCAGAAGTATCAACGCACCGAAAAGCAGCAAAACGTGGCGCATTTCGTAACTGCCGCCCGTTGCCATGGTCTGTATCTCGTCTGTAAACAGCTTCAGCACCGAGGATATAAGTGCGGGCAAAAAGGCAAATCCGAAGCCGAGGATCGCCACGATAAGTGAAGAGGCGGTCTTTGTTTTTAAGCTTACGGCAATAGCCTTGCCGATTACCTCGATATGCTCCCTGAAGGTGAGCCTTGGCATATCCTGCTGTATCACGTGCAGATCGTGGGAAAAGACAAGCTTCTGCGTTTTGTTCTTACTCATTGTTAACGCCCTCCCCCTCGTACCATTTTGCCTGCTCGGTATAGAATTTTGCGTAAACGCCGTTTTTTGCCATCAGCTCGTCGTGGGTGCCGTCCTCCGCAAGGCGACCTTCGTCCATAACAAGGATACGGTCAGCAAGGCGCGCAAAGCCGACGCGATGGGAAATAAGCACCGAGGTCCTGCCCTCGATCTTCTTTTTTATCTCCTCGAACTGCTCCATCTCCGCAATGGGGTCAAGGGCAGCCGCAGGCTCGTCAAATATCATCACGGGCGCGCCGCTCATGTGAGTGCGGGAGATGCAAACGCGCTGTGCCTCGCCTCCCGAAAGGGCAACTCCGTCGGGACGGATATCGCGCCTGAGCCAGGTGTCTATCCCGCTGTGCAGGCGGCTGACCACCTTCTCCGCGCCTCCTGCGCGGATGGCCTCGCGTATCCGCTCCTCGTTGTGTATCTCCTCCACGCATCCGTAGCCAACGTTATCCCGCAGGCTGGAATGAAAAAGGAAACACAGCTGAAAAAATACGCCTATCTGCTTTTTCACGTCGTCGTAACGGTATTCGCTTATGGGATGTCCGTAAAACAGCACCTCACCCTTTTGCGGGCGATAGCTGTCCAGCATCAGATTTGTCAGGGTGGTTTTTCCGCTGCCGTTATAGCCGATGAGCGCAACGTTTTCTCCCTTTTTTATCTTGAAGCTGACGTCCTTCAAAACGGGCTTTTCGGGATCGTAGCCGAAGGTAACGTTTTTGAACTCGTATACGGTGTCGCAATCGTCGTCAAGCTCCCTCGGGTTTGGTGCATCCACCCTCTCGGGCGCGGAAAACAGCAGTCTGCGCTGACGGGAAAGCTCGAACAAGGACCACGATATCTCGCCAATGCTTCTGCTCATGCCTGAAATAGCCGCCGAAAGACTGCTTGAAAGTGAATACACCATCAAGAACACGTCGGCCTTCATTCTGCCGTCAGCAACGGCAAATATGGAATAGAACAGTATCAACGCCATGCAAAAATAAAAGACCAGCCCCGAAAAAAACGGCTGACTTGCCTTCATTTTCATGCGCTTCATATCGTGCTTCTCTATGTATTCGTAGGAGGCGCGCCATTGCTTTTTTATATCCTCGCGCGATTCGTATATGCGGACCTCCTTGGCAAGTCCGGGGTTTTTGGGCATGGATTGATAATAATTTGCGCGGTTCCTTGCCCTGTCGTATACTTCGTATTTTTCCTGAAGCTTATCGGCGCAACGCATATTGTATATAACGATAAACACCATATACGCGGCGGCGATGCCGAATATGACCGCGGAAACGGAAGCCGCGACCGCAAGCAGAGAAACAGAGGAAATTATCTGTCCCGCAAGAGCGACCAGGCTTGTCATAAAGGAATTAAGCGTTGAATACTTCATGGAGGTGGACTGCATCTCGTCGCGCACCGCCTTGTCAAGAAGGTACTCCCTGCTGACCTTTTGGCGCTTGTTCATGAATTCCTCGCCCATGCCGTAATAATACGTATCGTACATCATCATGTAAACAAGGTCGTGGTTCACCCGTGCCGACAGACCGTTTACAGCAATGAAAAGACCAAGCAGAAGAATACTGCCCGCAATATCGGAAAAAGCTCCCTGCCCTGTTGCAAGGAAACTTGAAAGCACCGATATCACGTTTTTGTTCAGCACAAGGACCACCGCCGGCAGCACGGACAGCACCGCGCTTGCGGAAAGCCAAAGCAAAAAGATCTTTTTGTTGATCTTCCACGCGGTCTTGAACGCAAATACCGCAGAGCTCATTTTTTCGCCCATATTATCACCTCCGTTTTTTGGTATAGTCAATTATAGCAAAGGTCGGAGCAAAACGCAATCAACCGTTCGTTTACAAAACTATCCCGAAAATAGAAACGTCCTCCGCGCAAAAAGGACAGAGAATGTGTTTACATCCTCTGCCCTTTTCTGCGGTGTTCGTTATTTTTTCTTTTTTACAATTACAAGTATCACCAATACCGCAACGACTATCACAGCTACGCCTGCAATGAGGTAAACGGCAATGCCGCCATTATCCTCGGGTGGCTCGGGGGCTGTCGTGCTTGGTGCTTCTGTTGTAACATCGCCTACTGCGGTGGTGGTATCGGTCTTTTCGCCTTCGTCGGGGGCGTTGGTGCGTACTCCGTTTATAAACGTGAAGCCCGAAAGCTTATCTCTGATAGGCTGTGGGTTGACGTTCACGGTGTACTCTCTGTCAATGGGCGCGGGATGTCCCGTGCCCTCGGCAACCACTATTCCCTGCTCGGCGTTGGCAATATAAGGCTCTACGAACGCAAAGCGTCCGCTCTTTGTGTCCTTACCCAGATACGCGTGGTAGCATACCCATCTTGTGCCGTCCGTATCCGTAAAATAGGATGCGTGTCCGCAGCCGTTTATTTCCGCGCTCTTATATAAGAACGGCTTGGTGCATTTTTCCCAGTTATCCTTGTTAAGGGGGTCGCCGCCAAGGAATTTAAGGTATGCAAGATTATATTCCGTGGTCCAATATCCACTGCCCGAATAAGCGGCAAAAACGGTTCCGTCATCGCCGTAAACTGCGGTAAGCCCCTCTACTACCTGCGGGTGAGTGGAGCTTGCGCCGCCCTTTTCCCAGTCGTACTCGGGACGGCATATCTCGGTTGCGTTGTGGAGGGTCCAGGGGTTCTCCATATTGCATAGCATCAGCTTTTGATAGAAGTAGTAATCATCCGTTCCCACAGTATCTCTGCCCACGGAGGTAACGAAGCCAACGTAGGTCTTTCCGTCGATGCGGAAAACGGAGCATCCGCCGCCACTTTCCGTAACGTTATACTCGGTGCCCACTATCTCCACCTTCTGGGGGATATTTATCTGTCCCGTAATTGGATTGCCCCAGTTGCCGAGAAGATCGTCGCCGTCGAGACATTTTACTACGTATTCGCGGATACCCGAGAAGTTTTCGACCACGTCGTTCTGACCGCCGATAAAGAGATACCAGCCGCCGTTGCCCTCACCTGCTTCCTCGTCGGTAAAATAATGGATCTCGGGCGACCAGAGGTCCTTGGAAAAATCCTCTCCGTCCGGGGGATTGTATATGACCTTGCTTATGCCGTGCTCAAGGTCGCCGATATTAGCGCATTTGTAAAGGCGCACGGTCCTGCCGCCCGTTGCAACGTAATAATACGCGCCATCGTGGTAGAACATCCACGGGTCTGCACCGCCGCGAAGGTAGTTTGTAAAGGTGTAGGTGCCCGTAAGCTCCGCATCGAGGTCGATGCTGTCGTCAACAGTAAGCTTGCTTTCAAATCCCTTGCCGCTGTCGTAGCCGTCGATATCCGTAAGATGCGAGAAATCGCCGCCGTTTATCTCAAGGGAAAAGCTTCCCTGCATTATGCCGTCCTCGTAGCGAGCGGAGATAACGTTATATACGGTACCGCCGTTTAATACCACCTTCATATCGCCCCAATAAAGAGCATCCAGCTTGCTGTTGGAAAATCCGAGGATGCCGCTGTAAAGGTATCCGTCGTTTAATATAAGAGTGGAGGAACCGTCGTGCATATCGCCCGAAGACGAGAGGTAAACAAAGCCGTGGAATTCTCCGCCGTTTACCGTAACGACAACGTTACAGGAAAGAGCCGACGAGCTCGCATTTCCAAGGCGCAGACGCTGCCATTTTCCGCCGTTTACGGTAATATTGCCGTTTCCGTCCTCGGAGGCAAGACTATCACCTGCAGTAATACAGGGATAGGTGTTTGACGTGCCCTCGTAGCCGTTTGTGATATCCGTGCCAAAGGTAACGTTGTTGTAGAGGCAGTAAACTCCCGCATTCTCCTTCCGCGAGATAATGGATATACCGTCAATCTCCGCATCGCCGCCAAGGAAAAGACTGTTTTCCAGCACTATGCGAGCGCCGCTCGTGCGGTAGTCTGCGCCGCCGTAAACCGAGGTGAGCTTTACCACGCCCTCGTGCTCGGGCGCGCGATATACCTTTTCAAGCACCACCTCGCCGCAAACGACTATAATGCCGCCCTCGGGAAGAGCCTTGTATGCCTTATCAAAGCTTGTGGGGTCGCTGGGGGATGCGCCGCTGCCCTTTGCACCGTCCATGGCGTATACCACGCGGACGGCCTTATCCGTAAATATGGAGGAAGCGCCCTTTATGCTTGCAATGTCCATGCCGTTTGCAACGGAATACGTTCCCCTTGCGTTGCTGCCCTCTGCTACGGTCTCGCCCACCGTGCCGCCGTAATAGTTGAGGACGAGCTCGCCCGTAACGCCCTTTACAACAAGGGTATCAAGCTTACCGCCGCCAACGGTAAGCGTAAAGGAGCTAACCGTCGTATCCGCGCTCTTAAGGGTACCTATATTACCCGAAGTCAGTTCAATTTTGGTCTTATCATTACCGCCGATAACGGTATTCACCTCCGCACCCGCAACGATAAGGCTGTGTGCGTCAGATATTTTTTCAAACCTACCCGTCTTCAGGGTCGCATTACCGCGGACGTTGAATTTACCCTCAACCTCTGCGGTGCTATCCACCGTAAGGTGCCCGTCCACGGCAACAAGCTCGCCGCTGCCGCTAAGCTTGACGTTCGAGAAGGTCGTGCTGCCCCCGAGGGTATAGGCTCCGCTTATCACAAGCTCACCTCCGTCGGCAGAGCAGATAACTATTGGCTTTTCGTGCTTTTTTTCAACAAAATTATCAACGCTTACCGTGCCGCTTACCCAAACGGTGGCACCCGCCTCGCAGGCGTTTTCCATAGCCGTATCAAAGCTTGTGGGGTCGGACGGTGAGTTGCCGCTGCCGCTTGCACCGACAGCCGCATAAATGTACGTAATATTTTCGAGAATATCAAAGCCTGCGCTGAATCTGTCTATTTCGCTTGCGGAGTAGAAATTGCGGTTGTAGCGCAGTATCTTTTTCTCGTTTGCTTCCTTTGCCATCTTCTCGAGGTCGACGTTGTAGTAGGAAACTGCGCATTTTGATACCTTGGCACCACCAAGAGTAACCTCTGCACGGCCTGTGATATTGTTGACCAAAAGCTCGGAAACAGTACCGCCCGTGAGGTTCATTACTGCGTTGCCCGTCAATCTGCGGGAAACGTCGCCTGCCGCCGCAAGCTTGCCGATCTTACCGCCGCTGACGTTTATAACTACGTTTGCGCTGGCGTGTGCCGCATGGGAGCCGCCGTAAACTATGTCAAATTCGCCGCCTGATATATTAAGGTAGTGGGTACCCTCGAATATCTTATGGCTCGTTCCGGTCTTTCTGTCGCGGCTTCCCGCAATAACAAGATAGTATTTTCCGCTTTCAAAGGAAAGGTGGGAATCGCGCTTTATGTCGCACCCGTCAACGGGATAGCGCCATCCGCCATATACGTATACTCCCTTACCGGAGGAAAGGTTCTTGAATTCTATCCCCTCACCAAATGTGAGTGCGTTATACCCTGCCTCGAAATGCAAGGTCTCGTTATAACGGAAGCTTACGTTCTCAAAGGTAGTGTCTCCGCCAAGGCGATAGTAGCTTCCCTTCCCAAGCACAAAGCCCGCTCCGTCAACGCGGTAATCCTTTCCACCGTAAACGGAGGTAAAGGTAATATGCCCCTTGTGCTCAACGGGCGTGTCAATGCCACCCTTAAGATCACATTCACCTGTCAGCACCACGGTGATGTCGCCGCTCGCAATAGAGCATATCTTCTCAAAGGTCTTAAGTGCTTCCGTGGGTGATGCTCCACTGTTCGAATCGCTGCCTTTTTGCGAATTAAGGTAATAGACCGCCGTGCCATCATCGGCAGCAACAGGGAAAACGGGTGTGATGCCCGTTAACACCAGAGATACGATAATGGCAGTAAAAACCGCAAATATTGCGCAAAAACGCCGAAAATTAGTTCTCATAGAGCCTCCGCAATAAAAAATTATACTTCAGTATACAATATTAAAAAATGCTCTGTAAATGTACGACACGCTCCGTTTTGTTCTTTTTGATATAAAACAAGAACAAAACGGAGCGTGCTGTATTATTTTACGTGCTCAATTGCGTTTTCGATTTTATCTACGCCGTGGCGGAATGTATCCCATTTACCCTCATACCAACGAAGTATCTCCATACGGAATGCGGTAGGCCATGCGGGAAGCCACTGGGAGGGCATAAAGGGAGGCACACCGTGGCGACCCCAACGGGTATGGAACACCGCCTCGTCCTGCGAGCCTGCAGGGCGCACCCTGCCGTTAACGTACATGGTACCGTCGGATATGCACTGGCAGGCGTTGGCGTAGAACACGAGCGCCTTCTCGTGCCATTGCTTATTGCCCGTTATCTCCGCAAGATGAAGGAAGGAGATAACGTCGCGCAATGCATACTGGTCAAGGGCCTGATGCGCGGTGCTGACGGAGGTGGAGCCGAAGGTGTCGTAGCCCATCTTGCCAAGGACAGAGTCCTTGGAATAATTTATGGTATAGTGCATCAGCCAGGTGGAAAGATAGTGAGCGATATTCTCGGAGGCGGTAACGTAACGCTTATCCTCCGTCATATCGTAAAGCGCGAGAGACGCGCGGAGCAATGGGCTGGAGGATTCCTTATCTATGCAATAGGTGTCAAGGGCGCCTGCGGTGGTGAAGCCGTCGCGCTCAAGGGCACCGTAATAATAATCAAATGCGCGTATTGCGGAATCGTAATACTTTTTATCCCCCGAACGCTTGTATGCAATAAGCATGGGAAGAATGAGGAAGCAGCCGATGGTTCCGTTCGCCGAAATGATGGTGCCGTCTGCACGCCAATTCTTTGCGTATCTTCCCTCCTCGTTTTGCTGGGTGAGCGCAAAGTCAAGTATACCGTAAGCGGCATCAAGATATTCGGGCTTGTCTATGCCCGCCTTTTTTGCAAGGTCGTAGGCTTCAAAATAGTTCTCCGCTCCGCCGCCGCTGTTGCAGGCGTCTATCTGCAGCTGGATAACCCCGTTTTCATCGCGACGGAATTTGGCCTTTCCGTATCCCTTGTGGTCCTCGTACTGCGCCTCGCCCAGCTGCCAAGGATCGGGCTGATAATCGGGGGTGTAGTACTTCTTTCTCCAATCGCCGTAATCTATCGTAGCGTCCAAGAGGCCGCACTCGCGCCGTCCGAACTTCAGCCATGCGTCGTGGGCACCGATGCCCATTTCGAGGGCTTCCTTGTCGCCCGTTTGCAGGTAGTGGTATATCATGGTATTCGCCATGGATGCCGACTGTCCCACCCAGCTCAGACCAAAGCGTCCGTTATTCTTCTGGTAGGTCCAATTGCCGCGGAACCATTGGGTACCGCTTACAAAGCCGGAGAAGCCGTCCTGCATCTTCTGATACAAGTAACGGGTATAGGTGATACCAAGCTCGTAAAT
>JAFSCG010000136.1 GCA_017436885.1 Clostridia bacterium | reverse complement strand
GGGGAAGCTCCCGCGAAAGCGGGTGATGAGGTGGTTCACGACCTCTAAATTCGGTAATATCGCCATTTTATGCGGGCGGATAATATCCGCCCCTACGGCAAAAGATCGCAACCCCTTGTAGGGGAGGCGTTCCGCCTCCCGCGATATGCGCAAAGCGCGCGATATAAGCGACAACGCTTGCGATATACGCCATAGCGTGCGATATATCCGCCTGCGGCGGATGTGAAAGAACCGCAACCCTTGTAGGGGAGGCGTTCCGCCTCCCGCGATATGCGCAAAGCGCGCGATATAAGCGATAACGCTTGCGATATACGCCTACGGCGTGCGATATATCCGCCTGCGGCGGATGTGAAGATGCCGCAACAGACAAAAACCACCCCTGCAAAACGCAATGCGTTTTGCAGGGGCTTTTATTTGCTTGAAAACTCGCTAATTTTTATACTTTATACAGATGCTTCCATCCTCGTTATAGGATACGGCCTCTCCTTCGAAGCTCAGCTCCTCCATTGCGGCGAAGAACTCTTCCTTCGTTTTATAGGGAAGCTCTGCCTCGGCAATGGCTTTTTTGGAGTACTCGGCGTCGTTTTCCATCAAACGGACAAGCCAACCAAGCTGCATTTTGGCATTGGTCACGCAGGCGCTGACGGGGTCTTCGACCACGAAATCCTTGGTGTGTCCTGCCTTTGAGGAGCAAGGTGTGTATGCAATTATCGTGGGCATAAGCACGGAGAGGTCGCCCATATCCGTACAGCCCGTGCTCCACGGGCGGTTTTCGCGTATCTGCTCCGGTGAAAAGAAGCGGCGCGCCATCTCAAAGAACGGCTCCTGAAGTGCCGCATTCTCTATGCGGGGGCAATAGCCTATCTTATCGCTGATATACAGCCTGCAGCCCATTCCCGCTGCGGCTGAAGCAAAGGCGCGGTTTGCCTTGTCGTTTGCCTTTTTGATAGAAGCGACGTTTCCGCCGCGCATATAGCTTTCCACCACTACCTCGGCAGGAATAACGTTAACTGCCTCGCCGCCCTTGGTAATAATGGGGTGGAACCGAAGCCTGCTGTCCTCGCCAAACTGCTCGCGAATGGCGTTTACCATATTCATTGCATTGGTGGCGGCATACAGAGCATTGAGTCCCGCTGCGGGGTTTGCGCCGTGGCTTGCCTTGCCGATGAAAGTATACTGCTTGGATACACAGCCGTTGCCGCCGCACTCCATACCGAAGCGCTTGCCGCCCGTGTGTACCTGCATGGCAATATCCACGCCGTCCACGTAGCCCCTGTAAAGAAACTCCTGCTTACCTCCAAAGTAATGGAGAATTCCCTTCTCTATCAGCTCCTTGCGGTAGCCTATCTCGATAAGCTCCTCTGCGGGTACAACGAAAAGGCGAACGCTTCCGCTGAGCCCGTCAAGTGCGCCCTCGGCCTTCAACGCCGCCGCAACACCAACCATGGCGGCACATTGGCAGTTGTGCCCGCAGGCGTGGACCGCACCCGTTTCGGGATTCTTTTGCGGATGGTCGGGGATAAGCAGGGCGTCAAGCTCTGCAAAAATACCTATTTTCGGTCCCGGACGACCCGTATCCACGTCGGCGTAAAAGCCGGGGATGTCCCCTGCCTCGGATATCTCGTAGCCCAGGCGAAGGAACTGCTCCTTCATATACTCGTGGCTTTTCCACTCGCGGAAGCCTGTTTCCGCATTATTCCAGATATATCTCTCGGCGGCAAGGATGCTATCCTTGCATTCCTCCACCGCGTCGAATAATTTTTGCATCATTCTTTCGCTGTCTGCCATGGTGCACACCCCACATGCGTTGTATTTAACTCAATCCGTCTGGGTAAGGCGCTTTGCCTCTGCCTCGCAGAGGGCCATTTTTTCCGCAAGGGCGGCCTTGCTTTCCGCGGAGGTAAGGAAATATACCTTTACCTTGGGCTCGGTGCCGGAGGGGCGGACAAGCACAACGTCGCCGTTTTCAAGGGCGTAACGCAGAACGTCCGAGGAAGGAAGACCCGTGGGCTTTTCCCTGCCCGTTTTCAGATCGCGGATGAAGCCCTCGCGATAATCTCCGATGCCAACCACCTTACTGCCGCAGATCTCCGTGGGAGGTGCGCTTCTGAGGTCGGCGGTGATGTTTTTCATCTTTTCGGCGGCATCGTGTCCGACGATGTCGATGCTCTGGGTGGACTCGGCAAAATAGCCGTATCTCTCAAAGAGAGAATCAAGCGCATCTGCAAGGGTCATACCCTTGGTGCGGTAATACGCTGCCATTTCCGCAATGAGCATGGAGCCGCAAACGGCGTCCTTATCGCGGGCGTAGGTGCCCTTAAGATAGCCGTAGCTCTCCTCAAAGCCGATAATATAGGTGCCGCGGCCTACAAGCTCGTGCTTTTTGATGACCTCGCCGATAAACTTGAAGCCCGTAAGCACGTTGTAGCACTTAACGCCGTTTGCCTCGCAGATGCGTGCGAACAGCTCGGTGCTTACGATGGTCTTAACGGCGTAAGCATCCTCGGGAATGCCTCCCTCCTCCTTCATGGCGGAAAGGATATAGTCCAGGAGCATTGCTCCCATGGCGTTACCGGAAATGCGGTCAAAGCTTCCGTCTGCCTTGCGGATCATAACGCCGACGCGGTCGCAATCGGGGTCGGTGGCGATAACGAGATCGGCACCGACGCGGTCAGCAAGCTCGATACCGGGAACGAACACGTCTGCGATCTCGGGATTGGGCTTTTTTACCGTGGGGAACTCGCCGTCGGGAGTTGCCTGACTGGGCACCACGCTGATATGCTTGAAGCCCATACGGTCAAATATCTCGGGAACGTGCTTCCAGCCCGCACCGTGGAGGGGAGTATATACTATGCTCATCTCCTCTGCGGCCTTATCGAAGCCCTTGGGGTTCAGACGAACGGCAAAAACAGAGTCGAGAAACGCCTCGTCCACTTCCCTGCCGATGATGGCCACTCTGCCGTCGGCGATGGCCTCGTCGAGATCCACGGTCTTTACGCCCGTGAAGATATCGACCTTCTCGATAGCGGCACAAACGGTGTCCGCGTGGTCGGGGGGAAGCTGTGCGCCGTCCTCCCAATATGCCTTGTAGCCGTTATACTCCTTGGTGTTGTGGCTGGCGGTGATATTGATGCCCGCAATACAGCCCAGATGGCGCAAAGCAAAGGAAAGCTCGGGGGTGGGGCGTGCATCGTCGAAAAGATACGCCTTTATTCCGTTTGCCGCAAGCACGCGGGCAGAGCACTCCGCAAAAAGACGGGAGTTGTTGCGGGTGTCGTAGGCGATGGCAACGCCTCGGTCACAGGCATTCTCGCCGATAATAAGATGGCAAAGACCCTGTGTTGCCTGCATAACGGTATAAACGTTCATTCTGGCGGTTCCTGCGGCCATAACTCCGCGCAGACCCGCAGTACCAAAGGTGAGATTTCCGTAAAAACGGCTGACTACCTCGTTCTCGTCGTCCTTTATAGCCTCCAGCTCCGCTCTCATATCATTATCGAGAGCATCGTAATTAAGCCATTTTTCCAAGCTCTTGCGAGCCGTGTTGTTATCCATTTCGGTTCACTCCGTACAAAAATTATTGAAGATCAAAACGAGTTGTTTTTTAAGGTCGCGTGAAGCGACCTTCACATTTACAAAGCTTACTGCTCAGCCAATGCTTCCTTAAGAGCGCGGGCAAGCTGATCGGGGCAGGAGGTGGCTCTCATGCCGCAGCGAATGCCCGAAAGGCGCTCGATAGCCTCCTCGCAGGTCATGCCCACAACAAGAGCGGCAACGCCCTGGGTGTTTCCGTTGCAGCCGCCGGTAAAGCGGCAGGCGGTTATTACCTTGTTATCGTCAATGTCGATATCTATCTGGCGGGAGCAAACTCCGCTGGTTACGTACGTCTTATGCATAACGTCCTCCAAAATGTTTATTTTTCGGTAATCCTATTAAGCAGCGCGTAGCTGTCGGCAAGGAACGCCTCCAGCTCCTTTGCGTCAAGCCGACGCTGGGAAAGAGCGCTGAGACCGTAGAGCTGACGGGCAACGAGCTTGTCGCCTTCGTCGAACTCCGTTTTTGCCGCAAGGGCGGCTGCCATGGGGTTGTTTATATTGATGCAGAGGGTCTCCTCCGTAAAGGAGGGACGCTCCTCGCCTCCGTTGATGGTTGCGTACATCTTCATCATGTCGTCCATACGGCGGCTCTCCTCGGAGATGTTGAGGATGGCGGGAATGGTGCTGTCAAGGAGGTTTTCAAGCTTAAGATTAAGCTTTTCCTTGCCCGACGCTTCCTTAAAGAGGGAGATAAGTGCCTCGCTTGCGGCGGCGTTCTCGCTCTCGCCCTTCAGCGCGCCTGCAACGTCGGCGTCAACGCGCACGAACTTCACGCCGCTCTTCTTGTTTTCAAGGAGCTGGATGAACTGCGTGTCAACGAATCTGTCAAGCAGCGCCACCTCAATTCCCTGCTTGCGGTACATGGAGACGTACTGTGCCTGCACCTGCTCGTCACCTGCGTAATAGACGGTGTTCTCGTGCTTTTCCTTTGCCGCCTCAAGATATTCGTCGAGGGTCTTGAAGCCGCCGCCGCAGATGGGAAGGAGCATTGCGTCGCCTGCGCGGTCGAAGAACTTGGGATCGCACATACAGCTGTATTCCGCAAAGGTCTTAACGTCCTGCCAGATGCTTTCGTACTTCTCGCGCTGATTTTCCTTCATGGAAACCAGCTTATCCGCCACTTTTTTGGTAATATGGGCGGCAATTTTCTTAACGTAGGTGTTATTTTGCAGATAAGAACGGCTGACGTTCAGAGGAAGCTCGGGGCAATCAAGCACGCCGCGGAGCATCAGCAGATGCTCGGGAATGACCTCGCGGATGTTGTCGGCAACGAACATCTGATTATAATAGAGCTTGATCTGACCCTCGGTGTTCTCGAACTCGCTCTCCCTGCGGGGGAAATAAAGTATACCCTTGAAGTTAAGGGGATAATCGGCGTTGATATGGACGGTGAGCAGGGGCTCACGCCAATCGGAAAATACCTTGCGATAGAAGGCGGTGTACTCCTCGTCGGTGCACTCGGAAGCGCTTTTCTGCCAGAGGGGAGAGACGTCGTTTATGGGCTTTTCGCACTCGCACTCGTGCTCCTCTCCGTGGTCGTGATCGCAATCGCACTTCCCTTCCTCGTGGTGATGGTCGCAGTCGCATCCGCCCTTGAAATACACGGGAACGGGCAGGAAGGAGCAGTACTTTTCCAGAATGCCGCGGAGGGCGTTTGCATCAAGATATTCCTTGCCCTCGTCGCCGATATGCATTACGATCTCGGTGCCGCGCTCTTCCCTGTCGCACTCGCTCATCTCGTAGGATCCCGCGGAATCACAGACCCAATAAACGGCGGGCGCATCCTTATAGGACTTGGTGAATACCTCCACCTTGTCGGCGACCATGAACGCGCTGTAAAAGCCCAGACCGAAATGGCCGATAATGCCGCTCTTGCCGTCGCTTCCCTCACCCTCGTACTCCTTAATAAAATCAAGAGCACCGGAGAGAGCGATGGAGCAGATGTATTTTTCGACCTCCTCAGCGGTCATACCAATACCGTTATCGGTGACGGTAACGGTGCCGAGCTCCTTATCGAGAGCTACGGTAACGGCAAGATCGGAGGTGGATATATCACGGACCTCGCCGAGAGATACAAGCCTTTTAAGCTTGGTTTCGGCATCTACTGCGTTGGAAACGATCTCGCGGAGGAAGATCTCCTTATCGGAATAGAGCCATTTTTTAATAATGGGAAAAATATGCTCCGCTTCAACGGAGATACCACCCTTTTTGTTTTCGGTAGACATTGCAGACCTTCTTTCTGTGTGAAACATTTTTCATATCGTGCAATTCCCCGTTCCGAAGGTCGCAAACGGTCGAATTTACACTTATCCAAATTTTTGCACTTTATATTATACTACAATATTATGAACATTTCAATAGATATTTTATAATTAATATAATAAAATAGGAAGGAAAATATCCCCCGTCTTCTCCCTCAATATAAAGCAAAAAAGGCCGCGAAGGCCTTTTTTGCATTAAGAAAAGAACTTGTGTCCTCCGATGGTAAAGAGATATTCCCTGTTCTCCTCTATCCAAGCGGCGTAAACGTACCTTGGCGAGTAAAAAAACAGCGCATCTTCACTGACGCTGAAGCCCTCAAGGCATATTTTAGCAGCTATGACCGATATCTCAAAGGGTTCCTTATAGATATTCGGCGTATAAGCGGGCGTAAACTGAACACCGTACCGATTATCAAATATAACGTCATACACCGTATTTGGAGACGAAGGGTCCTTTACTCGGTTCAAAACGACGTTTCCCACCGCGATCTGACCGATAAGCGGCTCCGTTCCGCCAGCTTCACAGCTGATTATGCGCGAAAGCCAATAAAGATCGTTCGTATTATAGAATTGATCTCCGCTTTCTATCGGCGTTCCGTAATTATTTACGTAAACAGTGCGTTCTTCGGCGTTCCATACGATATTGAACCCGAAAGCCCTACAGATGCTGCGCGCAGGAACGTATAATTTGCCGTTTTCGGTAAAATTATTCCTTCCGCTGTAGATAACACGCTCGTTTGCTATGATATAAGGCTGTCCCACAGTAGCTTCGATCTCCAATCCAACGCAGACAACACGCGCAGTTGACGTGTTTTGATCCCAACTGACCTCAACGGCGCCGTTTTCATCGGAAAACGAGCGTATGTGGAAATATGTTGTGTCGCCGACCAGCTTTGCGCTTGACGCAGACCTGCTTTGGGATCGGGACATCACCAGCGGAACCTCCTCCGCAGGTTCAATTGCCGCAACAGCCACGGAATTTACCGACATAACAGCTGAAAGCGCCAATAACAACGCTGCAAAAATCATTTTTTTGAACATTTCTTTATACCTCCTTCGGTTTTGCGTGATTATTACCCAAAATTCGGTGACCTATTCAGGTAATGCAAAACCTTTATAATTTTACCGAGGAATTATTAACCCAATCGGAACTCACTGTTAACAGATCGTGAACACGACCGCCAATGATTGGAAGGTAGGGAAAATGTTTCACGTGAAACGTTAGCACTGCGCGGCGAGGGTTGTTTCACGTGAAACGTTTATGCGAGTATTAAAAACGTGCGAGCAGGGAAGAGGAACACGTTTCACGTGAAACATTTATGTTAATATTCGGTTAACAAAGCAAAAATGCTCACAAACTCGTTGACATTGCGTCAGTAATGCTGTATAATTATCTATATCTCTAAAACTCCCCGAAAAGGAGAAGCTATGGCCCGCATAATTGCATTCGCAAACCAGAAGGGCGGCGTTGGAAAAACCACAAGCGCCGTCAACATTACCGCATCAATGGGCATTTTGGGCAAAAAAGTGCTCATTTGCGACCTTGACCCCCAGGGAAACGCCACAAGCGGCTTCGGAATCAATAAAAAACAGATAAAAAGCTCCACCTACGAGGTGCTTATCGGCTTCACACCCGCCGAAAACGCGATCTTACCCACAAAATTCGAAAACATTTCCATAATTCCGTCGAACATTAACCTTGCAGGTGCCGAGTTCGACCTTTACGACATGGAAAACAGGGAATCAAGGCTTAAGAAAGCCCTCGAACCCATCAAGGACAAGTTCGATTACATAGTTATAGACTGTCCGCCGTCTCTTGGAATGCTTACCGTAAACGCTCTGACCTGTGCAGACGGAGTAATAATCCCAATGCAGTGCGAATTTTACGCACTGGAGGGTCTCGGCATGCTTATGGGAACCACCTCCAAGATCAAAAAGCTCTACAATCCCGATCTTGAGATCACGGGCATAGTACTGACAATGTACAACGGACGCCTCGTTCTCTCAATGCAGGTGGTATCGGAGCTGAAAAAGTACTACGCTGACAAGCTTTTCGCCACGCCCGTATCCCGCAACGTCAAGCTTTCCGAGGCGCCGGGATTCGGAATGCCCGTATATTACCACGACAAATACTGCAAGGGCGCAAGGGAATACATGGACATTGCAAAGGAGCTTATTACCCGAATCTGACCAACGCTATATATAATATATAAAAAGGAAGCTTTTTAAGCAAAAAACGTTCGAAGGGAGGAACGAAATGGCCAAACAATCCGGACTCGGCAAGGGTCTTGACAATATTTTGTTCGACAATTTTGCCGACACCTCCAATTCCGTTACCACAGTAGCTATCTCGCGCCTTGAGGCACGGGCTGAGCAGCCAAGAAAGGACTTTGAGGAGGAGGCACTTGCCGCTCTTGCATCATCCATCAAGCTCCACGGTGTGCTCCAGCCTCTGGTAGTAAGAGAAAGCGGCAACGGATTTTACCAGATAATCGCCGGTGAGCGTCGCTATCGTGCCGCAAAGCTTGCGGGACTTACGGAAGTGCCCGTAGTAACCGTAATTGCCGACGATATCACCACCGCACAGCTTGCAATAGTTGAAAACGTTCAGCGTGAGGATCTTAACGCAGCAGAGGAGGCCTTTGCATACCGCGAGCTTTCTACCGTGTGGAATATGACACAGGAGGAGATCGCGGAAAAGATAGGAAAAAGCCGCAGTGCCGTTGCAAACGCCATAAGACTTACGGAATTGCCCGATAATATTATGGAAATGCTCCGCAGCGGAGCGCTTTCCGCAGGCCACTGCCGCGCATTGCTCCCGATCGAGGACAAAAAGCTGCAATCGGTGATAGCAGAAGCCGCCAGAGACGGCGGTATGTCCGTCCGCGAAGTGGAAAAGGCAGTAAAAAAAGCACTGGAAGCACCAAAAGAAGCGGATGAAGTGCAAATTACCGAGATAAACTACGCAAAGGAGCTTGAGAACAAGGTGCGCAGGGCTCTCGGACGTAAGGTAAAGATCAACGCAAAGGGAAGGGAAAAGAGCATAAAGATCTACTTTGAGGACAACGAGGATCTGGACGAGCTTCTCACCCTCCTCGGCGGCGGATCGCCCATAAGCCTTTGATAATTTCCATTTTTTACCATTTTTCGACATCTTATCACAAAAACACCTAAATTTCGTACAAAAAGAAGGATAAAACGATGATAGACATTAAATTTCTTAAGGAAAACCCCGAGCTTGTTAAAGAAAACATCAAAAAGAAGTTTCAGGACAGAAAGCTCCCTTTGGTTGACGAGGTAATTGCCCTCGACACCGAAAAGAGGGAAGCAGAGACCAAGGGCAACACCCTCCGCGCCCAGAAGAACCGCGCCTCCAAGGAGATCGGTATGTACATGGCAAAGGGCATGAAGGAGGAGGCCGAGAAGGCAAAGCTCGCCGTTCAGGAGGCAACCAAGGACCTTGCCGCCATCGAGGCACGCACCGCAGAGCTTGAGGAAAAGATCAAGACCATCATGATGACCATCCCCAACATCATTGATGCAAGCGTTCCCGTAGGTAAGGACGACAGCGAAAACGTTGAGGTAGAGCGCTTCGGCGAGCCCGTAGTGCCCGATTTCGAGATCCCTTACCACACCGACATTATGGAGCGCTTTGTCGGCATCGATCTTGATGCCGCACGCCGCGTTGCAGGTAACGGCTTCTACTATCTCATGGGCGATATTGCCCGTCTGCACAGCGCAATCCTCTCCTATGCCCGCGACTTCATGATCGGACGCGGCTTTACTTACTGCGTGCCCCCGTTCATGATCCGCTCCGACGTTGTAACCGGCGTTATGAGCTTTGACGAGATGAGCGCAATGATGTACAAGATCGAGGGAGAGGATCTGTTCCTTATCGGAACGAGCGAGCACTCCATGATCGGTAAGTTCATCGACCAGCTTATCGACGAGAAGGAGCTGCCCTACACCCTCACCAGCTACAGCCCCTGCTTCCGCAAGGAAAAGGGCGCACACGGCATAGAGGAGAGAGGCGTTTACCGCATCCACCAGTTCGAAAAGCAGGAAATGATCGTTATCTGCAAGCCCGAGGACAGCATGGCGTGGTTCGACAAGCTCTGGCAGAACACCGTTGATTTCTTCCGCACCCTCGACATTCCCGTCCGCACTCTGGAGTGCTGCTCCGGCGACCTTGCGGACCTGAAGGTAAAGAGCGTGGACGTAGAGGCTTGGTCTCCCCGCCAGAAGAAGTATTTCGAGGTCGGAAGCTGCTCCAATCTGGGCGAAGCGCAGGCACGCCGCCTGAAGATCCGCGTAAACGGCGAAAACGGCAAGTATTTTGCCCACACCCTCAACAACACCGACGTTGCACCGCCCCGTATGCTTATCGCGTTCCTGGAGAACAACCTCACCGCAGACTTCACCGTTAAGATCCCCGAGGCTCTCCGTCCCTATATGGGCGGCATCTCCACCATCTACCCTAAGAAATAATACCCTCACAAGGAGGCTATATGGAACTTTGGAAGCTGATAGTTTCTTATTACAGCGACCTTTCATTCTACAATCTGCAGTTTGACTCCATGGCACTGTTTTACTTTGTGGGTGCATTTGCAGTGGGCGGCATTGCAAGCGTTATTGCCGCTTACGTTGCAAAGAGGCGCACGGGAAGCATAGTCGATCCCATTCTCGGTATGCACGCCCACGATGAGGCAACGGCCATAAGCCCGGAGGAGGGAGGCTTTAATTCTCCCAATAAGCTTATGCTGCTCAAGGCCGGCTCAATGCTCCGCCGAACGGTACACGCAGTGCTTCCCCCGGAGGAGACCGAAGGCGAGGAGGTAAAAGCTCCCACAAAGCAGGCTTTTATCAATTCCTTGCTGCAAACTCGCTTCTATATACCCGACGAAAGACGGTCTGAAGCCGAGCGCCGCTTTTCCGCTAAGCGCAACGGTGCGGCATCTCTGACATTTTCCATTGTCGTAGTGCTGGTGCTCACTGTCCTCGTGTACTTATTCTTGCCCGTTGTACTGCGCATGGTGGACAACTTTTTAACTATGACGGGAGGTAACATATGAACAGCAATCTTGTAACCGATAATCCGGAGCTTACCTACGTTCCCAAAAAGAAGGGCCGCAGGCGCCGCCCAAGCACGGGAAGGCGCATCATTCTTGCGTGTCTCTGCGCAGTTCTGGTCTTTGCCGCAGTAATAGGCGGACTTTACTATATGGGCTACCGTTATGAAAAGGTGGAGCTGGAAAACGGCGAGGTCATTACCTTCCTCGGCATGATAAAGGACGGCGAGCCCGTAAAGGGAAGAATAACCTATTCAAACGGCCTTGTTGGCGAGCTTGACGGCGAAACGGGCGTTATTACCTACACCAACGGCAGTCGCTACAAGGGCGAGCTTGGGGACGACTTCCGCAAAAACGGACACGGCGCGCTTACCTTCGCCTCGGGCAATATATACGAGGGAAGCTTCAAGAGCGACGCAATGACGGGAATTGCAAGCCTTAAATACGCAAACGGCGACACCTACG
>JAFSCG010000135.1 GCA_017436885.1 Clostridia bacterium | reverse complement strand
CCATCTGTGCAGAGTGCGGATAAGTGAGTTTATAACGTCAAGGTCGTGGCGCACCGCGTCCTCGTCCTCGTACATTGCTATAAGCGCCTCCTGCCCGTAGAGGTTGAGGAGGATATTCAGCGCGCTTGAAAGGGTGGGCAGTCCGAAAAGCGGAAGCTTTACGTCCGCGTCAAGGAATGCCTTTGCGGCGCGCTTGGAGAGCTGCCACGTCTCGTCCTTATCAAGGTCGGGCATTTCAAGAGAACCGATGGGGGAGGTGAGATAATCGGCATTCCATTGACCGCAATGGAAATACACCTTTGCTCCCAGCATCTTGTCTATGTAATGCACTCCGTAGGGGGGATATTCCACGCAAACAGGGGTAAAGCCCTCGGGCTGCGTTCCCTTCCGGGCCGGCATCAATTCAAGGCAATCGGTTACCCAATCCTCGGGATCGGTGTAAAGATAGGAATTGTCCCTCGGACGGGGAACGATGCCGTGAAGAGTGAATACCTTTTTTGCGTTATAGTCGTTCTCCTTGCCGTCGAAAAGGTCGCTCAAGCGTGCAAACCACGTGTCGCGCTCGGCGATAAGAGAGGCATCGTTTAAATATGCGTGGGCTTCCGCAGACAGCTTTTTCATAATATGATCCTCCGATCAAACGTATATATAAAGTAAAGGGGCAGGTGGACAGCAGGTATACAGTAATACTGATCCCAAGCGGCCACCTGCCTTTTTTGTTTATGCTGTTGTCTTAAGCCTTGCAGAGCTCTGCTGCAAGATTTGCGGCACTTGCGGCATCCTCGGTGTAGGCGTCAGCACCGATAAGCTTGCAGAAGTCCTCGTTTACGGGAGCTCCGCCTATCATAATTTTTACCTTGTCGCGAATGCCTGCCTCGTTTGCAAGCTTTACAACGTCGCCCATTACGTTCATGGTTGTAGTAAGCAAAGCGGAGCAGCAAATTACCTGACAGTCCTGCTCAATGGCGGTCTTAACGAAGGTCTCGGCGGAAACGTCGGTGCCGAGGTCGACCACCTCAAGGCCCTTGCCCTCCATCATCATCTTTACAAGGTTCTTGCCGATATCGTGCAGGTCGCCCTGTACGGTACCGATGCACACCTTGCCCGTTGCCTTAACTCCGTTTGCAACAAGATGGGGCTTGAGGACCTGGGCGCCCATATTCATTGCGCGTGCGGCAATAAGCACCTCGGGAACGAATATCTCGTTGTTGCGGAACTTCTGACCGATAACGTTCATTCCGTCAAGCAGACCCTCGTTAAGTATTTTTTCGGGGTCGCAGCCTTCGTTGAGAGCCTCCTCGATAAGCTGGACAACTATCTTGCCCTTACCCTGTTGCAGCTTTTCGGAAATGTCGCTTAATACTACCATAAGTCTTTCTCCTTTTTTTCTGTTATTTATTTTTTCTGTTCTGTATTGGCTGGGCGTAACACCCGTGTGCTTTTGAAAATTGCGGTAGAAGGAGGGAACGTCCTTAAGACCGCAAAGGCTTACTATCTCCTCCACCGTAAGCTCCGTTTCCCTCAGCAGCTTGCACGCATTGTTCAGGCGCATCTCGCGCAGATAATCGGAAAATGATCCTCCGGTAAATTCTCTGAAGGACCGGCTGAGATGGGATTTGCTTACGTACAGCGTTTCGGCAACTGATTCAAGGGTGAGGGCCGCATCTCCGAACCTTTCCATAACTATTCTTACGGCGTAGGCAGCGTAGGTCCAGTCCGCGGTATTCGTTTCCTTTATATTAAGCACTGCATCGCCCATATATCTGCTCAGCTTTACAAGCAGCACCGTAAGATGGGCCTTTAGCACGTCGCGCCATTCGTCCTGCTTTTCTTCTGCCTCTCTTCGGATAACGGCAAACAGCTCAAGCACCTCTTCAAGCATACTTGAGGTCAGCATGGCGTAAGCAACAAGGGACCTGTCGCGGAACGCTCCGTAACAAAAACGCCGATGCCCGAAAGCGGCGGTATCTCCCTCGAGCCAGTCCCTTACGTCAAAAAGCATTTGGGACACGTACAGCTTTTCCGTTCCCTCTGCGGGAAGGTAGCCGTGGGGAATCTCCGGCGGGATTATGAAAACGTCGCTTTTTTTGCAGGGGATCGCCTGCCCGAATACCTGAACGGTGCCGCTTCCTTCCGTGACCACCGCTATCTCAAGGATCTCGTTTGAGGACAGACGGCTCGGGGAAAGCTCACCCGCCGCTCCGTTAAAGCATATCTCGTCCACAAGTATGGGCCGTTTTCCCAACAGCTCTGACCTTTTGCGCCACAGGGGACGCTCAGTACGCTCTTGCATAGTGTTCCTTCCGTAACTGTTCATTCGGATACGTTTTTATTATATCGGCAAATTCACAAAAGGTAAATAGGGTAAAGGTTATTTTTTTGCAAAGCAGAGAAACAAAACCACATATCGGGGGGCTTTTGAGCAGGAGACCGGGCTTTGCACCGCTTTTTTTGCGGTTTTATCTTAAAGCGAACAAAAATCCGCAGTAAGCGGAGTTTTTTTGCCGTAGGACTTGAAAAGCAACTTTTTGTAATATATAATAAATAATGTATAAGGGAAATATTGTAAAAAATCCCTTTAAATAGGCAAAATATTAGAAAGATATTTTTGTATCCACAACAACTTTTTGTAAATTCGGAGGAATGACAATGACTAAGCAGATACCCCGTTCCGAGCATCCCCGTCCCGACAAATACCGCGAGAGCTGGCTGTGCCTCAACGGTGATTGGGATTTCGCCTTTGATGAAAGCGGCATTGGCGAAGCGGAAAAATGGCAGAGCCGCACCACTCTTGACACCAAGATAACCGTACCCTTCGTTTATCAGTGCGAGCTTTCCGGTCTTAACAATAAGCGCCATTCAGATTATATCTGGTATCACCGCACCGTGACCGTGCCCGCAGAGTTTGAGGGCAAGAGAGTTCTTCTTCACTTCGGCGCCGCAGACTATATCACCAAGGT
>JAFSCG010000134.1 GCA_017436885.1 Clostridia bacterium | reverse complement strand
TATCGACGGCGACGACGTTGCAGTTGACGACGGCGACGGCGTTTTCGGCGAGGAGATCTCCGACGGGGATTCCGGCTTCGAGGGGCTTGAGGGTCTTCGCATATTCACGATACGCGGTATCGTAGCGTTTTTCGTGGTTTTCGGTTGGCTCGGCGTTTGTCTGGAGAGGGCAGGCGTGGCGATCTGGCTTAACGTGGTGATCTCCGGTGTGTGCGGCTTTTTGATGATGCTTTGCCTCGCTTGGCTCATGCGCCTCATGACAAGGCTGCGCAGCAACGGCAACACCGATAACCGCAATACCGTAGGCACAGCGGGAAAGGTGCATCTTGCCGTGCCCGCCGCCAGAAGCGGAGAGGGAAAGGTACACCTTATGCTTCAAGGCAGCTACGTGGAGCGCAACGCCGTTACGGACGAGGCAGAGCCCATTCCCACGGGTTCGGAGATAGTGGTAACAGGCACCAGCGGTCAAACTACTCTCGTTGTTAAAAGAAAATAAATCATAAATATTTTTTCAGGAGGACAAAAAATGCCTATTGAATCCATTGTACTTATTTGCGCCGTTGCTCTCGTGCTTCTTTCCTTTATAGCATGGCTGTGCTCAAGGTATAAGAAGTGCCCCTCCGATAAGGTCATGGTAATCTACGGATCTATCGGTAAAAACAAGGACGGCACCAACAGAAGCGCCAAGTGTATCCACGGCGGTGCGGAATTCATCATTCCCGTATTCCAGTCCTACGCATACCTTGATCTTACGCCTATCTCCATTCAGGTAGACCTTAAGAACGCGCTTTCCCGCCAGAACATCCGTATCGACGTTCCCTCCAGATTTACCGTTGGTATCTCCACCGAGCCCGGTGTAATGCAGAACGCCGCAGAGCGTCTGCTCGGACTTCAGCTCTCCGAGATACAGGAGCTTTCCAAGGATATAATCTTCGGTCAGCTTCGTCTTATCATTGCAACCATGGATATCGAGGAGATCAATACCGACCGCGATAAGTTCCTTGCAGCAGTAAGCAGCAACGTGGAAACTGAGCTCCGCAAGATCGGTCTCCGTCTTATCAACGTAAACGTAACCGATATCAGCGACGAATCCGGCTACATTGCCGCCCTTGGTAAAGAGGCTGCCGCAAAGGCAATAAACGACGCGAAGAAGAGCGTTGCCGAGCAGGACAGAGACGGTTCTATCGGTGAGGCACAGGCGCGCATGGATCAGCGTATCAAGGTGTCCGAGGCGGATTCCGTTGCTATCCAGGGCGAAAACGAAGCAAAAATGAAGATCGCCATGTCCGAGGCTGCCCTTAAGGAAAAAGAGGCAGAGGCCATGAAGATCGCCACCACCGCAGAGAAGATCCAGGCTGCAAAGGCTCTGGAGGAGTCCTACAGCGCCGAGCAGGCAGCAGAAGAAGCAAGACGCGCCAAAGAGCAGGCTACCCTTGAAGCGGACGTTATCGTTCGTGCCGAGGCAAAGAAGAAGGAAATGGAGCTTGCCGCAGAAGCAGAGGCAGAGCAGACCCGTCGCATTGCAAAGGGTGAAGCAGACGCTATCTACGCAAAGATGGAGGCTGAGGCACGCGGTATGGAGGAGATCCTCCGCAAGCAGGCTGCAGGTTTTGCCGAGATCGTTAAGTCCGCAAACGGCGATGCAGAGGCGGCTCTCAAGCTCCTTATTGCCGACAAGCTTGAAGAGCTTATGCGTATTCAGGTGGATGCCGTTAAGAACATCAAGATCGACAAGGTAACCGTTTGGGACGGTGGTCAGAACGGCGACGGAAAGACCTCTACCGCAAACTTTATCTCCGGTATGATGAAGTCCGTTCCTCCCCTTGACGAGGTGTTCAACCTCGCAGGAATGCAGCTTCCCAACATCCTCGGCAAAAAGATCTAGGACGGCGACACGGTAAGCGAAAGCCCTGCACCCGAAACAGCTGAATAATTAAACGCGACCCGCAAAAGGGGCTGTCCGTTTGCGGACAGCCCCTTCTTGTCTTTTGAAAGTACGTATGCACCGAAAAAATTCTCAATGATAATTAGGAGTTAGTATGGAAGTAAAGAAAAGTAAGCGACCGTCGTTTTCTTTGTGGCTTATACCGGCAAGTTTTGGGGCCATGCTGGGACTGTATTATCTCACGGCATACTTATTGGTTCCGCTAATTGGCGAGATATTTCCTTCAGTTCATAATTATTTTTACGCACTTAACGAGGAGCCTGAAAACAGATTAGAGCTCTTAAGGTTTGATGCAGTGGTACAGGACTTGTGTAGTTTGATCGCTTTTGTTCCCGGAACAGCTATTTCGTTTATCTTCTCAAAAAGAGCAAGGCGCGATTTTATTGAAGATACAAAGTGCCTTGTCGGTTACCGCGAAGGTCTTAAATATCATATCAAAAAATATTGGCTGGCAGACTTGGTCTTTTTGGCGGTGCTCTATCTTTGTCTTGCTATACCGTATTTCGCGAAAATATGGATCTTATACTTAGTTCCTCTTTGTGGAACCGCATATAAAAGATTTGGGTTTATTTTCGGACTATTTGCCTTTGTTGCCATTGGATATCCTCTTTCGCTGTGTGGAGCTTACTTTGGACAGAAGAAATGGCGCGCGGATTATTTCTCTGAATAGGGAGGTAAAAGTATGATAGTAATGTTCATATTCACCGTTGAGGCGATCTTGTGGTTTTTTCTCATCAGGTTTATTTATTCTTTTATAAGAGCCTTCAAAATTATATCCGATACGTTAAAAAAGCTGGAAGCGGTCTGCGACAGAAGGGGATATAAGCTCGAAAAGCATCGCGGTATCGCGTCTATGATACTATTTATGCCGAAAGAAACGGACGTTACCATAAAAGGGCAAGATAAGGAATATCGCATTCGTACAATATCATGTCTGTACACCAAAAAGTCATATCACTTTGCCACCGTGGAGCATATAGTTACCTGGTATCCGCAGATAATAAAGATACTGTTTAAAAAGGCAGAATCGTTTTATAACGGTTTTACATCATATCGCTACTGCCCAAGATTGAAACTGAATGAAACTGATGACGATAAGGTTGAAAACATATTGCTCTTTGACCCGTCGCCCTTTGAGTTGACAACTGCAAACGAGCACGGATTCCACATTGCTGTGGAGGACGGAGACGCCATAGGTCCATACAAAGCATACAGGGCAAAGGCTTTTCTTGAGATGCTCGGCGCACCTGCGCAAAGTATAGAATAAAAGATCTACGAGGTAATAAGTAAGTATGAAAAGGTTTTTAGTGACGCTTTTATGTCTCTGTATGATTATTTCTGCGGTTTCATGTGCCAAGGCTGAAAAGACCTATGAGGAGCAGAAGGGGTTATATGCCGAAGTTATTGCACAGTATACCGCGCTTCTTAACGAGAAGCTGAACGGGGGAGAGCTTCCCGAGCCTAGTACCGAGGGTATGGACGAGAGGGAGGCAAAGATCGCCGAAGCGCTTACAGGAATAGTGAACGCCTGCAAGGACGAGGAAGCGCTGAAGCGCCTCGGGTACGGGTTTAAGGATCTTGACGGTAACGGCACTCCCGAACTGCTCTTATTGACCAAGCGCTCGTACCTCAGAGCTATTTTTACTCTTGCCGATGAAAAGCCCATGCTTCTTGAAGCAAATTACGGAATGAGTACTATGATATTCGGTGAGGATGGTCTTATACTGATAGAACGCTTTACAGAAGAGGGCAACATTCAAAGCGCTACCGGATACGTATGCCGCGTTGACGGTGATAAGATGGTATACGAAATCATTTACGGCGAGATCTTTGATGCCGAAAAGAAAGAAACGGTCGAGCTTTTCAAGATCGTGGACGGAGTACGCACTGTTATAGATGCCGAAGAATTTAAGTTGTTGCGGAAGGAGAAGGTTTATCTACCCGGAGATAATCAGACGCACTTCTGCAAGCTGCAGGCGCCTTACGTTCATCTTCCCTTGGAGGATGCTAATGTGAACGAGGAGTTGCCTTTAGCGGACTTTTCAAGCTATTCGGCAATTTTAGAAACGTACAAGGCAATTACCGAAAGTGTTGAAAATTATAATTACAATAGTTGGCTGAACGGTGAATACGATAATCTCTTCCGTTTTTCGAACGATACTGATTTTGAATATTATAACCGTCTGCTTTATATGGCTCAGACTTTTTATCTCGACCTTGGCTATGACGAAATCGACCTTAATGGCGATGGGCGGGATGAATTGCTTCTTCTTGACGAAAATTACAACATAAAAGCCATTTTCACCCAAAAGGACGGTGTTCCCGTTTTGCTTGAAGTGCTGAAAAACGGTGTTTGCTGGCTTGACAGCGACGGATATATCCACGTTGACAATGACCAATACTCCGAATTGAGATACAGCCTGTGCGAGCTTACAAAGGACGGAGATTACAGCTGTCTGTATACCATTATTTTAAATAACGAAGACCGTTATTTGAAACAAGGCAGCAGTAAAGAAAAAATATCCTTTGAAAGATCTCTCGAACTGTACGACGAATACCGTCGTTATTCCGAGCCCTTTGAGCCAAACGAGCATACGAGGATCGTTTCAAAGCTTACGTATACTCCGATTAAGAAAAGCGGAGAAGACGTTGCAAAGTCAGCCATAAGTGAGCTTTGGTACAAATCCACAAGTCTGGAGAAGACTACGGGGAACGAATACGGTGCTTACGGGCAGACCTTTATCCGTTTTGGTACCCCTGATGATTCACAGGTCAAGGTTGAATTTAAATACAAGTATATATACTATACTCCGGACCCTGAAAGAGAGAATTACGCGATAGATAATTCCGAAGTATCGTATTTGACCGTTACCGCACACTCGGAAAACGGGGGGTGGAGATTTAACGAAAACGGCGTAAAGGGAAGAATTGAGCTTGGCAGCAGATATATCTGGCTGATAATCGAGGAAAGCACCGACAGCAGATTTGCCGTGGGTTACCATTGCCTTGAAAAATACGATTCCGATTCTTTCATGGAGCCGTTTGAGTGGTAGGATCAGTATGAAAAAAATCAATCTTTTAAGATTCCATTTTCCGTTTATTTCAGGTGCGCTTGCGGCGATATTTAATGTGCTTGCGGCGTTTGGAATCGTGCCAACAGGTATTACTGTGCTGTTTGACGTAGTTTTTTTGGGTGCTAACGGTGCACGGCGCGCCGTTAATGCCGCCCGTATAATGGCGGATAAGGAGGATGAAAAACTATCCCCGTTTGAGTCTTTTTGTGATGAGGCACTTATCCCTTTGCCTATGATATGGGGTGTTTCTGTCGCGGTTATGATAATTGCAGCGATACTTTGATTTGCTTGTTGTTTGATGTAAAGCCGACTCCGTCGTGCAAATTGTCATAAAGCTAATAAAGGTGGTAGTATGCAGAGTAGAGAGTGAAATAATCAAAAACCCGCCGCAGTCATCCTCGAGCAAAGCGAAGGATCTTGCGGCGGGTCTGTTTTATATAATCGAGTTTGTAACCGAATTTACGGCTGAACGCCGAGACCGATAACTATATAGAATATCGCAACGGTGATCAGCGTGTAGATAAGCATTGGAATGACGTTTTTCTTTATAAGCTTACCCTCATTGCCGACAACGCCGATGGTTGCGGCGGCGGCAACTGCATTGTTGATGCACACCATATTACCCACAGCGGCACCGACGCACTGCATTGCAAGTACAAATGCGGGAGCAATGCCAAGCACGGTTGCGGTATTGAACTGAAGATTGGAGAAAAGGTTCATGGAAACGGTTGCGGAGCCGGAAACGAATGCACCAAGCACTCCAATAAAGGGAGCTATGAGGACGTAAAGATCCTCGCCCACCTTTGCGAGAGCGTTTGCCATTTCATCCATCATGCTGATATCTGCGGCGTTCTTGAACTTCATTACCTCAACGAGTGCAAGACCGAAGAGAAGAGCAAGTGCCGCGCCGCTTACCTGCTTGAAGGTATCCTTCCAGGACTGAGCGACCTTCTTTTTGTCCATCTTGTGGAAGAAGTTTGTGAATACAGCTACGAGAATAAACGCAGTGCCGGGGAGATACGCCCACTTAACGCTCCAATCCAACTTGTCAAAGCCGAAAAGGTCGTTAATACCCACAACGAAGGGCGCACCGGAGGTAAGGAATTCCTTAACGCCAAGCTGGGGGATCCTTGTAATTACGAGAATGAGAGCAACGAGTACGTAGGGGATCCATGCCTTAAGAACGGACATTTTTGATTCAGCAACGGGAGTAACGGGGCTGGTTGCAAGCCAGTCCTTTTCCCACTCATCGGAGTTTCCGAAGTTCCAAGTGTTCTTGGGAACAAGGAAGCCCTTCTTTGCCGCAATAACGGTAACGGCAATGGAAATAAGCGCGCCGATAAGAGAAGCAAACTCGTAACCGATAAAGATAGTAACAAGAATGTAGGGTACTGCAAATGAAAGACCTGTAAAGATCGCAAAGGGAGCTGCCTCAAGGGCGGGCTTGCAGGACTTTTCCTTGGAGAAAAACTTGGTGGTAAGCATCAGCACCAGCAACGGAAGAATGATGCTGACTACGGCGTGGGGAATAGCTGTCCAAAGGGCAAAATCCTTTGTGAACTCCACGTCGCCTGACATTCCGAGGGCGTTGAGCGCGGAGGTTACGGGGGTGCCCACCGCGCCGAAGGAAACGGCGGTGGAATCGAAAATAAGGGCGATCATTGCAGCCGCCATGGGAGGGAAGCCGAGGCTTACCATAAGGGGACCTGCAAGCGCCGCGGGAGTGCCGAAGCCTGCGGCTGACTCAATAAAGGAGCAGAAGGAAAAACCGATTATGCATGCCTGTACACGCTTATCGGGGCAGATGTTCATAAATCCGCGGTTGATGGATGCGGTGGCACCCGATGCTTTAAGGGTGTTCATCAGCAGTATTGCGCCCACGATGATTATAAGCACGTCAACGGAGCTGAGCATTCCGTATACGGAGCTTGCAAGGATCGCCTTTATCTCTACGTCCCAGAAAACTAAGGCGAAAACTGCCGCCATGACCCAAGAGATAAGCAGGCACCGTTTTGCGGGCCAATTAAATACTGTCATCAGAATAAGCGTTGCAAGAATAGGCAAAAACGCCACGAGCGCTAACATTCTTTTCCTCCAAAACATATAACAGAATAGACTTTGTGCATTTTTTCACAATCATTATTATAGCATTAAAAATGACTAAAATACAATGTCATTGCTACACAAACATTTTATTGTTGACATAACATTATTGGAATAAATAAACAAAAACCACATCGCGGATTTGGTAAAAGTGCGGATAGTCATAACCACCGGCCGTGCCGGTGGCTTGCACAAGCCCCCTTGGGGCATTCCACACGCAGAGCCTATAGGCTCGTCGAGCAATCCGCCACTTGCGTTGCTTGCCCCGCTGCCACAAATATGGCAACTGCATAGACCTAGCCTTCCCCAGTGGGTTTCGCGGTAGTGAATTGATGTCCGGGGGACATCAAGAGCCGCGAAAGGACCGAGCGCACGAGAAGAAGGTGGCAGCCGCAGGCTGACTATCGCGCGCCGTAAAGCCGCGCTGT
The DNA here is from genome assembly GCA_017436885.1 of Clostridia bacterium. Lineage (GTDB taxonomy): Bacteria > Bacillota > Clostridia > Oscillospirales > CAG-272 > RUG12395. The sequence continues at coordinate 2,805 of JAFSCG010000134.1, read as the reverse complement.
AGGATGAGGTGTCCTTATGCAACTTAACTCCTCATCCACCACTGCCGTGGTCCCCCTTCGTGCTACGCACTTCAACCCCATACTCCCGCAGGAGAAGGCTACTTGTTTCCTCGCTTCACTCGGATAAATAAAGTGGGCAAAGCTAAAGCTTTTTGGAACCACCAGCACTGCTGGTGGTTTTCGTTTTACAAAAAAGAGATCCTTGCGGAATCAAAGTTCCGCAAGGATCTCTCTTTTTTGTTTTTATCGCGCCGGTTTCGCATTTATTTTACAAATGCATCGGGCTATGCCATAGCCTTATTTCATTTCTCCGATAAGGGCAACGCCCTTGGCTCGGGAGGCCTTTCTTATCCGCTTTCTGCGGAGAAAGTCATCTTGCGATCAAAGATCGTCCTTGCGCCGCTTTTTGCTCTTGCCGACGGTAATTCCGACAGCCATTGCAGCAGCCGCCGCAAGCATTGCCAACATCAGTGACGTTGCATCACCGGTAGGAGGCGACTCGGGCTCGACGTAGTTTACGCTGAACTCGGCAATATACTTGCCGTCCGTTCTGGTGACTGTACCATCCGTAATGGTGGCTATCAGCTTGTTATCGGGTCCGAGAGCAACTGTGATGACAAGCTCGTAGATCCTGTCGTCATAGGTTACGCCCTCCTTACCCTCGTTTACCATACGTACGGTGTATTCGAAGGTCTTGCCGATATCGTCCTTGGTGAAGATAAGATCCTTCAGATCGATCCTTCCGTCCTTATCAACGGTCACGATCTGCTTATCGCCGCCGTCCTTGCGCGCAAACTCAATCTTAAAGCCCTCGGGGCTGATAACGGAAGAGCCGGTGCCGACAACGGTAACAACGGAATCGATATCCACGGAGATATCCGGGATCTTTTCCTCCTTGCGGTATCTGTGCTCGAACTCAACGGTGAAGGTACCGTCGCCGGAAACCTTTTCACCGTCCGTGATAATTACGGAAAGCTCGGTTCCGCCGTGAAGAACGGTTATCTTGATGTTGTGAACTGTCTCGTCGTAGATAATGCCGTCCTTGCCCTCGTTGATAACACGCACGGTGTACTCGTAGGTGGCGTTTGCATCGTCCTCGTTGAATCTGAAGCCGTCAAATACGACCTTGCCGTTCTTATCGGTGGTAAGCACCTGCTTGTGGCTTCCGTCCTTGGAGCTGATCTCAACCTTGAAGCCGCCGGGGCCGATGGCCTGAGCACTCTCGTTAACGATCCTGGTTATGGAATCGATAACCACGGTTACGGGAGCTACGGGAGGAGGAGTGGGAGCCTCAACGTGATAAGTATTCACGAAGGAAGCGTTGTAGGTATCGCCGTGATCGCCGCTTGCATCGCTGATAACGGCCACGATGGTGTTGTTGCCGCCATCACGAACGGTTACGGTAATATTATATACCTTATCGGTATAGGTCATGCCCGTAACGTTGCCGGCTTTCTCGTAAATACGGTAATTATAGCTGTGTCCGATATGCGACTTGTCAAAGGTAAGAACGAAGCTTGCATATCCGTTTGCGTTGGTAAATACGTTGCCGCAAGTGGGTCCGCCGTTTACTGCATCAATAACGAACTCAAAACCGCCTCTGCCGTGAGTGTAATCGCCCGTGTTTCTTACGGTCTTGTCGATCGTTACGGTAACGTCTACGGGATCGGGATCGGGGAGAGGCAGATCAACGTCGTAAACGTTTTCGAATTTCTCTGCGATGACGCCGTTTACTCCAACGTTGTTACCGCAGGATACGGACGCCACAAGCTCGTTATCGGCGTTCAAGCTTACGGAAACGGTTACGGTTCTGGGAGCGGTATCGTAGGTCATACCCTCGATACTGCCTGCAGTCTCGGAGAGAACGTAGGTGTAGGTTCCGATATCGTCCTTTGTGAATACGATGCCGAAGAACGTGTGTCCGTTTGCATCGGTCACGCCGTTACCTCCGACGGAGGGTGCGTTGCCCTGGGGAACAAGGGTGAATACGAAGCCTGCAAGATTACCGCCGTAAAGCTTGGTACCGATGCTCTTTACCGTTTTGTCAACGTGCACGTTAACGATGATATCATCGGGCTCAACAGGCAGATCCTTGTGGTACTCGTTTACGAAGCTTACGGTAATGCTGCCGTTACCGGTAGCTTCACCGCAGGTCACGGAAGCAACCAGAGCGTTGCCCTCCTTGGTAACTACTACGGTAACGGTGCGAGGCAGCGTATCGTAGTGCATATAGGGAGCGCCGCCATGATGCTCTCCGAGGGTGTAGGTGTAAGTACCCTCCTCGGTAAAGCGAATGCTGAAGCTTGCAGCACCGTTTTCATCGGTTATGCCAATGCCGGTGCCTTCTGCCGCAGGAGCATTGCCCTCGGGAGTGATGGTGAACTTGAATCCGTCAAGACCGCCGTCATAGCTGTCTGTTCCCTTGTTTACCACGTCCTTATCAACGTTGATCACAACGTCAACGGGAGTGGGAGGAACAACGGGCAGATCCTTGTTGTAGGTATTTTCAAAGTCTACGGTAAGACTACCGTTGCCGCTGTCATTACCGCAAACCACCGTTGCTTCAAGCTCGTTACTTGCATTCTTTACAACGGTAATGGTCACGGTTCTGGGTGCGGTATCGTAGGTCATGCCGTCGATACTTCCCGCAGTCTCGGAGAGAACGTAGGTAAAGGTACCGATATGATCCTTTGTGAATACTATCTCAAAGGATGCGCTTCCGTCCGCCGCAGTAATGCCGTTGCCGCTTGCGGCAGGGGCACTTCCCTCGGGAACGAGAGTGAAGATAAAGCCGGAGTAGTCGGT
>JAFSCG010000133.1 GCA_017436885.1 Clostridia bacterium | reverse complement strand
CCCCCCCCCCACGACCTTTGGTTATAAGGAAGCGTTCTATTCCTTGGATATGAGAAGTATCTTTTTTTCAAAGCCGCCGCGGGATCCGTTTTTTGCTTTTTGGGCGTTGTGCAGGTCCTCCTTGGAGTGGCCTGCCGCCTCTGCCAGAGCGTACAGCACCTCTAAAATATCCGCAAGCTCCTCAAGTTCCTTGCTTTCCAGATATTCCGCGACTTCCTCGGTAAGCTTTGCCTCCAGACGGAGTCTGTATTCGCTATCGTCAAGTATGCGGGTAACGGGTGTTTCGCCCTTTGCCTTGATGATATCGGGTATCTTATCTCTGACCAGCTTGTTAAATGCTACAGCCATTTTTACTTAACGTCGTTTGCGTCAAATCTGTCGCCGCACTCGGGGCAGAATTTTGGAGGATTCTTGGGGTCGGCGGGCTCCCAACCGCATTTATCGCAGCGGTAGAGGGGCTCGGATGCGGGCTTTTTTGCTCCGCAATCTGCGCAGAATTTTCCCTTGCAGGTCTTGCCGCATACGGGGCATACCCAGCCATCGTTGTTCTCGGGCTTCTTTGCGCCGCAAGCGGTGCAGAACTTGCCCTGATTGGAGCTTTCTCCGCAAGCGCATTTCCAGCCGTTGGCGGCAGGAGCTTCGGCTGCCTTGGGGGCGGTCTGTGCCATGCGGTACAGATCCTCCGCCTTAACGCCGCCTGCGTTCTGCGCCATGCCAAAGCCCATAAAGCCCGTCATTGCGCCTGCCTCGTTCTTTGCGGCTGCCTGCATAGCCTCTGCCTGTGCTCCCGCAAGGGTGGCGGCTGCCATGCCGGGATCGCGGAGAACTGCCTTTTTCTGCAGATCCTGTATCATATCCTCGTCGTCGGGGGAGATGGATACGGAATTAATGTTGAAGGACACCACCTGAAGTCCGCGGAGCTTGCCCCATTTATCGGAGAGGAGTCGGTTCAGCTCGTCGGAGATCTCGAGAGTGTGGGCGGGAAGTGCGGAATAGCGCAGACCCGTATCGGCAAACTTGCCGAAGGCGGGCTGAAGCGCGGAAAGAAGCTCGCTCTTTAACATACTGTCGATGCGGTTTCTCTCATATTCCTCTGCCACGTTGCCGCATACGTTGGTGTAGAACAGCACGGGGTCGGTGATCTTGTACGAGAACTCGCCGTTGCAGCGGAGAGATATGTCGATATCAAGACCGAGATTTCTGTCAATGAAGCGGAAGGGAATAGGAGTGGCGGTGCCGTACTTGTTGCCGATTATCTCCTTGGTGTTAACGTAGTAAACGCGCTGATCCTTTGCGGTGTCGCCGCCGAAGGTAAAGCGCTTGCCGAGGGTCTTGAAGGAATCAAGAATAGATGTACCCAGCTTGCCTGCAAAGATGGATGGCTCGGTGGAGTTGTTCCAAACGAACTCGCCTGCCTCTGCGCAGAGCTCAACTACCTTGCCCTGCTCCACGATCATCATACACTGTCCGTCGTTTACGGCGATGACCGCGCCGTTTGAGATTATGTTGTCCTCTGCCTTGGTATTGGAGGAGCGCTTGGAGGAAATGCGCTTGCTGCCCTTGGTTACCAGCACGCCTTCGCTGATGCTCTCGCAGTAAAAGTATTCCTTCCATTGATCCGCAAGAACTCCGCCTGCGGCGCCGAGTGCTGCCTTAATAAGTCCCATGATTTTTCTCCTTTCGGGTTATATGATTTAAAAATTCCTAAAATTTTCTTCCGCCTCCGCCGTGGCTTACGCCGCCGGAGGAACGGTGTACCGTAGAGCCGCCGCGTGAGCCGCCCGAGCTATCGTCGTTTCGGGGTATGCGGCGTGTGCGTGAATAGAGAAATACGTCGCTGTGCTTGTATAGGTCGAAGCTGTCCTTATCCACGGAATGCTTTGCATCCTTGCTCAGGCGCACGGTGTTCATTCTCGCACGCATGGAAAAAAGAATGATGAGCGCGATAACGAATCCGATAACGAGGCAAACGGGAATTGCGTCCCAAACGGAGCTTTCGCCATAATACTCCGTTGTGCCCGGGGTGATAACGCTTCCGTCGTATTCGCCTTTCGGAGCGTCTATGGGGGAGCCGTCGTTAAAGGCGACGGCGCATTTTTTTGCATAGGTGAGGAAAAACTCGCACGCTTCGCCATATTCCTCCGCACCTAGCCTGTCGGCTACCTCGTCAAGCATTACGGTGATGGAATAATCGGTAAAGGCGTAGATGCCGTCTCCCGCCGTGGATATGTATACGTCCCTTTCGGTCATGTTGATAAGCATCAGCAGACCGCTTTTTTCGCTTCCAACGCCGTAGCCGTTGTCTTCGTAATAATCGTCGGCGTATTGGGAAACGCTTTTGCCGCCGTAGCCGCCCTCCATGGTGAGGATGATAGCCTCAAAGCCGTAGCCGTACAGCTCCTCCGCCTGCTCCTCAAGGCTTGCTATTTCCGATTGGGTAAGCAGCTCTGCGCCGTCTATCACTCTTTTATCCGCGGCAAAGACGGGCAGCGCACAGTTAAGAGCGAGGCACAGGGTGATTATAAATACTAATATCTTTCTCATATCATACCTCCGAAAAACAGAAGTACGTATATAATGAACAGCACGGCGGATATGCCGAGACCGAACAGCAGAGTGTAGAGCCAGAAGCGCTTCGCGCTGACGGGAAGCTTGCCGACGAATTTGCCCGTTTGCCCGTTCATTGCAAAGGTGTAATTCTTTCCCTTATATTTGGTAACAAGCAGCCATGCGGGGAGCAGGGCGTATTTTGCGTCAACGTCGGAGAAGCTGACGGCGCTGTTCGTTTTTACCGTGGTGGAGTAGCCCGTTACCGTGGAGGCAAGCAGGCTTTCCGCCGAGCCGCGCATCCGCTCCTTTGCGCGGTCAACGCAGTCGTCGCAGGTCATGTCGTATTTGTTTGCCATAAAGCCTGCCAGATATGCGGTGGTAAATTCCTCCGCGGAGGAAAAGTCGAATGGCTCGATGGAGTCCATCAGCGCGTCGTCGATGGTGGACGAGCCGTCGATCGGCAGGTTTGAAAAGCTAACCTTGCCGCGTCTGTCAAGGCGATAGTGGTCGGTGCGGACCACGTCGTACTTCGGTGTGCGCGTGGTGAACACACGGGTGGCGGAGTAGCTTGCCATTGCGTCTGCCTTGCCCGTATACAGCCAGAAGGGAAGGTATATTCCCCTGATGGATTCGATGCGGTTCTCGTCCGCAAAGCCCTTGGGAAGCAGGAGCTTTTTTGCCGTGAAGCGGCGCAGAGCCGCCTTTGCCTCCTCCTTGGTTATGCGGAAGGGAAGCACCAGCTCGGGCTTTAATTCTCCGCTCAAGCGATGCTTTACCATTGCGGGATTGCCGCAATAGGGACAGGAGGACGCAACGGTATGCTCGTCGAAAAGCAGCTCGCCGCCGCAGGTGGGACAGGTAAAGGCTCCCACCTGCTCCTTTTCGTCCTCGTTCCATTCTTTATCCGAGGAGCGGACGTTATCCTCCTCGGGTCTTTCTTCCTCTTGCTCCCGTTCTGCCTCCTCGGCGCGCTTCTTAAGGTCGTCGTTGTAGGCCTTCACGCTCTCAACGTCAAAGTTGCTGCCGCAGTATTCACAGGTCATTCTGTCGGCCTTGCCGTCGTATTTAAGGGCGGCATCGCAGGCGGGACATTTGTAGCTTAGTGTCTCCATTTGTCCTCCTCTCTTATTTTCTCAATTCGTAGCGTCGGGTCTTTCCCGTGCTTTGCACGTTTATAAGTCCGTCATCCGCCATAGCTTTCAATATTTTGCCAATATAGGACGGGCTGAGGTCTAAGATCGCACACAGCTCCGCATTCGTTGCACTCAGGTGCTTCGTAAGATGCAGTACAACGTTCATTCGGTGGGAGATCGTTTTTTCTCCCAGGGGGCGCTTTCCGTCCTCACGGAGGGTGGAGAGGTCCTTTGCCTTTCTGTCCCCCTCGCCGCAACGCAGGAAGGTGCCGCTATATGGGTCTCCGTTTATATAGATGGGGATGCTTTCATCCTTTGCGCGGGGGACGTTGATGGCAATTATGCTGTTGCCGTTTATCTCTTCAACGGTAACGTCGCCGCGGGTGAGTATATTTGCGCTGACGGTATTTTTATCGTTCAGCCTGCAAAACAGCTTTTCTATCATTCCCTCGGGGTCGGGCAAGTTTACGGGGCGGAAGCTTTTGTCCGGAAGCTCCTCAACACCCAGCAGAATGATGCCGCCCAAGGTGTTTGCAAAGGCGGAATAGGTTTCCCAAATGCTCTCGGGAAGCCCTCCGAGGGCTTTTTTTGCCTCTATTCGGTTATTTTCTCTGTATTCATCTATCTTGGAAAAGTCGATCATCTTCGTCCCTTTCCTCGTTTTCCTCGGCCTTTATCTGTGCGCCGCTTCGACGCATCATTATAGCCGTTGCGGTGGTAAGCACCATAATAACTATCATCAGCAAGCCCCAGTTGCGTTCGGCGTTATCGCCGATGGGGGTGGAGGCTCCGCGTGCGTCGTTTAGCAGTGCGGAAAGCCTCATGTCGAATTTCGTCGCACTCTCGCCGCCGATGCGGTATAAGTAAACGTCGCCGTCGCCCGAAAGGGATATCCTGATGGACGAGCCCTCGCCCACGGGAATTGCCTCGTTGGTGTAAAGACGGTAGCTTCCGCGTGTGAGCCTTGCGTTATACTGTCTTTCGACCTTGCCGCCCACAACGGTGAAGGTAAGGGTGCTCTCCCCCTCGCAATCAATATAAACGTCGAAAAACAGTCCGTCTGCGATGCTCAGTTCATCGGTATCGTCAAGGTCGATGATGGCGGCGCAGCTACCCGTATGCCCCGAAGTGAAGCGGCAAAGGGCGTATTCCTCGCCGTAGCCCGGCACCTCGCAGTTTTCACAGCGCACAAGGTCGGGGGCGTTGCTCTTTTTCGTATAGTCGCGGAAAAGCACGCTGCCGACGGCGGCTATCTGGGAGGTTTGCGCAAGCTCTTTTTGCCGTACGTCGCGGAGCACCAGCTTTTCGGGGGCGTAGCCCTCAAGGTCCTCGGCGTAGATGCCGTAGTCTGCAAGGTAGGATGCCGATGCCACAAGGGTCTTTGCCGTGTCTATGCTGCGGGCAAGCTCCAGAAGCCCTGCAGGGTCCGTAAGCCTTGCGGTCTCGGGTATGCTGAGGCAGAATACCTCGGCACCGTCGAAGCGCGCGCAGTAGTAAAGATAAGCGTAAGCAGAGCAGGCAGAGCCGCCCATGGGTGCCCAAAGCAGGAATGGAAGCGGAGATACCACGGAGTATTCATCCGCCAGATGATCGAGGAAGGAGTACATTTGCTTTCCGCCGAATACGGCGGCACCGTCGGTGTATTCGGGCATATCGTCTGATTCCACAAGCACGGAAAATTCAACGCCGCCCTCGGCACTTGCCCTTCCCGCAAGAGTTTCCAGCAGGAGGAAGGCATCGTAATTCGGGAAAAGGAATTTGCGTCCTACGTCGGGGTTTTGCCACTCGTTGCCGAGACCTGCGAAAACGCGTACTTCGGGAGAGTATTTTATTGCCTCTGCGTAAACGGTACGCAGGGCGAGAAGATAGTTTTCGCCGTATTCGTCAAGGGGGTAATCCGCGCCCATGAAATTGTATTCGCCGCTGGTCTCGATATTCCTGCCAAGCACGTAGCCCGCCACCGTGTAATCGCTTGGTGCAAGAGAGGTGGAAAGGAAGCTGATGGCGGCACGGATGTACTTGCGTCCCTCCTCGGTCTGCGCGTTCAGGGCGTAAAGGAACACGCCTGATTCGTTATACGAGAAGGTAAAGGGCACCTCGCGGCCGGGATTGGAGCAGATAAGGCGCAACAGTATTTTGCAGCCCTCTGCGTCGTATCTGGTAATAACGGTCTTCAGCTCGTCGACCGTCTCTCTGGAAAAGTAGTAATATTCTCCGTCATAGCGGTAGGCATAGCCGCTTCCCCTGGGGTCAAAAAGCAGGGAAAGGTCCACGTCGGCCATTGCCGTGCCTCCGTAGATATCCGTACAACCGTTACTCATAAGTCCCTTGAATGGGAGATCGTCGCCCTTTTGTGCGTGGGCGGGAGCCGGATATTTTGCAGGGGCAAGGGGAAGGACCGTTCCATCCTCGTTTATTAATGCCGCAAGGTATTTCGTTGCCGCGTTATTTCCCGCAGACGGAACCTTTATCTCGAATCTTGCTGAGATAGAGGCGGATTTCAGCGGAATATCCTCCGCGCTTACCGTTTCTCTGTCATATGGCAGGGCAAAAATTGCGATCTGCGCATCACGGTGCAGGGCAACGGTGGCCGTGGGGATGGTGCCGCGCAGTACGATCTCGCCATTCGCGTAGGTACAGCTGCTAACGTCGCCGAGGTACTCGGTGCTGTCCGCGTAGGCGGAAACGGCAAGCAGGGATGTGAGAGTAACGGTGGTAAGACCCGTGGCATCGGGGCTTATACGCAAACGCTTTACTCTATCCGCATCCTTGATGGCGGCGGTGTAGGCCTTTTGGGTGTCGGAACGCTCCAGCTGTATGCTTACCTTGTTCTCCTCGGAAAACTCGCCCGTTTCATCATAGCTGTAGTAAATGTTCAGCTTGCAGGAGCGGCTTGCGGAAAGTACGGCAAAGCGCAGGGCGTTTATGCTGGCGTTTTCAAGCTTTGCTGACACTGTACCCTCAACGTAGCCCGCAGAGCCGTAAAAGTTAAGGGAAAGGCTCATTTCATCTGCGGAAAGTGAGGCTGAGCCGCGGTATGCGGTAAACTCTCCGCAAAGGAAGCGCTCGGCAAATTCGCCGCTGGTCTCCTTTTCGACGGTTATGGGGGTTATTCGCAGGTGCGCTTCGGGCGCAAGGGTTGCAAATATACGCACGGTGGAAAGTTGCATGGTGCCGGCAACCCTTGAAAGATCCATTACCAATCTGCCGGTGCCGTCGCTTCCGCTTGCGGAGGAAAACTCCGCTACCGTACCGTCGGTGAAATAAAGATGCACGGTTACGGGTACGCTGCCCCTATCCGTCTCGCTGTCGGCAATAACGGAGTAGCTCAGTTCCAATATATCGGTGTAATAAAGGTCAATGGGCACAGGGAGACGGTTGATCACCGCAGCAGGACCTCCTCTGCTCTCCTCGGGGTAGAAAACGGCGTAGCTTCCTCCGTTCTCAAGTACCGTGCCGCCCTCTGCGGCGTAGCCGGAGAGGCTGTTGTCCATTGCGGCACTTACGGTAACGGGCAGGTGCTGAACAAGCATAAAAAGAGCAAGGAAAAGCAGCGCCGCTTTTTTTGCGCCGCACAGAAGGATCCTTATTCCCGTTCCTTTCCTTGCCATAGTGTTCTCCGTTTTTATTTTTTGTATTTATCCGCCTCGCCGGTGGCAAGGCTGTCGCATCTTTCGTTGTACGGATGACCTTCGTGACCCTTTACCCAATGGAGGGTAACCGTGTGCTTTTCAAGGAGGCATAGCAGCTCCTGCCAAAGGTCCACGTTTTGGGCGGGCTTACCCGAGGCAAGCTTCCAGCCCTTTGCGCGCCAGCTTACCGCCCAGTTTTTAGTGATGCCGTCCACAAGATATTTGGAATCGGACGTAAGGTCTATCTCGCAGGGTTCCTTAAGAGCGGAGAGGGCCTTGACTGCAGCTGTCAGCTCCATACGGTTGTTGGTGGTTTCCGCCTCGCCTCCGCAAAGCTCCTTTTCCGTTCCCTTGTATACGAGTATGGCGCCCCAGCCTCCGGGTCCGGGATTAAATCTGCAGGCGCCGTCGGTATATATATCAACGTGTTTCATTTTTCCTCCAAAGCTATATATAATATATTAACACAAACAATCCGTAAAAGCAATAAAAACGTCAAATGCACAGAAAATTAACAATTCGGTCTTATTTAATTTGGTCAACCGACTTGTATTAGACGTGCGTTAGTGTTAAAATGGGGTATAATAAGTGGAGGTAAGCGATGTACGTAAATAAACGCATTGTGACGGATAGGAAAAAAGGGTCGGCTTTTTGGCGGCTTTTATCTGTTTTTGCCCTTTTTTGCCTGCTTTTTTCATCCTGCGGAGTAAAGACTGTGGAAAAGTTTACCATGCCCGTAATGGACGGGGAAAGCGTTGGCACATCTGCGGAGCCGGCGGAAAATCCCGCAAGAGAGGTTCGCGGCGTTTGGATCGCGTCGGTCTACAACATCAATTACCCCTCAAGGTCGGGGCTTGACGCGGCAACCCTTGCGTCCGAGCTTGACGACATCGTAAAAACCGCAAAGGAAACCGGTCTCAACGAGATATATTTCCAGGTCAGACCATCGGGTGATGCGCTGTATGACAGCGATATTTTTCCCGTATCCGAATATATCAGCGGCGAGAGAGGCAAGGAGGCCGACGGCGGCTTTGACGCGCTCGGCTATCTGTTGAAAGTCGCTCACGCCGAGGGAATTAAGGTCCACGCGTGGGTCAATCCGCTGCGCGTTACCGTGGGAAGTGCAAGCTACCCGCAGGTGGACGTTAATGCTCTGCCCGAAAACGATCCCGCGCGCAAAAACCCCGAGCTTTGCGTTGCATATTCCGACGGACGTCTTTATTACGATCCGGGCCGTCCCGAGGCGAGGGAGCTTATTGCAGCAGGATGCAAGGAGATCGTTGAAAAATACCCCGTTGACGGCATAATTTTCGATGATTATTTTTATCCTTCTCCCGTGTATATCGATATTGGAGGTCAGCAGGTCCTTGCGGATTTCAACGATATCGACACCTACAAGACCTACGGCAACGGCAAGGATAAGGACGATTGGCGCAGGGAAAATATCAACAGTATGGTGGAGCTTTGCTACCGCGAAATAAAGGCGGTGCGCGAGGACTGCCTTTTCGGCATTGCGCCCTTCGGCATCTGGCAAAACGATAACGGACAGAACGGCGGAAGCGACACCCGCGGCATGGAGAGCTATTCCTCAATTTACTGCGATAGCCTTGCCTTTATCAACGGCGGGTATATAGATTACATTGCTCCCCAGATATATTGGAGCTTCACTACCTCCGTTGCAAGGTACGATACCCTTGTAAGATGGTGGAACGCGCAGGTGGCAAATACGGGTGTGGATCTCCTTATCTGCCACGGCGTTTACCGCTACGAGGATATGGAGGATCCCGATTGCGAGATACTGCGCCAGATACAGTTTGCCCGCAGTGAGCTTGCCTACAGGGGAAGCATACATTACGGCTACGCATCCATAAAGAACAACACCAAGGGCCTTGCCGATGAGCTTAAGGCCGCCTACGGCAAGCGCTTGGTTTACGACAAGGCCGCAGATAACGGCGGCTCATTCCTTATTTCCACGCCTCAGAACGGTACCTATACCACGGAAACGTCCACATATCTTATCGGTTCCGCAAACACCGCAAGCAAGGTGTATTTTAACGGACGCCCCGTCAGCCTTACCAAAAGCGGATGCTTTTCCGTGCACACGGAGCTTGCGGTAGGAAAGAACGTTATTACCTTCCTTTGCGACGGTAAGGAGTACGAGCACGTGATCTACCGCACCGAGGGCGGTGGCGGCGGTTACACCGTAATGGACGGATTTGAGGTGTATTCAGTTTACCCCGATATGAGAGCTACGGTGCAGAGCGGCAACGTGCTGTCCCTTTCCTGCACTGCCCCCACGGGCAGCACCGTTACGGCTAAAGTGGGTGAAAAAACAGTAACTCTCACCCCTGTTCTCGGTAACGTGGGGCCGGAGAAGTATATTGCAGAAATATACAGGGGCACGGTGGAGCTGAACGGTGAGGGGCTTGAAAGCCTTGGTGCCGTTAAGTTCACCGCCGTTCGCGGCGATGAGCGAGCAGAGGCCGAGGGTGCCGAGGTACGCGTACTGGGATCGGAGCTGTGCATTCCCGTTACGGTAATAAGAGATTACGCTCATCTGAAAAGCTCCCCTTCCAGCTCATTTTACGACGATTATACTCCTCAGGTGATCGGTATGAATGAATACGCCGTAGCCGAGGAGGACGGATATTGGCTTCTTTCTATGGGCGGATATATTGCCGTGGAAGATACGGAATGGGGAGCTCCCGTGCCTCTTCCGTCAGCAAACAGCCTGCGCCAGATGCTTCAAACCGCCGTCGGCACCACCACCACCTTCTACATAAAGACCACCGCAAGGCCTGCTGTAAGTGCCGAGCTTTCGGGTAACAGCCTTGTGTTTACAATTTTTAACTGCGTGGTTACCGACACCGCCCTTACAAGGGACGTGGCCTCTCGCATTGTGGAAAGCGCCGAGCTTGTGCAGGTAGACGAAACGGGCAACGCGGAGGTGCGTATTACCCTGACCGACGAATTGAATTTTTACGGCTTTACCTTTGGGTACGATTCTATGGAGGGCGTGCCTCTGCTTCGCATCTCGCTGAACAACGCCCCCGCTCTCGCAGAGGGGGATAAGCCCCTTGAGGGCAAGCGGATAGTGCTTGACGCGGGTCACGGCGGCATCGACCCCGGTGCCCTTGGTGCATTTGGCGTTGACAGCGGAAAAAATGAGGCGGATATAAATCTTGCCATCGTTCTTTCCCTTAAGGAAAAGCTTGCGGCGCTTGGCGCGGAGGTAATACTCACCCGCGACAGCGACGTTACCCTCGAGCTTGAGGACAGGGAAATGATGCTTTTGGAGCTTGACCCCGATCTGGTGATGGTCGTGCATCAGAATTCCATGCCCTATTCCTCGGATATAACAAAGATACGCGGCGTTGCCGCATTCTACTGTGCCGACAGCGGCAAGCTGCTTGCCAATACCGTAAGCGACGAGCTTTGCGCGGCTCTCGGCAGGGGCGAGTACGAGCCGCGCTGGCTCACGCTTATGATGTGCCGCAATCACCGCTTTGTTTCCGCATTGGTGGAAACGGGCTTTATGACCTCCGTGGAGGAGTATGAGCGTATGTTAACGGACGAGGGCATTGAAACCACGGCAGAGGGGATCAAAAACGGCATAATGGAGTTCTACTCCCGTGCCGCACAATATTGACCAAGGAAAAGCAATGAATATAGGAAACGTTGAACTTCGCCACGGGCTTCTTCTCGCGCCTCTTGCGGGCTTTACGGATCTTGCCTTCCGCACCGTATGTGCGGAGCTGGGGGCGGAGTACGCCGTCAGCGAGATGATAAGCGCCAAGGCGGTGATGATGAACAATAAAAAAACTCTCGGCCTTGCAAAGACCGCCGCGCTCCCTACGGCCATACAGCTTTTCGGGGCGGAGGAGGACGCCGTTGCCTACGCGGCTGAGTTTTTCTCACAGGGCGGACTTCCCACGGGCGAGGTGGCGGCAATAGACCTGAACATGGGCTGCCCCATGCATAAGATAGTGTCAAACGGCGAGGGCTCCGCTTTGCTCTGCGATCTGAAAAAGGCAGAAAAAGTCATTTCCGCCGCCGTCAAGGCATCAAAACTGCCCGTTACGGTAAAAATACGCTCGGGCTGGGACGATACCTGCATCAACGCCCCCGATGCCGCAAGGGTCGCCGAGGCGGCAGGTGCCGCGGCAATAACCGTGCACGCCCGTACCAGAGCGCAGTTCTACACGGGCGCGGCAGACCACCGCATAACCGAGCAGGTGGTGCGTGCCGTAAAGATACCCGTTATCGGCAACGGCGATATAAAGAGCGTTGGGGACGTGCAAAGGCTGCGCGATATGGGCTGTGCCGCCGTTATGATAGGCAGGGGAGCGGTTGGCGACCCGTGGATATTTTCCCGCATCATTGCCGCAATGGAGGGCAGGGAATACGCCGAGCCCACGGTAAGGGAAAGAGTGGAGCTTGCGCTGCGTCAGCTTCGTATGTCCGTGGAGGACAAGGGCGAGCACGTTGCCGTTCCCGAGGCACGCAAGCATCTTGCGGCATACGTTTCGGGCTTTCCCGGTGCCGCCGCGGCGCGTGCGGGTATAAACTCCCTTACAAGGGTGGAGGACATTGCACGGCTGCTTTTGAATGCCGCAAAAGAGGCAGAGCAGCCGAGGATATAAGATAAGTACGAAAACAAAGAAAAGGAGGTGAGCCCATGGACGAAAGGGAGAGAGATAAGCTGACGAGCCTTGCACTTGAAGCGGCAGGGGGAAGCGAGAGCGCCTTTGAGGAGCTGCTTACAAAAACCGAGCGCACGGTCTACAATATGGCGTTGCGCGCAACGGGCGGCGACGAGCACGATGCCGCCGACCTTTCCCAGGAGATATATATAAAGCTGTGGCGCTCGCTTCCGTCGTTCCGCGGCGATTCGTCATTTGGCACGTGGCTGTTCCGCATAGTGCAGAACGCGTCTGCGGACAGGGCACGCAAGCTGGCAAAGGAACGCACCGTTTCCCTTACCTTGGAGTCGGATGACGGCGAGGAAGGGCGCGAGGAGACCGACGTTGTGGATCTATCCCCCACGCCCGAGGAAAGGACCCTTGAAAACGAGCGCAAGGAGGACGTTCTCCGCGCCCTGAACACCCTCTCCGACAAGCACAGGGAGATAGTGATGCTTCGGTATATGGATGGGTACAGCGTTAACGAGATAGCCGATATACTTTCCCTTGACGAGGGTACGGTAAAGAGCCGATTGTTCCGCGCAAGGGAAAAGTTAAAAATTATTCTGGAAAAATGGAACGGTTTTGACTAACGCTTCGTCAAATGGTTGAAATACGAACGAGGAAGCTGAAATGAATACCCATAATAATTGCGAATTTTCCGAAAAAGTTTATGAATATATGGACGGCACGCTGAACCCCGAGGAGAGGGAGAGGGTGCTTGAGCATCTTAAGGGATGCGAGAGCTGCTCCGAGCTTAAAAGGGAGCAGGAGGCATTTGCCGCGCTGCTTGACTCCGTTAACGAGGAGCTCCCCGAGGGACTTCACGACCGTATAATGAGCAACGTCAGACGCGAGATGCGCCGCGACAGGTTTATGCGCGCCCTCAAGCGCTATGCAATGCCCGTTGCCGCCGCTTTGGTGCTTGCTTTCACCGTTCCCGCCGTGCTTCGCGCAAACGACGGCACCGATATTGCAAACGCTCCCGCAACCGACGAAATGTTTTATTCCTTAGGTGAGGATGCTTATGCCCCCGCAGAGACCGAGGGCGGTCTCGGACGCTCCGCAGAGCAGGACGGCGTGTACGACGTCAAAGAGGATGCGGAGGATTCCTGCGCATCTGCCGATACCAAGGCAACGATAGCTGCCTCCACCGGTGCCGTAACAGGTGCTCCCGGTGCGCCCGCACCCGAGGAGCCTGCCCTTGAGGCGGAAAGTGCCCACACCGATGCCGCGTATTTTAACTATTCGGTAACTCACACCTTCGGCGGCGAGGGCGTCGTTACCTGCTACGTTTGCCCCATCTTCACCCTTTCCGCCGACGAGTATAAAACTCTGCTTCGGGAATTTGACGGTAGCGTGATGCAGAAGGACGAAAGCGGTGCGGTGCTGAAAAACAGTGATAAGCTGCTTGGCAAGCTGTCCGAGCTCGTTGACGTTGACAGCAGTGCGGAAAAGTTTGATTTTGTGAGAATCAATTCGAAATAAAGGATCAGTTCAAAACGGTCGGAAAAAACCGGCCGTTTTGCCGTTATTTCTTAAAATAATACTTGCTTTTTTCATAACCTTGTGTTATAATCATTAGTACTTTGGATTGTAATGCGGTTTTTCCGCACACTAAGTCGTATAGATACGGAGGATTTTATTATGGAATTTTTTGAGACTGTTATGGGCGTACTGCTCATTATCATGGCAATTTTCCTTGTTATCGCAGTTCTTATGCAGCACGGTAAGGATCACCGTCTTTCCGGTACCATCGCCGGCGGCGCCGAGAACTTCTTTGGCAAGGAGAAGGGTCAGAAGATCGACAAGAAGCTCGGTACCGTTACCACCATCATTGCAGGCATATTCGTTGCAATTCTGCTGGTTCTTTACGTTATCCAGCCCGACGTTGTTTACACCACCACCAATCCCGAAAGCGTTCCCGGTGCACTTTCTCCCTATTATGATTCCGAGGTTATGGGTGCAACCGAGACCACCGCAGCTACCGACGAGGAGCAGGCTCCTGCCGATACCTCCGAGGCTCAGAACTAATTCAAATAATAACGCGGATGCGCAAGCATCCGCGTTTTGCCCCGCTTTATTGGGGTAAACGAGGTGTGGCTCAGTTTGGTAGAGCGCTACGTTCGGGACGTAGAAGTCGTGGGTTCGAATCCCGTCACCTCGACCATAAATAAAAGCACCCAACGGGGTGCTTTTATTTATGTATTCTAACGATGGAGGGATTCGAACGGTCGGTGCAGAGCGAACATTCGGGGAATGTTTGTGACCGACCGGACCGGAGCGGGGGACGCCCGCGGAGAATCTAATCCCGTCACCTCGACCAAAAATCGACAGGTTTCGACCTGTCGATTTTTTATCCATTGCGAAAGCAATGGTATATCATCACGCGCAAGCGTGCATCTCATCACCGAAGGTGTATATCATCAGCCGCAGGCTG
>JAFSCG010000132.1 GCA_017436885.1 Clostridia bacterium | reverse complement strand
GAGGATTCGAACCCGCGACCCACGGTTTTGGAGACCGGTACTCTACCAGCTGAGCTATACCCCTACACGTCATTTAATTGACCTTGATAGTATATCACAACGTAATCGGATTTGCAAGGGGTTTTTGAGATTTTCTTTTAAAAGACGGTAAAAAGTGCGTGTTGACAAGGTTTGCGGGCTGTGTTAAAATTTTACAAAAGGTTTTTTGGAGGCTGTTATGAACATCAGACGGGCGGAATGCCGCGATATACCGCGCATAGGCGAGCTGCTTTCGCAGGTGAATATGGTGCACCATCTTGGTCGCCCCGATATTTTTAAGATAGGCCGCAAATATAACGATGCGGAGCTTGAGCTGCTTATTTGCGACAACAGCCGACCGATACTTGTGGCAGTTGATGAAAACGAAAGAGTTCTCGGCTATGCCTTTTGCGTGCTTCAGCAGCACGTGAACAGCGACCTGATGACCGACATAAGGACCCTTTATATAGACGATCTGTGCGTGGACGAGGCGCTTCGCGGTAAGCACATCGGCAAGGCTCTTTACGAGGCCGCCGCAGACCTTGCCCGCAGGGAAGGGTGCTACAATCTCACCCTCAACGTATGGTCCTGCAACGAGAGCGCCATGGCATTTTACAGATCCTGCGGTCTTGTGCCCCAAAAGGTGGGAATGGAAAAGATATTGTAAGCTTGTATACTAAAAAACCGCCGTTATCTTCATTTCAATGAATGGAGAAATACGGCGGTATTTTTTCTTTACTTGGCATTTTGGGCAATAGCTTAAGCTCGCATATACCTCGTCTGCTTGGCTTGACCTATCTTTTTGATCTGTCCGTCCTTTACCATCTTTCCCAATACCGCTTCCACGGTGGAAGGGCTGACGTCGGGCAGAATATTGCATATTTCGGATTTTGATATGGGGATCAGGCTGTTTAACACGGTGGCTTCTATCCTTGCTTTTTTGGTTATGTTTTTTTCATTTATTACCGCAAAGCGTTTGTCAAGCTCCTTGTAGCACATATACAGAGTGGACAAAAAGTTCTCTATGAACGGAACGTACGAGTTTTCGTTTTTGTGCCAACCCTCCGATGATTCGCGTAACGCCTCGTAATAGAATCCCTTGTAATTGTTTATTTGTTCTTCAAAGGAAACGTATTTGCCTGCATCGTATCCGTTTTTGTACAATAGCAGTAGGGTGAGAAGTCTGGACATTCGTCCGTTTCCGTCTCGGAAGGGATGAATGCAAAGAAAATCAAGTATAACGCACGGGATCAGCAGAAGCTGATTTATATTTGCGTTGTTTCGTGCTTCCATGTAGGCAAGCTCGAGCTGTTCCATGGAAGCTTCGACCTCGGACGCAGGAGTGGGTTTGAAGCGTACCCTTCGGGTTCCGTTTTTGTCTTCTTCGATTATATAATTATCACCTGTTTTATATTTGCCGCCGTATTCATACCCCGCTATCTGCATCATGGTTTCGTGCAGTTTTAAAATGTCTGACTGCCTCATGTCCAGATTGCCGTGGTTGGTGTGAACGGCGTTGAGTGCATCGCGGTAACCTGCGATCTCACCCTCTGTGTGGTTTATGGGGGCGCTGTTGCGGTTTACGATGTCCGCTATGCGTTCGTCGCTTGTAACTATACCTTCTATGGCGTTAGAGCTTTTGACAGACTGTATTCTTGCCACCGCTTCAAGCTCGGTGAATATCTTTTCGTATTCTTGCTTCCTTACTCCGGCCATGGTTTTCAGCGAGGCGATGCTCGACGTAAGGTTTATCAAATTTGCAGGGAGCAGTCCGTTGTCCAAAAACGAATAATCAAATTTTCTCATAATGCAACTCCTTTTCTGCATATATTTTATTATATTATGTGCAGAAAGTCAATGCCTATCTGCATATAATTCTCTTTATTATATGCAGATAGAAACAATGAATATGCAGAAAAACCGTTTACTGCCGCAGGGAATTGGCGGGGTTTATAGCTCCGAAGCCGAAGTCCTTTATCTTCTCCCTTGTGAGGGTGTTGGCGGGGACTATGGCGTGGCGGCCGAAACGCTCGCGGATGTCGTCCATGGCTTCGTGGAGGCGAATGGATCTGTCCTCCTGCTCCGAGGGCTCGAATATATCAAGCTGACGCGGAGCGTCGCGTGGGGCAAGGTCGATGGCGCGTACGGTAATGGAGCGCAGGGGGCGGGAGCGGTCGTAGCTTCGGCAGTACAGCTTGAACGCCTCCTCGGCAATAACGATGGCACTCTGGGTGGGGCGGGGCATCCTGCAGGAAAACTCCCTCACGCAAAGGGCGTTATCCCGTATGGCAACGGCTACGCCGGCGGCGCGCAGTCCGTATCGGCGCAGCTTGTGTCCCACGTCGATGGCAAGCCCCACAAGCATACTTTCCACCTCCTCGTCGCAGACCATATCAGCACTGGGGGTCGCGCCGTGTCCAACGCTTTTTACCTCGTCCTGATAACCGATGGGATGCACGGGGGAGGCGTCCAGCCCGTTTGCGTAAGCCCAAAGCATCCTGCCAACCTTGCCGAAATACGAGCTTAACAGCCGTGGGGATGTGGCTGCCAGCTGACCGATGGTGCGCACCGATCTTTCCGCCAGCTTCCGCTCCGTGGCGGGACCGACGCCAAGCATTTCCCCAACGGGCAAGCCCCATATCTTATCCTTGAATCCGTCGCGTGTGATAACGGTTACCGCGTCGGGTTTTTTCATATCCGAGCCAAGCTTGGCAAACACCTTGCAAAAGCTTACCCCCACGGAAACGGTAATATTCTCCCGTCGGAATATCTCCTTTCGTATCCTGTGGGCGATCTCCTCTCCGCTTCCGAAAAGATACTCCGAGCCCGTTACGTCAAGCCAGCATTCGTCAATGCCAAAGCTTTCCACAAGGTCGGTATAGCCGGCATAGACCTTGCGTACCCTGTGGGAGATCTCCTCGTAATCATCGTAATGCGGCTCCACGATCTTAAGCTGGGGGCATTTGCCGAGGGCGTTTCCGATGGGTTCTCCCGTTTTTATGCCAAATGCCTTGGCAAGCTGGTTTTTTGCAAGGACGATACCGTGCCTCTCCTCTATGCTTCCGCATACCGCAACGGGGAAGGGCGCAAGGGAAGGATCTCGGGCTATCTCCACGGAGGCAAAAAAATTGTTAAGGTCTGAATGAAGCACCGTGCGCTGCCCCACTTCCGCTGCCGTGCATTCCGTAAACAGCGGTAAAAAGCCTCCGCCTGCCATTTTTTTGCATCCTTTCGTTGTGTGAATGTTGTTTCATATATTCGTGAACATAATACCACGGCGTTGATCTCTTGTCAAGTGAAAGATAAAGGAAGCGGTAAAAAAATCTTCCGCGCAAATTTTAGCGCAAAAATGTTGCCGTTGCCGTCGGAAAATGGCGCAAAATTCGTTGTACACTAAAGTTTGCATTAAATGAATATCTAATTATGTGCGGCACCTATATTTTTAACCGCCATTTATAAAATGCGACTTTCCTTTAACCGCAAGAAAAATTGAAAATTAGATATTCTTCTAATGCGCAAACCGCACCTGTTGAGTTGCGAAATATAATTAGATATATATCTTACTACTTTCGACAAGATGCGAGTCTAATATTTTTGCAAAAAGCAGTATTATTTATGCTAAAAATTTCTTGTTGAGTGTTGTATAGACCGCTCCTATATGGTAAAATAGAGAAAATACTCGATAATTTACTTGGAGGCAAAATATGACACGGGAATACGCACGATATTCAGCCGAGAAGGCAATGGAGCTTATCGCCATCGACAGCCCCTCGGGATATACCGCAAAGGCGGCAGAATGGGTAAAAAATGAGTTTGAGGCACTTGGCTATAAGGCAGAGATGACCGTAAAGGGCGGCGTTGTTATCGACCTTGGCGGCGTTGACGCAAAGGACGCGCTTTTGCTGGAGGCACATGCGGACACCCTTGGCGGCATGGTTGCGGAGGTAAAGGGTAACGGCAGACTTCGCATTGCAAATCTGGGCGGTCTGCGTGCCGATAATTGCGAGGCGGAAAACGTGCGCGTTTACACTCGCGGCGGCAAGGCGTACGAGGGCACGATGCAGCTTTGCAATGCCTCGGTGCACGTTAATACGGCATATACGGACACCAAGCGCACCTTTGACACCATGGAGATCGTCCTTGACGAGGACGTGAAAAATTCCGACGACACCCGTGCTCTCGGCATTGATGTGGGGGACATCGTTTGCTTCGATCCCCGTGCCCGCATAACCGAAAGCGGATACATAAAGAGCCGCTTCCTTGACGATAAGCTTTCCGTGGGCATACTCCTCGGATTTGCAAAATATATGAAGGATAAAAGCATAACTCCCGCACGCCGCGTATACGCACACGTTACCGTATACGAGGAGGTGGGACACGGCGGCTCCGCTTCCGTTCCCGCAGGCGTTACCGAGGGCATCAGCATCGACATGGGCTGTGTAGGCACGGGACTTAGCTGCACCGAGCGCACCGTTTCCATCTGTGCAAAGGATTCCCGCGGACCCTATAATTACGACGTGGTAACCAAGCTTATCGAGGGCGCGAAAAAGGAAAACGCGGAGTATGCCGTTGATATTTACCCCCTTTACGGCAGCGACGTGGAGGCTACTTTATCGGCGGGCAGTGACATCCGCCACGGACTTATCGGTCCCGGAGTTTACGCCAGCCACGGATATGAAAGAAGCCATATTGACGGGGTTCTCAATACGTTAAAGGTTCTCAAGGGATACCTGAACATATAAAACCGCGGGCGGATGATATCCGCCTTTACGAAGGAAATGTTACAAATCGTAGGGGAGGCGTTTCGCCTCCCTCGGATAACGATGAGGAAACGGCTGCGATATGCATGCAATGCGTGCGCGATATATTTTGAGTTCCGCAAAATGCGATATACCTGCGCTACGCGCAGTCGTGTGCTACAAGGCCACGCTGTGCGATATGTTGCAAATTCGCAGAATTCGCAACGCGGGAAAACGGCGGGAGGGGAGACCCCTCCCCTACGCAGAGGTGAAACGTGCTATATTTAAAGGAATTCTCTCTCCCAACGGAGAAGGACGAGGCGGGCTTTCTGCTCTCCTATCCCTATCAGCTGGAAATGAAATGCTATAACCATAACAACGTATACCCCTTCAAGCTTTTTCCGGAAAAGGGGCTGGAGCGGCTTACCTTCGAGCCCGTAACCATCCTTTACGGCGGTAACGGGTCGGGCAAATCCACCATCCTCAACATGATAGCGAAAAAGCTGAAGGTGCAGTCCTCTGCGCCCGCAAACGAAACGCCATATATAAACGATTATCTTGCTATGTGCCATTATGAGCTTGAGGTAGGAAAGAAAAAGCTGCCCGAGGGCAGCCTGCGTATCGCCAGCGACGACGTGTTTGATATGCTTCTTGAGCTTCGGTCCTTAAACGGCGAGATAGACCGTAAGCGCAAAGAGCTTTTTGAGGAGTATTACAACACCCGTGAAACTCCTATGGAGCCCCTGCGGGACCTCGAGCAATACGAGGATTTCAAGCGGCGCATCGAGGCAAAAAGCCGAACGAAAAGCACCTACGTTGCGCGCCGCCTGCCCCGCGAGGTGGACGGACGCTCAAACGGCGAAACGGCGTTTTATTACTTCACCCAAAAGATAAGGGAGAATGCCCTTTATCTTCTGGACGAGCCGGAAAACAGCCTTTCCCCCAAGCTTCAGCGTGAGCTTGCCGTGTTTCTTGCGGATTCGGCGCGGTTTTTCGGCTGTCAGCTGATAATCTCCACACATTCGCCCTTCCTGCTTGCCATGAAGGGGGCAAGGATCTACGATCTCGACAGCCGTCCCGTAAGCGTACGTCGGTGGACGGAGCTTGAAAACGTGCGGCAGTATCACGAGTTTTTTGCGGAGCACGAGGCGGAATTTTAAATAAAAGTGGCTGTAAAAGCAGGACCGCAAAAAAACAAAAAAAGAAGATGATTTTAGGGGGTAAAGAAACGCAAGTTTCTTTACCCCCCCACTGTTTTGATGTGGTTTTACGGTACGGCGACGGTATTTTTTTGCGCTGCGTTCTTCTTTTCGATCCGCTTATCAAGCAGAGCGTTCAAAATCGTGTAAAGTATTGCGCAGACGGGTACGGCTGTAAGCAGACCGATGGCACCGAACAGATTGCCTCCGATGGTAACGGAAAGCAGCACCCAGATGCCGGGCAGACCCACGGATTTACCCATTACCTTGGGGTATATAACGTTTGTTTCAAACTGCTGGAGCACGATTATATAAACGAGGAACCATATCGCGGTAGCAAAGGAGCTTGTCAGGCACAGAAGCGCGCCTGCGCCCGCGCCCAAAAACGCGCCGAAAATAGGAACAAGGGCGGATACGGTTATTATTACGGAGGTGGTAAGCGCGTAGGGGAAGCGGAAGATCAGCATACCCACAAAGCAAAGGGAGCCGAGGATAAGGGCCTCTGTCAGCTGTCCGCTGATAAAGGAGGAGAACACCTCGGAGGAATATCTGCCAAGGTCGAGAATGCTTTTGGAGTGCTTCGGAAAAACGCGCTCAAGTAACAATTTTGCGCGGCGGCCAAGCTTTTCCTTGAAAAGCAGTATCCATACCGCCAGCACCATAGACACGCAAAGCCGCAACAGCACCGCAAGCACGTTTCCGGTAACGCCGAGGGTTCCGCTTATAAGCTTATGTCCGTAGTTTTCTATAAAGCTTGTAATAGTGGTGGACACGGTATCCCAATTTATGTTCATATCGCCCATCAGCTCTGCTTCTGTCTTGCCGGTTATATCTGCAACGGCGCTGATAAGGGATGAGGCGTATCCGGGGATGTTGCTTACCACGGTGGTAACCGTTTCCTCAAGCTCGGGGTAGATCAGCAGTACGAACACGGCTATTACCGTTCCGACGGTAAGCAGGGTAAGGCAGATGCAAAATATTCTTGAGTAACGTCCGAGGCGCCGGATAAACTTCTCGGGCAGCTTTTTTTCGTAAAGGGAAAGGAGGACGTTAAGCACAAAGGCAATGCAGGCACCGATGGTAATAGGAGAGATAAGCGCAAGGAAGTACCCGATGGCGCGAATCAGCATACCTGCCCTGAACACCGCCAAAAAAGCAAGGACGGATGCAAGGCAGATGAGAAGTATTTGCAATAGATTACGGTCAGGTCTTTTCATTTTATCTGCTCAGCTTTCTTTTTGCATGTACCATATACAGCTTGTTTTTGTTGGCAAGTGCACACAGCGTAAACCATATTGCCAGCGTAAGCATCCGCAGGCCGAGCCCCACGGCAACACCGACTCTAAGCCTGTCAAGGAGCAGCTGGAGCGCTTCAAGGGGAAGCACGTGGCTGACGTATATAAAGTATCCCGCAAGCTCCGCCCCCTGGAAAAAGACGGGTGCCTCCGCGCGGTTTTTCACTATGGCGCGAGATACGGTCATAACGAACATAATGGCGCAAAGTACGTACAGCGTTTGTATCTGCTTTACGCACCAGATAAAGCGTCCGAGGATGAAGGAGTAGTACATCGCTCCCAGATCCATTGCGGCACTGATGATAAAAGCGGTAACGATAATGCCCCTTGCGTTGTCCAGAATACTACAGAATTTTTCGTATGCTGCTCCCGCACAGCATCCTGCCGTCCAGAATATAAGGAAGGACGTGAACAGTCGGTCGGAATAATTAAAAGGAGCGGCGGCGGGCCAAACGGCACTGAGAATGTCCGTCAGATGATCGCCGAATATGGACGTAAGCAACAGGGAAACGGGTAATATAAAGGAAGCGGGAAGTTTTTTTCTCAGCAAAAGAGAGATAGGGGCAAGGAGAGTGAACTGCAAAAGCACGGGCACGTAATAAAGATGTCCCGTAAGGTCGCCCGTAATAAGGCATTTCAAAAAAAATTTAAGGTCGAAGGAGGCGCCCTCGGCTACGATATCGTAGGCGTAGTAAAGAGCGCACCATATAAGGTACAGCGGAAGTATGCGCAAAAGACGGGAAAGATAGTAGCGCGGCACGCTGCGTCCACCCTTGGCGGCAGACAGCATATATCGCAGTCCCGCAAGAAAAATAAAGCCCTGAGCTGCAAAACCGCTCATCCGCCAAAGAGCGGCAACGGGCAGGTATATAAAAGAGGACTTGTCCCCGGCGGAGATAAAAAGAGAAGCACCGTGAATAAAAAGCACACAAAAGCAAAGCAGTACCGAGCATACGGTTATCTCGTGTTTTCTGCCTTCTCTTTTGTGTGTTGAATTAACGAAAACGGCTGTGGTGTTCATTGTTCTCCGCATATTTTCAAAGG
>JAFSCG010000131.1 GCA_017436885.1 Clostridia bacterium | reverse complement strand
GCGCCTCGGTGCCGCCTGCACCGGGGTGGAAGGAAAGAATGGCGTTATTGCGGTCGTATTCGCCGGAAAGCAGAGCCTCTATGCGACGCTTTTCTTCTTCCTTGGCGATCTCGGCAAGCTCGTTCCGGACCTCCTCCACAAAGCTCTCGTCGTTCTCCTCGATTGCCATTTCCGCAAGGGTAATGGCATCCTCAAGCTTAGTGCAAAGGCTCTCGTAGGCCTCGATCTTATCTTTTTTTCTTTTTATAGACTGAAGCACCTTGCCGGAGTTCTCCTGATCGCCCCAGAAGTTATCAACAAGGGTAAGCTTTTCCAGCTCCGCAAGCTCAGTCTTTTCCGTTTCTATCCTCAGCGCGCTGCCAAGCTCCGCGATCTTTTCGCGGTAACCGATAAGCTCGTGGCGCGCTTCCTCAAGTTCAATAATCAAATGTGCCTCCAAGTTTTGTATCGTAAACGATAAATATTAGCCGTAGCAAGGCATAAATGCCCTTTTATGAGTTTATTGTACCATACACGCATATTGATTGCAAGTAAAATAGCAAAAATTCCCTGTCAGGTTTCAATACCCGCATACTGATTGCGGTACAGCTTTGCATATTCTCCACCTGCGGCAAGAAGCTGATCGTGAGTTCCGCTTTCCGCAACCGTACCGTCGCGGATAACAACGATAACGTCGCTGTCGATAATGGTGGAAAGACGGTGTGCGATAATAATTGCCGTTCTTCCCTCCATCAGCGAGTTGAGAGCGTCCTGAATATGCTTTTCCGTTCGGGTATCAACGCTGGAGGTCGCCTCGTCAAGAATAAGTATCTTGGGGTCGTTTAAGACCGCGCGGGCAATGGAAAGGAGCTGGCGCTGTCCCTGACTGAGATTGCTTCCGCCCTCCGCAAGCACGGTGGAATATCCCTCGGGCAGTCTTTCAATAAATGCGGCGGCATGGGCTACCTCCGCAGCGGCATGAAGCTCTGCCTCACTTGCCTTGGATTTACCCATTCTGATATTGGATTCAATGGTATCGGCAAAAAGCACCGTATCCTGCAAAACCATGCCGATACATCCGCGCAGATCCTTTTTCGGTATCTCGCGAATGTCCACACCGTCGAGAGTGATGGAGCCGGAATCCGTTTCGTAAAAACGGGTAAGCAGGTTTACAATAGTGGTTTTTCCCGAGCCCGTAGCACCGACGATGGCGATCTTCTGACCGGGCTTAACCGTAAGATCAAGGCCCTTCAGAACGGGCTTTTCGGGAACGTAGGAGAAATGCACGTTCTCAAAGCGAACGTTTCCGATAACGTTTTCCTCGGGCATTTCGGTACTTCCCTCGTCGATCTCGTTTTCCGTATCGAGCATATCGAAAATACGCTCCGCGCCCGCAAGGGCGGTAAGTATCTGCGCGTACTGATTTGCTATCTCGTTAACGGGACGGGTGAACTTTTTGGAATAAAGCAAAACGGACTGGATATCGCCGATACGGAGCATACCCTTGATGGCAAAAAGTCCGCCTGCGGTGGCAAGCAGCAGGTATTGCAGATTGCCGATAACATTCATAACTGGACCCATAAGTCCGCCGATGGCGCGGGCCTTGATGCCCACCTTTTTGTATTCCTCTGCCGTTACGGCAAAGTCGGCTATTGCCGCCTTTTCCCTGCCGTAAGCCATAACGGTCTTGTAGCCCGTTACCATCTCCTCGGTCTTGCCGTTCAGCTCGCCGAGAAGCTGCTGCTGACGCTTATAGTATTTGCGCATGAACTTCGCAAGATACGAGGAAAACAAAATTGTAAGGGGAATAGTTACGATAGCTATAAGAGTAAGCTGCCAGCTGTATCGAAGCATCATTGCAAAGGCTCCGATAAGGGTGAGCAAGCTTGACATAAGGGATGCAACCGACTGGGAAATGGTGTTTGACACGTTCTCAACGTCGTTTGTCATGCGGCTCATGATATCGCCGTGGCTGTGTGTATCCGTATATTTTATGGGAAGGTGGGATATCTTTTTAAACAGGTCGCGGCGGAGCATGTGTACCGTGCTTTGGGAGAGCTTTGCGGAGATATAGCTCTGCAAATAGCCGAGAAGCGAGGAAAAAGCGTAAATAACGCCCATAAGCCCCAGCAGACCCATAAGTCTTGCAAAATCTACCGAAATATGTCCGCTTGCCTCATCGTAAACGATGGTGTTGATGGCCTCGCCCTGAAGGGCAGGACCCATAAGGTCGGCAACCGTAACGCATAGAGTGGCAAAAAGCACTCCCGCAAGGAGCAGCTTGTTTTTGCCGATGTAGCGGAAAAGACGAACGAGAGTACGCTTAAGCTGCTTTGGCTTTTCGCCGTTCATTCGTGCGCCCATTGGTCCGCCGCCTCTGCCGTTGCCGCCGGGTCCTCTGCCCGGTAGAGTGGGGCCGTTTTGCGGTTGCTGTCTGTTCATTCCTCTCCGCCTCCCTTCGTTTGTGAATTATAAATGTCGCGGTATACCGCACAGCTCTGCATCAGATTATCGTGCTTGTCGCAGGCAATAATGGAGCCGTTTTCAAGGACTGCGATCCTGTCGGCGTTACGCACGCTTGCAATACGCTGGGCGATCAGCACCACCGTTGCATCCGCAAGGGTCTCGCGCATTGCCTTGCGCAGTCTTGCCTCTGTTTCAAGGTCAAGGGCGGAGGTGCAGTCGTCAAGGATAAGTATCTTCGGCTTTCTTACCATTGCGCGGGCAATGGAAAGCCTCTGCTTCTGACCGCCGGAAAGGGATGCTCCCTTTTCCGCTATGTAGGTTCCGTAGCCGTCGGGCATTGCGGAAACGAAATCGTCTGCCTGCGCGATCCGCGCAGCCTCCCGTATCTCCTCGGGTGTTGCATCAGCCTTTCCCCACATGATGTTATTTTCGACCGTGTCGGAGAAAAGCTCGGATTTTTGCATAACGTAGCCAATATTCTCACGCAGGGCATCAAGGTCGTATTCCTTGACGTTTATACCGTCAATAAGCACTTCGCCCTCGGTGGGATCGTAAAAACGCGGAATAAGTGCCGCAAGGGTGGATTTTCCGCATCCCGTAGCACCGATAACGGCAACGGTCTCGCCGGGCTCTACCGTAAGGTCGATACCGCTGAGAACTGCGCGACCCGTTGCACCGGGATAGGAGAAGGAAACGTTTTTGAACTCGATCTTTCCCTTGCAATCCTCGGTACGCACTCCGCCGTCGCAGATAACGGGGCTGCTTTCAAGCACCTCGTTTATACGCTTTGCACTTGCGGACGCACGGGAAATAAAAATGAAGGAGTTACCTATCATCATAACGGAAGAAAGGATCATGGTCGTATATGTGATAGCGGCCATAATATCACCGGGCATCATTCGCTGTGCCTCGGCTTCCTTACCGCCAATAAAAATAATAGCACAAACGGAAAGGTTCATGATTATCATTATTATGGGGTTGGTGAGTGCCATTATACGCTGAACGCGGATATTCATCTGCATCAGATCGGTATTTGCATCGGCAAAACGGGCATTTTCCGCTTCCTCGCGGACGTAAGCCTTAACAACTCTTGCACCGCCAACGTTCTCGCGCACAACGGAGTTAACACGGTCAAGCTTCGTTTGCACCTTCAAAAACAGGGGTGTTGCCTTGGACATGATAAAAACGATAACAAGCACCATTATGGGAAGCGAAACTATCAGCACAAGACCGAAGTTAACGTTCTGGGAGAGTGCCATAACTATGCCGCCCGCAAAGAAGATCGGCGCACGCACAAGCATGCGCAGAAGCATGGAAACCACTTCCTGCACCATGGAGATATCGTTGGAAAGTCGGGTAACAAGGCTTCCCGTGGTAAACTTATCCGTCTGCTCTGCGGAAAGTGCCATCACCTTGGAGTAAGCGTCCACGCGCAGATCGCGACCGAAGCGCTGTGCCGCACTTGTGGCGGTAAAGGAGCATGCCATACCAAAAAAGCCGCCCACGACCACAAGACCGAGCATCTTGAGTCCCGTGGAGATAATATAATCCATATCTCCGCCAAAAATACCGATGTCAACTATCTTGCTCATCAGCTCGGGCTGAAGCAGGTCTATTACCACCTCTCCGATCATCAAAAGCGGCGACATAAGCGCAATAAGCCAATATGGCTTAAGATACTTAAAAAGCTTTTTCATTACGCACCAACCTAATATAATATATTACAATGTTATATTTTACCACCGTAATGTGAAGAAATCAAGAACATTTGTTTTTCATTTTTTAGGAACTGCGCTCTGTATTTTACACTCATAAGGAACGGACAAACTGAACAAATTATCTTCGCGGCACAAAAGCCGCAAAAAAATCGGGGGATGCCAAAGCGGCAAATAAAACGATGCAAAACCAATTAAAAAGATCGGGCACGGCAAAAGCAGTCGCCACCTTTCGCATTGCGTGCCTAATATCCGCACTGATGATAGTATTCTCCCATTCCGCGTATGCCGCCGAGCCTTCGAAGGCACTTGAGCTTATTCCCGGAGGAATGACGTTCGGAGCAAAGCTGACGTACCCCGAGGTAATGATTTCGGAGCTTGCCGAGGATCCCGAATGTCCTGCAAGGCTTTCGGGGCTTGCGGTAGGCGACGGAATAGTATCCGTAAACGGTGTGAAGATAACGGGACCCGCCCAGCTTGCAGAAACCATCAACTCCGCAGGAAACAATGCCGTTACCGTGGAATACGAACGAAACGGCACAAGGAACACCGTTCGCGTTGTTCCGAGGCTCACAAACGGAGAGTGGCGCATTGGCATAACCGTGAAAAACAGCTCCGCAGGAATAGGTACCGTTACCTTTATTTCGGAAAACGGAGAATTTGGCGGTCTTGGCCATGGAATATGCTGCAAGGAAAGCGGCAAGCTTGCACCTCTTGCGGACGGACACGTCTGCGGCGTGGAGATAAAAGGGATAAAAAAGGGCTGCGCAGGCACACCCGGGGAGATTCGAGGCGCTTTTAACGCAGAGCGCAACGGGACCATCAGCGCTAACACCTCTGCAGGTGTTTTCGGTCTGTACGCTGAAGCTCCCGCAGGAACGCTCTACGGCAAAACTCCCGTCGCCTCCCCCTCCGAGCTGCATCTCGGAAGCGCAACCATAATATCGACCCTTGGAAACGACGGTCCAAAGGAATACAGAGTGGAGATAACCTCCGTATTCGAGCCGCGGGCGCAAACGGAAAAGGGCTTTGCCATAAAGATAACCGACCCCGAGCTTATCGAACGCACGGGCGGTATCGTTCAGGGAATGTCGGGCAGCCCCGTTTTGCAGGACGGCAAGCTGGTGGGTGCCGTTACCCACGTTATGGTAAACGACCCGACCTGCGGATACGGGATCTTTGTTACCACAATGCTTGACTCCATGCCCGAGCTGTTAAGACCTTAATATCAAAAAAAGCAAAAGGCCTTCTCTTGAAGACCTTTTGCTTTTTAATAAACGATTATCTTGCTCTTTTTACCCCAACTATCTCTCCGCAAGCTATCTTTTTGCCTGCATTGCCCGAGGGCTGCGTAGTAAAATCGTCGGGCATATCGTGGATAATTACTGTCTTGCCTATCAGCTCACGCACGGCAAAACGGTCTGTTAAAAAGGCAAGGAATGCCGTACCTCCCGCGGAAAACAAGG
>JAFSCG010000130.1 GCA_017436885.1 Clostridia bacterium | reverse complement strand
GGGAGAAGGGGGACCGCGATAGCGGTGGATGAGGAGTTGCTTTGAGTTCAGGACACCTCATCCTACAGCGCGGCTTCACGGCGCGCGATAGTCAGCCTTCGGCTGCCACCTTCTTCTCGTGCGCTCGGTCCTTTCGCGGCTCTTGATGTCCCCCGGACATCAATTCACTACCGCGAAACCCACTGGGGAAGGCTGGGTCTGTGCAGTTGCCACATTTGTGGCAGCGGGGCAATCAACGCAAGTGGCAGATAATTCGGCGAGCCTATAGGCTTAGCGTGTGAAATGCCCCACGGGGGCTTGTGCAAACCACCGGCACGGCCGGTGGTTATGATTGCGAGGGCGTTTATGCTCCGGCAGATAGGCATAGGGAAAGAGCAGTTGCGGATCTAATTTTCTGCAATAAATTTCCAGCGGTCGGAGAGGCTTTGTGGCATCATTTCGGCAAATGCGGCAGAGTCCTTGATAAGGTTTTTATCTCCAAAATGGAAGAAAAAGAACTCTCCTTTTATTCCGTTAGATCCTAACTGAAATTCCAATTCCTTTTTGAAATAGGGAAACACGGGCTTTAACCGCTCGTCTATCGCCCACACAAAAGCAGAATCGTGATTGGATATGCAATCAATTATCCATTGCTCCTGCTCTTCGAACCAAGCCCAAAAGCTCTCGGCTGCCGCTTTATCCATACGTTTTTTGGTAAAAATCGAAAACATTTTATTATTCTCCTGTATAATTATTATTCTTTAACGTCTATTAATTTTTCTTTCTTTAGCCTTTCGTTTAGCCGATCAATTCCCAAAGCAAATAATTTCGGTAGGAAAAACGACGGAACGATGCAGAAGGTATACGTTGCGCATATGGGTACTGCTTTTTTAATAAATACCAATAAGGTTTCAAGAAACGGTTCAAAGGACCACATCATCGGTATTATAAAAACCGTGAGTAATAAAAATCCGTAGCATGCGGCAAGGAGCCGTGCTTTTCCCCTTCTATTGGCGTTAACTATTCCCGCCGCAAGGGAAAAGACGGATATGACAAGGGGTATCCTGCTTCTCAGCAACGCCCAAAAATCGTGGTTGCTTTGCAGATACCACGTTGCCCAACCGCTTATGCTGTGATAGATATATACTATCCATGCAATGCAGGCAGGGATAGCAAGGAAGAACAGCAGAGTGGAGAATAGCTGTTTTCTATTATGTAGCTCTGCAATCGTTTTCGTAATTGCTTTCCATACGCGCCTGTGGTTAAGGCAGATCCATTTTATGCAACCGGTAATGGCTGAGGAAATCGCAAATGGTGCCAGTATAAGAGCGGAGTAGCTACAGCAGTACACAATGCCGCCAAGCACAGTTTCAAGCAATGCGCCCATAACGTATGACTGTCGCGAATGATGGCTCCAGAACGCAGGGAGCAGGGAGGTGGAAACCAAAGTGAACAGGTAGCACAACCCGAGTGCCTTGAGCTTTGTTTTTTTGTCCCCCAAAACCATACCGCCCAATAAAGAGAGTGCGATGATCATCCTGGGGGCAACATCCTCCGTCAAACGAAAGAAAGGGTGGTATCCGCTCTCAACCCACGTAAGCTCCCATCCGAAGATGAGGTAGTACTTATAGATTATCCAAGCTGTAAATGCCAAAAATATGAGAACAAAGCAAACGTAAGAACGGCTTTTGACGGTTGGCAACGTTTTATCTCGTTTTTTCATCTTATCATCCCGTTGTAAGCTCGCGAGCGTCTTCCGGCAGGTGATTGCGCAGCACTATATTGGTCTTGAACTCGTTGTTTTCGCAGGAAAAGAATACTTCTCCGCAATACTTTTCCGCCAGCTTTTTCATACTGATTATTCCAAATCCGTGGGATCCGCCGTCGTCCTTTGTGGAGGTAAGACTTCTCACGTCCACGGTATCGCTGACGGGGTTTTTGATGGTTATAACTATGGTCCCCTTCGGAGCGCTGACGTTGAGCAGTACCACCTTCTTTTCGGGGTCTTCCACCTTTTCGGTGGCTTCGATGGCGTTGTCAATGGCGTTGCCGAGGATCACGGAAAGATCAATGGGAGATATCTGTATGTTCTTGACGGCAGACAAGGAGGACTCGATCTTTATGCCCCTTTCCGTTGCTGCGGCTTTTTTGTGCTCTACGACCGCCCCGATAATGCCTTGAGAATAATTCACAAGTGCTGATTCGTTCAGCTGTGCTATCTCCTTTTTCAGCGACGCCTTTATGGCATCGTAGTTTTCCTGCTCCAGCTCGGACAGAATGCCCAAAATGAAGTTTTTCTGATCGTGCCTCAATCTGCTTATGTAGTCGTTGTGAGCGATCATATCCTCGTATTGTTGGGATTGCATGGCTATAAGCTCACTTGCTGCGGCAAGCTTTGCGTCTTTTTCCAAACCGTTGGATACGAATTTTATCCAGTCGAATATCAGAATATTGTATACGATAAGCGTTGCGTAGCAAACGAGGGAAAGCATCGAAAGGGCAAGGGAAAGCTCGTCCGTATATGCAACGTACTTGTAGTTCAGCAGAATAACGGCAATGCTGGATGCGGGGATAACGATCATTGCCATCAGACTTCTGTGAAAATTGGATTTAATGAATTTCCGCTTGGCAAGGCGTATGACTGCCAGCAGAACCAAAAACAGAAATCTGCTGAAAAACAGGGTGACAATGGTGTTACCGGAGTTTTCTAAAAAGTGTCTGTCCGTATCAAATATCACCGTTTCAAGGGATATGGTGGTGTATTCGCATATAGACAGCATGGCAGACAGCGCAAGCGAGATGGTTACGCGGTCGTACCATTTCATGGAATAAAGGAATGATACGGCTACTGCCATAAATGTGTTTATGGTAAGGTTTATAATTCCGTTTTCGGAATGAGAGACAAGAACGTAGCCGGATCCGGCGCAAGTAATTGCAAGTACCAAGGCAGTAATTGCGGGGTGGGCTCTCCTTTTAAAAAAGGTATCAAGAAAGTATAAAAAAAGATGCAAGGTCAGGCCCGATACGGTAACGTAAACGACGGTCACGTATAGATTCCAGCTCATATATACCTCTCCAAAAACTCAGCATAGGTCTTCAGGGCTTCTTTTCTCCTGCGTACGCTCATTTCCACTCTTGCACCGTTATCAAGAGTAACGCTTTGCTTGTCGAAATCCGCAATCTTGTCCATGTTAACGATATAGCCCTGATGTATCTGCACAAAGTCCAGATCCCGAAGGGCGTTGTATGCATCGCCGATCCTGCCCACCGTGTCGTAAATACCGCTTGCCGTGTGGTAGTATACGTGCTTGTTCAGACATTCAACGTAATAGATATCCGAAATGGGAATGCGTATCGTCTTGCCCTTGGTCTTTATCAGGTGGTAAAGGGTGTGCGTGCGCAGCTTTGCCTGCACTCTTGTCAGCAGATCGTAAAGCTTTTCCTTGGTGCAGGGCTTCAACAGGTAGTTGAATGCCTCGCACTCAAAGGCTTCAAGTGCGTATTGCGGGTACGAGGTAATAAATACGATAACAACGTTTGGGTCGATATCGCGTATCAGCTTGCCCGTTTGTATACCGTTGAGCCCCGGCATATCCACGTCAAGAAGGACAAGATCGTAGAGCCGTGCCGTATTGTACGCCTCGCACAGCTCGTTGCCGCTTGAAAAAACGTCGCAGGTATTGGCGTTTGCTTCCCCTGCGCCGATGCAAATCTCCCGTAAGGTGCTTGCATCCTTTGGCGAATCATCGCAGATCGCAATTCTCATTTTGCCGTGCTCCTTGTTTTGTGCGCATTTTTAAGCTTCCTCTTGATAAATGATACCATTTTTCGACCTGAATGTAAATACGGTTCAAGCAACGAATAGGCATAAAAAATGAACGATTACGCATTTTGCGGCAAACGCAGAAATAAAAAAGCCTTCC
>JAFSCG010000129.1 GCA_017436885.1 Clostridia bacterium | reverse complement strand
CTTATCAAAGAATGCCATGTGTAAATCCTCCTGTTTCTGTTTGTTTTGGTGTGGGGGCAATCCTGCTCATACTGTCAGCCTACATCTTTTTCTCCTCTTACTTTCCCTGAACATTCGCGGCAGAGTCCCTCTAATTCGTGGTAGCAATCTTCACATACACGCTTTCCGCAGGCGGGACAGCGATTGAATTGGAGCAGAACCTCCTTGTTGGCACGCTCATACGCACTGTCATGATCGTGCAGCCAGAGCAGCTCTCTCGCCCTGCGTTCAGACTTCGAGATGAAGAATTTGGCTTTGAAGGGCGGTTTATAGGGATATGTGATCTCCTTGACCGCTTTGCCGCAGATGTCGCAAAAGAAGGTAAATCTGAAGGTTTCAAGCGTTGAGCCATCCTCAAATTTTTTGGTTACAGGTTCTAACATTCTCCCGCCTCCTTTCCTGAAGCCGTCATTGGTTTTTCGTACAGCTATAGTATACAGGAAATTTTTCGTCTTGTGACCCTCCCTGTGGTAGGGAAAATGGGGGGGATCCTCAATTTTTTTACAAAAAAGGGGGGGATGGAGGGTGGGTACGGCCGATAATTCCATAATATGACAAAAAGCAGTCGATTTCTCGACTGCTTTTCATCAAGCGGCGGTTATTCGTTTTTGTTCATCTTGGCGGAGATCAGATCGAACATTTCTCCTTTGTTTGAAACGCCGAGCTTGCCGTAAACCTTTCTCGTATATTCCTTCACGGTGTTGACGGTAATGCCGAGATAGTAGGCGATCTCGCTTTGTTTTTTACCCTTGAGCAGCTCACGGAATACGTCAAGCTCACGGTCGGTAAAGATGTGTGTCTCCGTTGTATCCTGTATGATACGGTCGATCTCCTCGTCCGTATATCGCGTCTTGACGATGATGGGAGATGCCTGGGGTTCTTCGGTGGGCTGTACCACGGCTTCGAAGGCTGATGCAGCCGCAGCATTTCTTCTGTGTGAGATCACAAACCATGCCGCACCAGCTATGATGAGGACAACGGCGGAGGCGATCAGCACAATGGGAAGTGCGGACACTTTATTTCGGTAATACGCATAGTAGGTCACATTTTCTGCACGCAAAAGGGGTTCACCGTCCGCAATGGGCTCACCTCCACCGTCCGGCATGGTAAACCAGCCGACAAAGGTATATCCCGTGCGTTCAATGACTTCGGGGAGAGAAAGTGCTTCGCCAAAGGTCTGCGTGACTTCGGTCTGATTATAACCAAAGTCGAAGGTTACCTTGTAGGTATTGGGGGTATATACTGCATAAATGTCCACATTTTCGGTTTCGTTGCCAACCACTAAAGGACTGCCCTGATCATAGTTCATTTCTTCACCAAGTGTCCAAGAGGTCAGCGTGTATCCCGTTTTTAACAGATCGGGTAATGTAGGTATCACGCCCGAAGGGACTGTTAACGTATGATTGCACTCGCCGTCTGCAAAGAATCGGAAGGTTACGTCGTGATTGTTTGCGCCTACGGTAAACGTACCGTAGTAATTTTTGTCACCGAGCTTTTCCTTAATAAAGTCAGTGGAAACCGTGGGGGCGTGTACGAGATGTCCTTCATCGTTGTACCACTCTGACGGGGCAGTACTGCCGAAATAGTTGTATCCGTTTTCCTCGGTGGACTGTTCGGTTTTAGGCAGGTGAGTTTCATATATACCATCAACCACCAGATTTCCATAATATTCGAGATAGCTTATATCAAAGAAATCGGTGTACCACGAATACCAAAGCCATCTGTCCTCGCCGTACCCCATATAGTCGGACATATTCATTTTACAGGTGTTGCCCTCTATCGTGCAGAACAGAAGCTCTACCGAGCGAGTGCTGTAATCCAAAGAAGGAGCATAATCCGTGTATATCGCGCCCATTGCGTTCTCGGCGTAATTTTTACGGATTTCGGTATTGCTTACTGTTACGTTCGTTGCGCCGTTGAGATATATCGCACCGCCGAGTCCCCGCTCACTGCATAATCCGAGATTGCCGGATGCACTCTCGGTTTCGGGAATTGCTTTGTTTTCGCTTATATAGCAGTCCTCAATATTCGCGCTTGATATAAGAACTCCGATTCCACCGCCAAACGATGCCTTGTTTCCGATGATCTTGCAATTGCGAACGGTAAGGGAGGAGCCGTCGTCACATCCGATTGCACCGCCGCACAGCTTATCCGCCCAAAATCTCTCGCCGCCGTAATAATAATTCGCGTCGTTCTTCTCGAAAACGCACCCCTCAAAGGTTGCAACGGTATTCTTTACGAATACCGCACCGCCGCCGACCGCATTCTGAACAAAGCCCGATTTGTTTTCCTTAAAGATGCAATCCTTAACATTCAGCGTAACGTTCTTGTCGGCTGCCTCTACGTAGACCGCACCGCCGCCATACAACGATGCGTTGGAGGAAAAGCTGCACCCCTCCAAATTAAGCTCTAATTTATACGGCACGTTGTCGCCATGCTCCGCTTCAAGCGAGGGAGTCAGCGTGTAATCTCCATAAAATGCGCGGATCGCGGGGCCGTACGTATGCATATAATTTTTGAATTCACAATTTTTGAAGCTTGCGCTTGCATTGCCTTTGCATTGTATAGCATACTGATTTTTTAACGGATACGGAGATAATTCCTCGCCTTGGCTATCATAGGAAAGCTGCCAGTCCTCATCCGTCAGCGTGCTTGTGTCAAGCCCTTCGTCAAAGACGATACCCTCAAATACAAACGACGAGCTTTTGCCGCCGATCTTCGTACCGTTCAGTATGAAGCTTGCGCCCGTAAACACGGCGTTACCATCCGTCTTTCCGCTTTTTATCGTAATGTTCTTATCAATGGTAATTCTTTCAACCGTATTAACAGCGCCGGTAGAGTTAAGGTTAAAATCAATATCACCGACGAGAATGGTATCGCCGTCCTTTGCGCTATTCAATGCTTTTTCAAATTCTGAGCGCGTTGTGATCAGCTCGTTTTCCTGCGCGGACACCGCCAAGGGCAATACCGAAAGCATAAGGCTCATGATCAAAAGGGCCGCAAATAAGCGCACTATATTTCTTCGTTTCATATCGAATCCACCTCCTCGAAGTCTATTCCTCTTTCACGGCAAAACTCATAGAATTTGCCGAGCGTCATCATTTGCGGCTTGCGCCCCTCATTCTCCCAACGGCTTACCGTCGGCAGAGATACGCCGATTGCGTTCGCAAGCTCGGTCTG
>JAFSCG010000007.1 GCA_017436885.1 Clostridia bacterium | reverse complement strand
GGCACAAGATAGCATCCTGTTAACAAAGTCTCTTCATTTCGCCGCAAGGATAGTGAAGCTTCACAAATATCTGTTGAAGGAAAAACACGAAACGGTAATATCAAAGCAAATAATCCGTTCCGCAACGTCTATCGGCGCCAACGCAAATGAGGCAATATACGGCATAAGTAAAGCGGATTTCGTATCCAAGCTTCACATCTCACTCAAGGAAACGGCAGAAACCGAATATTGGCTTCATTTGCTTGTGCTCTCCGAATACATATCCGAAAAGGAGGGCAATTCCCTGCTCTCGGATTGCCTTGAGATAAAAAGAATTTTGATCTCGACCCTCAATACCGCAAAAGAAAATCAATAACAAAAACCACGCACAGCCTTTGGCAAGTACCGCCATCAGCTGTGCGTTTTTCTTTGTGTATTTGCGCAAAAACACGTTTTTGCGTGTTTTGCCCCGCCCACAAGGGCTTTCCCACGTAAAACAAGCGTATTTTCGGCGCAAAAACTACGTTTTCGTATCTTATTACCCATCATTCACCGACAGGAGTTCGAAGCGGTAAAAAGTATTGAAACGCTTTGCAGTGTATTGACATTTAGTAATAAGTATGTTAGTATGTATACAAACATACTAATAAGGAGGTGGAGATCGTTGAATATTCGAAAACGGCAAAAAACCGAGTTTGGTAGCTACTTGGTTGAGCAGATTAAGGCGGCTGAAATGACACAAGAAGAATTCTATAATGCCATTGGCATAAAGAAGCCGTATTTTTACGACCTTCTTACATTGACCCCTCCACCTATTGATTTGCAAAACCGCATGCTCGCGGTGCTGGATGAAAAAACGGGCGAAGACGACAGTAGACGGCTTAGATTCTACGATCTTGCAGCAGCGGGCAGAAATGAAATACCCGCTGATATTCTTGATATGATTGTTGGGCATCAAAATCAACTTAGTACGATTCGCACAATGTTAGCAGCACTCCTCGTGTCGAAGGAAATAGGAGAATAATATGGCTGAGTTACATGAGCTTATACAAAAAATAGAAAATCCGGAATTGCGCGCGCAGATTCAAGCGGCAGCAGATCGACTGACCAAGCAGAAGAAATTCGGTCTGGTATTCGAGGAGCATCTACCTGAATGCACGCCCCTGTACGATATTCCCGTCAGAAAAGGACTCAAGGTGTCTGTGCGCAACGGCAAAGCTAACGAGACTTATACTGTTCTGAAAGTGGCAGATGGCAAAGCAACATGCCTGCCGAAGAACGGCACCGAGGCGGTTGAGTTTGATGTTGCTGATCTTGTTACCACAGCAGAGCTGGGTGATCCCATCTATCCCTGCCTGCAGCCATTGGGAGAGGTGTGCAATGCACCGGACAGCGACTTGTGGCACACACTGATTGAAGCGGATAACTACCATGCGCTGCAGCTTCTGGAATACCTGTACGCAGGCAAGGTGGATTGCATCTACATCGATCCGCCGTACAATACACGAGCTAAAGACTGGAAATATAATAACGATTATGTTGACCCTAGCGATTCCTATCGGCATAGCATGTGGTTATCTATGATGCAGAAACGCTTAGAAATAGCAAGAAGACTACTTAATCCCAAAGATTCTGTTATGATAGTCACTATTGATGAAAAAGAATACTTACATTTAGGCTGCCTGTTAGAAGACATGTTCCCTGATGCAAATATGCAGATGGTAAGTAGCGTGATTAGCTTTAAAGGATCCGCGAGAAAACGGCAATTCACTCGTTTGGACGAGTACATTTTCATCCTCGAATTTGGTGATGCTGCAGTACAGAGGTTGCCTCTTTCGGATGAGTGGCGAATTAATCCCGACGACATGAGAGCAACACATCTAACATGGAAATATCTTATTCGTAGTGGAAATGCCGGTTTGAGAGAGAAGAGCCCCGGAAACTTTTACCCCGTCTTCTTTACCCAAGACGGAAAATATCATAGTATTGGCGATGCACTTCCTGCTGATATGGATCGGCATGAAATCATTGTGCCTGAAGGAACTTTTCCGGTATTCCCCATTGACACGCAAGGAAGAGAGCACTATTGGAATATTGGGCCAGAGAAATTCTTGGATTACAAGAAAAAGGGGTATATCAAATTTGGTAAACCGACAAAGAACGGTGTGCCGATCACATTCCTGACCAGCGGAGAAATCAAAAAGGTTGAACAAGGCGTTTACGAAATTGATGGTTATGATGAAAACGGAGCCATAATTTCTAAAAACGAGGTTAGAGACATTATGCCGGGTACACAATGGCGAATCACCACACATGATGCTACCAGACACGGAACCGATTTGCTGACGAAAATCCTGCCCGGTCGGCAATTTCCATACCCTAAATCATTGTACGCGGTTCACGATGTTATCAATTTCTTTGTTGCCAAAAAGCCTGATGCGCTTATTGTTGATTTCTTCGCAGGCTCCGGAACCACTTTACATGCGGTGAATTTGTTGAATTCAGAAGATGGCAGCAATCGCAGGTGTATTGTCGTTACTAATAACGAGGTTTCTTACGAAGAGGCAACTAGTTTAAGAGCCCGCGGATTAAAAGAAAATGACCCTGAATGGCTGGAACTAGGAATTGCCCGACATATCACTTGGCCGCGAACTGTTTGCACTATCGAGGGCCATGATGTTAACGGTAATCCGATAAAAGGAAATTATTATTCCATGTGCGAGCGAGAAATGCCCATGGCTGACGGTTTCAAAGCAAACGCAGCATTCTTCAAGCTCGGCTTCCTTGACAAAACAAAGGTGTCACTCGGCATGCAGTTCAAAGAACTGCTTTCCACACTGTGGATGAAGGCGGGAGCGATCGGCAAATGTCCCACCATCGATGCTGCAGTACCGGACATGCTTATTCTTCCAGAAAACAAAATGGCAGTGCTTACCGATGAAAATCAATTCTGTGAGTTTTCAGCACAGCTCGCACAGCATCCGGAAATTGAGGTCGTATACCTCGTTACCGATTACGAATCCAGCTTCGTTGCCATGACGCAGGCACTGGAAGGAAAGCAAACATATCAATTGTACAGAGATTATCTCGATAACTTTAGAATAAACGCAGGGAGGAACAGCAGATGAAAGTAAATTTAATATCTTTCCAAGACAAAGCTGTCAAAGAACTGCGCCTCGATATCGCAGATGCGCTTGACAACTACAGGCGCAGAGGCAAGACGCAGGTCGTTTCCCTGCAAGCACCCACAGGCGCGGGAAAAACCATCATTGCCGCAGCACTCATCGAAGATATTTTCTTTGGATCAACGCTGGCGGATGGAACGACATTTAACGAGCAGCCCGAAGCAATATTCGTATGGCTTTCGGATTCGCCGGAGCTTAATGCGCAGTCAAGACAGAAAATCGAGCTTAAGACCAGCAAACTGCGTTTTGGTCAATGCGTTACCATTTCGGAGGAATCCTTCGATATGGAGATGCTGGAGGACGGACACGTATACTTTCTCAACACCCAGAAGATCAGCCGCAGCGGTAAATTGACGCAGCATTCGGATGATCGTCAGTATACGATCTGGGAGACACTCGATAATACGATCCAGAACAAGGCGGATCATTTGTATTTTATCATTGATGAAGCGCATCGTGGTGCTAAGAGCAAACGCGAAGCAGGCACCGATACCACCATCATGCAGCGTTTTATCAAAGGATATACCTACACCGAGAACGGCATCAAGCACACCATGCGTTCTATGCCTGTAATTCTTGGTATTAGCGCAACCGCAGAAAGATTCAACACGCTTGTTGGTAATACCACTAACGTAGGATTGCAGAAGTATGTGATCACCGCAGATGAGGTGCGTGGATCGGGACTTTTGAAAGACCGCATCGTAATCACCTACCCCGAGGATCCCACCAAGAATAATGACATCGTTCTTTTGGAAGCAGCCGTAGACGAATGGCAGAAGAAATGCCGCAGGTGGTATCAATATACTTACGAGCAGCACTACGCAAACGTGGATCCCGTTCTCGTTGTACAGGTCTGTCAAGGAAGCGGCGGCGCAATTTCGGATACCAATCTGGAAGATGTACTCACTAAGATTGAGGAAAAGGTCGGAGCACCTTTCAAAGCGGGCGAAGTAGTACACTGCTTCGGTGAAGGCACCATGCTTAACATTAGAGGTCTTAATATTCCGCATGTAAAGGCATCCGAGATTGCAGATGACCATAAAATCAAAGTCGTATTCTTCAAGGAAGCACTTTCAACAGGCTGGGACTGCCCCAGAGCAGAAACTATGATGTCTTTTGCGGTAAGAAACGATCCCACCTATATCGCACAGCTCCTTGGTAGAATGGTGCGTACACCGCTTCAGATGCGCGTAATGCGTGACGAGTTCCTTAATGATGTTAAGTTGTATCTGCCTCATTTTAACAAAGACACCGTAAAAAAAGTCGTGGAAGAACTTCAGTCAAATGAAGGTGGCGATATTCCTACTGAAATCAATGGTGAATCCTTGGAGGAGCCCACCTACATCACGTGGACTGTGCACACCTCCCGAAGACCTCGACAAAATGACTTGATTACGGAGCGATTGCCAATTGATGAATTGACAACGATAGCCGTTAATCCGGAACCAAAGAACGCTAGTACCTCAACTGTACCAACAGATTGCGGCTCTAGTAGCACAGCGTATACACCATATAATAGCGCTCCCACAGAATTAGATGATGCTTCAGAAAATGCCCCTCCGATAATAGAACCGTCACTTTTCTCGACACCTATTGAGCCTGTTATTCCTATCGATCAAATTCCCAAAAGTGTCCAACTGCCTCTTAGAATAGATATAGACCGCGTAGAAATCATTGATTTCATCAACGCGCAAGGCTATTTGACACACTTCATCCGTAACGATCGCATCAATGATTATTTGAAATCCTTGCTTGATCTAGCTGATCTTTTAACACATAATGCCATTTATCAAGATGCACGTGATGAAGTTATTGATGATATAATCAACCTAATTCGCGAATATATCGAGGAGCTACATCGAACAGGCAGATACGACGAATTGGCTAAGCAAGTATTAGAATTCAAACTATCAGTTCAAGTGTTTGATCCGTTTGGCGAAAGGCTAGAAAGAGACTATTCGAGTGACTATACACTAATGTCGGAAACAGATCTCGACAGACAGGTGCGCAATGCAAATGCCAAGCTTGGCAGATACGGATTCCCCGGCATTTATGGCAGAAGGTATTATGATGAGAACGATCCCAACAAATACAAAATAGATTGTGTTTTGTTTGCGGCAGATGATGATTGCAGGGCTGTTCTTGGAGAATACGCGAAGAAAAAACTGCGTGAACTGTCTAATGAATATCGCGTTGCGGTTGTCAGCAAATCAGATGCCTGCAAGCGCAAGTATCGCGAAATTATGGCAGATAGCGACGAAGTTAGCGATCAGATTTTTGCCATTCCCGAAAACATCTATGTTAGAGAGGATGCCGAAGGAGTTGAATATGACAATCACCTTCTTGCATCGCCGGAAACGGGT
This sequence comes from Clostridia bacterium, assembly GCA_017436885.1. GTDB lineage: Bacteria > Bacillota > Clostridia > Oscillospirales > CAG-272 > RUG12395. Next base: position 9,195 of record JAFSCG010000007.1, on the reverse strand, counting down.
CTTGCAAAGATTAAGCTAAATGGATGGGAAACGGAATTAATAGAGGAAGAGTCCAGAAGAACAGACTTTGTGTGCTGGTTACGCAATCCCCCCAGAGCAGCATGGGCGCTTTGCCTCCCACATGAACTTAATGGCGAAACCAAGTCATTCTACCCGGATTATCTCATTGTTAGAAGCGACGCTACATTAGGTTACGTTGTAGATATCTTGGAGCCTCACGGAGATCAATACAAGGATAATCTTCCCAAAGCAAAGGCTCTTGCAGAATATGCAAAACGTGAGGATCGCATTGGTAGAATTCAACTCATTCATAAGAGTAATGACGCTGTAGGCAATTGCAGATTCAAACGATTGGAGCTTACAGATATAACCGTTCGTGAAAAGGTATCAAAAGCTATGACAAATGATGAACTTGACCACATTTTTATAACTGACGGCATTTTTAATTAACACAAAACTATCGCACCAATCAAACAAATAATTCCCCATAAGGAAACAAGCGGACGCAAGCGTTCCGCTTGTTTCCTTTATTACGGTGGCAGACAGCTTGGGAAAACTGCATTGTTGGAGCGAGCAGAATCCCTTTGCTTCAAACCCGAAAACAAAGCCTAAAATCAATCTATGACGATAGTCGCTATCCCGTGTGTGAAAGTCGGGATGGCGACTATTACCATATGCTCTTTTACTTGAAACCGAAAGAGTACGCATCGGCTCCACCAAGAAAAGGAAAGAAGTGCCGTAAGGTGCTTCTTTCCTTTTCTTGGTGCAATCAATGGAAGAATCGAACTCGGTCGGTAGTGAATAACCGTCCCCCTCGAATATTCCAAAATATATAGACATTTTTCAAAGAATATAGTACAATAAAATCAGAAAATACCTTCCTCTTTATTAATGCCGTTAACGCTTGCGAGGAATGAAATGAAAAAAACGACAAGAAAAACCGCAAACGGCGCACGCGCAGCCATCCACCGTGGGCTTGCGCTTGTGCTTTACATGCTGCTTGCCGCGGATGCGGCGGCGCTGCTGCTGATGACGATACTTGCCTCGGCAGGTGTTGGAGGCGTTTGGGAGGGAGCTCCCATTGCGGCGGTGCTTGCGGCGCTTGGCATTGCGCTCAGCATCGCAGTGGTGGCATTCAATCCCAAGAAAAATTTTTATTCCATCGGCTTTTACGCACTGCACTTCGGTATTATCCTTTTCCTTTTGGGCTCTTTTATATACTCGCAGTCGGGCGTGATGACCCACACCTCGCCGCCTAACGTTGAGAGCATTACCCCCGTTATGGAATACCAGATGATGCAGAACGGGGCAAGCGACCGCGCCATATCGACCCTTAAAGGCTACTACAACCGTGTGAAAAAAAGCGACGGAAGCGAGGATATCACCGACCTCGGATTCAACTTTCGCATTATAAGCTTCGAAACCGAGCTGTACGAGGACGGTGCGCCGAAGCACTATGAGGCGACCGTGGAATTTTTGAACACCGACGGCAGTACGGATCAAAAGGCGCTGACGGTCAACCATCCCATTTACCGAAACGGCTGGAAGATATACCTTATGGACGTTGGGGCAAACTCTGCCTACGGCTTTCAGGAGGTACGGCTTATGCTGAAAAGCGACCCTGCCGAGCCCCTCTCCAATGCAGGCATAATTCTGACCGTTACAGGAACCTTCCTTATGTGCTTCATCCGTCCGCGCAGTAAGAGCGCGGCGAAAGCGAACAAAAAGGAAAAGCTTTCCTCCGCAAATAAAGGGGGTGAAGCCATATGACGGCTCTGTCGAGCTTTGCTCTTTCCGCCACCTTCCGCGCAGGGCTTGCCCTTTTTGCCGCTTTGCTGTATTTTGGCGCGTTTGCCTGCTGTTTTTCCAAAAGGCGTGCCATAAAACGGCTATCCCTTGGGCTGTGGATCGGCGGGACGGTCGTTAACGCCGTGCTTGTGGGCAACAACTGGCTTGTCAACGGCTACGTTCCCTTCGTCAGTATGTATCAGGTGCTTACGTTTTTGGGCGTAACCTTCTCCTTGGTGTACGTATATATGCGCTACGTCCACGACGGCGAATTTATGAAGGCGTATTTTATGTGCTTTCAGGGCGTTATTATGACGGGAGTGTTTTTCATGGGGCGCACAGCCGCCACCTGGACCTTTCCCCCTGCTTTGCAGTCGGCGTACTTCATTCCGCACGTTTTCTCCTACATGATCTCCTATTCCCTTGTGGGCGTTGCGGCGCTGATGACCTGCCTGAGCATTTTTTGCAGGGAGGGCGAGGTTCGACGCCGAATGGAGCGCGGCATATACGAGCTTGTGCTCACGGGCTTTCCCTTTATGGTGCTGGGAATGCTTCTCGGTGCTCTGTGGGCAAATGCCTGCTGGGGCAACTACTGGTCATGGGATAACAAAGAGGTCTGGTCCCTCGTTACCGTAATGGCACTTGCCGTATATCTTCATTTTCGCCGACACGAAAGCCTTGCGAAATACGCAAAGTACTTCGTTATTCTCGCTTTTATATTTGAAATAATAACCCTCTTTTTCGTGGGGATGTTCGGAGGCGACTCCCTCCACACGTACAACTGACCCCAAAGAAGCAGACAATTATAAAACGGAGGTTTTTCTGTGTTTAATAAAAAAACTGTCGTGATCCTTTGCGTTTTTCTGGCGTTGTCCTCCTTTGCGATAACCGCCTGCACGAATAAAAACGGTCCCACGCGATACGACACCTCGGCAATGACGGTCTCCGAGGGTATCAGCGCGGATATGTCTGCCTATACCTCGGTCAGCGGCGTTACCTTCCTTGGCGACAGCCTGTACGTTGCGGACGAAACGGGCAAAAAGGTATACCGCCTCTCCTCACAGGGCGAGGTGCTGAACTCCTACTTATCCGACAGACAGATACACAACGTACTGACCGACGGCACGCACATCTATTCCCTTGAGGGCGATATTGACGGCACCGTTGTACAGCTTACCGCCGAGCTTGAGATAAAAGCCTCCCTGCCCGTGGGTCATACACCCTGCGACATGGCAATAGCCGAGGGCAAGGGCTACGTTGTCAACCGCTTCAGCGGTACGGTTTCCGTAATATCTCTTTCCGATATGAAGCTGACGACCGAGCTTGCGGTGGATGGCAGAGAGCCCATTGCCGCCGTATACGCGGCAAATGATATCTACGTTGCCTGCCACCTGCCCGAAGAAACCATGGGCGCGCCCGTTATGAGCGCAAACGTTGTGATAATTTCCCCCGCAAGCGACAAGGTAACGAAGACCCTTTCCCTTGTAAACGGTGCCTCCGGCGTAAAGGACATTTGCGCCTCACCCGACGGGGAGACCGTGTACGTTTCCCATATCATCGGACGCTACGCCTACCCCACCACACAGCTTGACCGCGGTTGGATAAACACCAACGGCTTCAGCATTATAAGCACCGCCACCAAAAAGGTAACCTGCGCCGTCCTCCTTGACGAGGTAGACGAGGGCGCGGCAAACCCTTGGGGCATTTTGGTCTCCGCTGACGGAAAGCACCTCTGTGTTGCTCTTTCGGGTCTGAACGAGGTAATGGTGGTGAATATTACCGCCATGGAGCGCAAGATAAACGCAGTAAAAGAAGGACGCTCCACCGCCGTGGTAAACAGCCTTGAAGACATTGCAAACTTTCTGCCCTTCCTTGACGGATGCAGGGAGCGCGTTACCGTCGGCGTTGGTGTGAGAGCAATGGCAGAAAGAGACGGCGTGCTTTACTGCGGACTGTACTTTGACGGAGCCGTAGACACCGTACAGCTTTCCGACCTGACGGTAAAAAGGCTGAGCTTTGCCGAGCAGCCCGAGGCAAACGCCGTCAGACAGGGGCATATACTCTGGAGCGATGCAAACAACTGCTACCAGAAATGGGAATCCTGCAACTCCTGCCATCCCGACGGCGTTGTGGACGGCTTTAACTGGGATAATCTGAACGACGGTCTCGGAGGAGGCGGCAAGAGCGCAAAATCCATGCTGTATTCCCACAGAACGCCCCCCGTGATGATAACGGGCATCCGCCCAAGCGCAGAGGCCGCAGTTGCGGCAGGCATGAAGTTCATCCAATTCAACACCATGCCCGCCGAGAGCCTGCAAATGATAGACGAGTATCTGAAAAGTCTGGCTCCGCTTCCCTCTCCCGCCCTTAATCGGGACGGCACGCTGACCGAGTCGGCAGAGGCGGGAAAGGCACTCTTTGAAAAGAATTGCGCCTCCTGCCATCCTGCTCCCCTTTACACGGATATGAAGATGCACGACGTAGGCACCAAGCACTTTAACGGCGACAGCGGTGCTTACGATACCCCAAGCCTTGTGGAGGTGTGGAGAACGGGACCCTATATGCACGACGGCTCCCTTGGCACCATCGAGGAGGTGGTACGGCATTTTGCAAAGGAGCTGAACGACACCGAGGTAAAGCAGCTGTCGGATTTCGTTCGTTCCATTTGCGCGGTAAACGAGGACTACGGCGTTGAGCAGGCGTATATAACCGAGGCGGACGGCACATCGAGCTACAACGTATACAAGGCGGGCGCAAGGCTGGATAAAATAATTATCCGCAAGCAGAGCGCGGATGCCGCCGACGCCATCCTTCACCTGAAGGTATACGACGCAAGCGGCACACTTGTATACGAGGGAGGCGCGAATATTAAAAATATCGGATATAATTGCACCGCCACGATACAGCAAAACGACGAGATAATACTCCCCGAGGGCGGCTCGTACACTATTTCCTTTACAGATAAAAAAACAGGCGAGCCTATCGCTTCGCCGTTTACCGTTAAGTAAGGAGGAAGAATACTGTGAGAAAGCATCTTTTGTTATTCATATTGGCGTTATCCATGCTGCTTGACCAGTTTATCGGACTTTCCTCCGTGCTGCCCGCCATCGCGGCGGAAAAGGACGACTCCGCCGAGGTAACGTACCTGCAGGGCTCCGACCTGCTCTACGATCTGATGGAAACGGCGACCACCTTCGTTATAGCACAGCACAAGGAGCTTGGCGGCTCCCATTACGCCTACACCGAGGGGCTTTTTGAGGAGTCTACGGGCGATTCGCCCGCAGGCACCGAGAGCGTATTCCGCACAGGCTCGCGCCTTGTGCTTATGAGGCTGGAGGCAGAGGGCGACAGGATAAAGAAGACCGAAAAGGTCATTTTGGAGTCCCGCAGCGGATGCATACGCGACGTTGACGTTTCCGCCGACGGAACAAAGTGTATATTCTCGTGGAAACAGAGAAACAACGACGATTTCCACGTTTACGAAATGGAGCTTACCTCCGGCGAATACGATTACAGGCAGCTGACCTTCGGCTCGGGCGTTGCGGACACGGAGCCCATGTATCTGCCAAACGGGGAGATACTGTTCTCCTCCACGCGCGCCATACAGACTGTGGACTGCTGGAAAACTCCCGTATCCAATTTTTATAAAATGACGGCGGAGGGCGAGAACATTATCCGCCTCGGATACGATCAGGTGCATACCACGTATCCCACCCTTACCGAGGACGGACGCGTTATCTACACCCGATGGGACTATAACGACAGGACCCAGATGTGGGTGCAGGGTCTGTTCCAGATGAATCCCGACGGAACCAACCAAACGGAGCTATACGGTAACAGCTCCAACTTCCCCACCACCCTCGTCCACACAAGGCAGGTACCGGGGGAAGCATCCCTCTACGTTTCCATCGCAACGGGACACCACACCCATCAGCCCGGCAAGCTTTGCTTTGTGAACGTTTCCAAGGGACGCGACGGTAAGGACTCCGTTTCATTCCCCCTGAACGATGGAGAAAAGACCGACAACACGGATAAATACGGACAATCGGGCGCCATGTACCAGTATCCATACGCGCTGAACGCCCATCAGCTGCTGGTCTCCCGCGATGCGGACGGCTATTCGGGCGATAAGGCCTTCGGCATCTGGCTGATGGATATCAGAACGGGCGAAAAGCTCGAGCTTTCCGCAGGAAGCGCGGCATATCCCGCCGCGCAGATCATCCCCGTCAAGACCCGCGAGATGTTCGTGCGCCCCAGCATGGTGGACTATTCCAAGAGCACGGGCACCTACTACATCGGCGACGTGTACGTTGGAGATGCCGTGAAGGGCGTTGAACGGGGCACCGTTAAGCAGATACGCGTCGTTGCCCTTGACTTCCGCGCATACACCATCGGCAACACCGCGGGAAGCGGCTCGGGCACCAGCGGTCAGTACACCCCCATTTCCACGGGCAACGGCTCCTGGGACGTTAAGACCGTTCTTGGCGTGGCAACCGTGTACGAGGACGGCTCTGCCATGTTCACCGTACCAAGCGAAACGCCCCTTTACTTCCAGCTCCTTGACAAGGACGGCAACGTGGTGCAGACCATGCGCTCATGGTCCACTTTGATGCCAAACGAATTTTACTCCTGCGTTGGCTGCCACGAGGACAACAACACAGCGCCCCCTGCATCGGCAACGGTTACGATGGCGCTTAAGGCGGGAGTTGAGACACTGAAGCCCGACGCGTGGCAGGCCGACGAGGCTGACGAGCAGGATTACGATCCCTACACCTCGAAGATAGGATTCGACTATCTTACCGAGGTACAGCCGATCCTTGACGCAAACTGCGTATCCTGCCATAATAACAAAGAGCTCTCCTACTACATGATCGACGCGTTCAATATGGACGAGAGCGGAATAAGCTCAAGCTCCGAAGCCTCCGCAAGCAAGGTGGAGATATTCGGCAGGGGCGAAACGTGGCAATACTACATATCAGCCTCCAACAACCCTGCCGCAGGCTGGAACAACGTGGGCTTCAAGGGCAACTGGAAAACGGGCAAGGCGGGCTTCGGCGACAGAAGCAACGTTGCATCCGTGGGCACAAAATGGAACGGCGGCAACAATTGGCTGTTCGTGCGCAAGACCTTCAATATCGACGACCCCGACAAATTCAGAAATGCGCTGATTCAGCTCGATATCTTCTACGACGATGACGCAAAGATATATCTCAACGGCAATCTGATCTTTTCCGACAGTAAGTGGGTGGACGAGTTCGTTACCCGCACCATAAGCACGGCAAACAAAAACTACCTCCGCAAGGGAGAAAACGTGCTTGCCATCAGCATTAACCAGCACACGGGCGGACGCTATATTGATTGCGGACTTTCCTTCCTTATAAGCGAATCCGATTCCACAAGGAAAACCCTGTTCGGCAGGGGCGAAACGTGGCAATACTACATATCAGCCTCCAACAACCCTGCCGCAGGCTGGAACAACGTGGGCTTCACCGGTAGCTGGAAAACGGGCAAGGCAGGCTTTGGCGACAGAAGCAACGTTGCATCCGTGGGCACAAAATGGAGCGGCAGTAACAATTGGCTGTTCGTGCGCAAGACATTCAACATCGACGACCCCGACGAGCTTAAAAACGCCATGCTGCAGCTTGACGTCTTCTACGACGATGACGTAAAGATATACCTGAACGGAAATCTGATATTTTCAGACAGTAAGTGGGTGGACGAATTCGTTACCCGCACCGTAAGCACGATAAACAAGAGCTACTTCCGCAAGGGAGAGAACGTGCTTGCCATCAGCCTTAATCAGCATACGGGCGGACGCTATATTGATTGCGGACTTTCCGCTATCATACCCGGCGATCCCTCCGATATTGATCTCCATCCCTTCTCCTTGGAGGGAGACAGCCTTGGAGCGCAGAAAATGTCCCGTTACCTCCCGCTATCCTACCTTGTGCTGACGGCATCCAAGCCGAAGGACAACGTGCAGTGGGTGGGAGATCCAGAAAACAGACTTACCAGCTGGATATCCTCCATGTCCTCAGTGGAGCTGAAGGCGGCAAACTCCTTCGGTGCCATCGTCTCTCCCCTTATGACGATGCTGCGCGAGGGTCATTCGGGAGTGAAGCTCAGCGATACCGACCTGCGTACCATTGCCGCTTGGCTGGACCTTGCCGTTCCCGCATACGGCAGGTACGACGCAAACAACCATTGGGATAAAAACGAGTACCGCGAGGCGGAGGAGGAGCAAAACAAGCGTGATTATTACACCATGCTCAACAGCTACACCCGTCTTGCATTGGCAGGCAAGCTGCCCAAGGGCACGGTGAAGATCGAGTTTGTGGGCAAGGAGACCTATACCATCGAGGCAGAGGGCATTGCCAATCTGTACGTCCCCGAGAAATACAGAGCGGGAAATAAGATAACTATCACCCTCCCCGAGGGAGAAAAATACGTTGGTATAACCATAAACGGAAAAATGGGCGAATCCATAGTTTATTGCCCCAACGGAACCTTTACCTACGTTATGCCCAACGTTGCCACCATGGTGTCCACCATCAGCAGTACCTACGCAAACACCACCAATTACGTTACCGCCAGACTGCTGACGGAGGAGGAGCTGCTTGAGAAGCGCAATTTGGCGGAAAACGGCTTCGACTACACCAACAACGCATCAACAAAATCCGATATTACGGATCAGTTCCCCCACGCAACGGCTTCCTCCGAGTGGGAAGATAACAAGGGCGAGACCTATTTCCACGTCCGAAACGCCATCGACGGCTTCACAAATAACCAAGGACACGGCAAATACCCCGTGCAGTCCTGGGGACCCGCAAACTCCAATAACCAATGGATGGAGATAGATTTCGGCAGAGCGGTGATAGCCGAGGAGCTTGGCATCGTTATCCGCTACGACGTGGGACACGACACGTGGTTTAGCAGCGCCGAGGTGCTGGTAACTTACGAGGACGGCACCACGGGCACCCAAAAGATATCCATAGAATGGACGGGCAGCGAGCAGATATTCAAGCTTGATACCGACAAGCCCATCACCAAAATTCGAATTGGTAAGCTCATAGCCGCCAAAACCGGCGGCTGGGCAGCCCTCTCGGAGGTGAAGGTCTACGGCACGGAAGCTCCAACGGCGGTAAAGTAAATATATCAAAATAACGAGAACGTGAAACCTGCCTCTGAGGGAGGTTTCACGTTCCCGTAACTTTGTGAATTCCAATAAAGCAACTTTTCATAATGATACTTTGTCTACACTCTAAAAGGACCGATGCGAATTCGCATCGGTCCTTCTTTCGTAGGGGCGGTCGTCCGCAAATATATCGCACGAGCAAAGGGAGTATACCGCCTTTTTACCCCCTCTCACCCGCGGTGCGGGAGCTCTCCCCCAGGAGAGCCTGACGT
>JAFSCG010000128.1 GCA_017436885.1 Clostridia bacterium | reverse complement strand
CTCACGGGTGGATGTTTGCCCGTTCCAGCCCTTTTTTCCTATCCCCTGCGATGTTGTTAGGGGGGTGTAAAGAAACTCACGTTTCTTTACACCCCCTTGGTTTATTATTTCCAATCTTCAAGAACCTCTTCAAAGTTCTTGTTTACGGTTTTAAGCTTAAGCTCCGCGGATCTGAGGAACTGGTTGTACATGGATGCAAAGTTAAGATTGTATGCGCGGAAGATGTTCATTACGTTTTCGTTATAGCGACCGATCTGATAGTAATGACCGATATCGTAGATGTAGGAATCAAAGATGATATCAAGCATTGCGGCACTGTCCTCGTCGCGGACGGATATACCCTTCAGGTTCTTTTCATAAAGGGCGGGAGTGAGGTACTTCTGTCCTGCGTATGCGAGAGTTTCGATGATCGCGCCGGTGCGCTCCTCGTCTTCAAGAATAAGGGGAACGCAGATGAACTGTGAGTTGAAGGGGCCGATGGTGCTGTAATAGCGCTCCTGCTTTTCGTCAAGCTTGGGGAAAGGGAGAATGCCGAAGTCGGAATCCATAGAGCGCATAAGCGCGGTGTTGATGGTGGAGGTGGCCCAGAACAATGCCTGATCGTTTACCCAAGCCTTTCTTACGTCAAAGCCGGAGAAGTTCTGATACTGGCAGGCGTAGGTCTTATCATAGGCGATCTCCGCGTACTTTTCGAACATTGCCAGAGTGTTGTCGTTATAGAGGGTAAGAGCTATGGTGCCGTCATCCTGAATGGTAGCGCATTTGCTGCCTGCCGCAGCGATCATGCCAAGGACGGAATCCTTCCAAACGTAGATGCCGAAGCGGTCGTTTGTGTCGATAACGTCGTCGCCGTTAAGGTCCTCGGATACCTCGCGTGCCATTTTTGTGAGCACGTCAACGGTCCACTTGCCTTCTTCAACCAATGCATAGGGAGCCTCAAGACCCTTGGTCTCGCCTATTACCTTGTTGTAGTAGATAACGAAGGTGGCCTCGGCACGCGCACCGGAAAGCTCGCCGTTTGTAAAGAACAGCAGTCCGTTTACGGAAAGGTCATTATTTGCGTTTTGGTCCCACCAGGACTTGGCGGTGTTGATATTGGGGAGCGAGTTGATATCGAACAAATAGTTTCCGGACGCAAGCTCGGTTACGTCGTAGCCCGCGATGATACCAAGGTCATATACCTGCTCATTTGCCGCAACGGCGTTTCTTATCTTGCTGTAGCCTGCGCCGTTACCGTAAGAGGAGCTTACCTGCACGTCCTCGGTAATTACTATCTTCAGCTGATCCTCTACCGCCATCTGGCGCTGATACTGCGCAACGTCAACGACGGTGCCTGCCTCCTCGGTGAATCCGAAGTCCTTATAGGCTACGTTGCCCGCAGAAAGGATCAAAAACTCGTAATCGTCGTAATCCAGATTTTCGGGCAGGTCGGGGGTCTCAACAGTGGTAACGGGCTCAGTGATGCCGGCGGTCGTGTCGGCGGGATCCGTTACTGCGGGGGTGGTAGTTGCGGGGTCGGTAACGTCCCCGTTATCGCCTCCGCACGCCGCAAGGCTTCCGCAGAAGCACAGCAAAGCAATAAGCAGAGCAATGATTCGATGTGTCTTTTTCATTTTGTACTCCTTTGTTTTTTACCATCTTTCGCTGACGGTGATGATCTCGGCCTTGTATACCGTCAGCTTGATGTTATCGTAATCGAGAGAAACGTTGTTCGAGCCTTCCTTCAGCACTATGGGAATAAGCACGTAGTCGCAAAGCTCAAGTCCGTCGGTATCCTTGCAGCTCTTATAGAAGGCGGCGGTGCGATAGGGACGGCGGTTAAGGGTTATATCCGCATCTATGATGCCCGTGAGAGAGTTTTTAAAGTATATCTTAAGGAAAGCTTCCTTTGCTACCTCAGATTCAACGGAGAAGTTAACGGAGCCTGTGTATACGTTGTTTTCCGTGGGATTTTTGATGCTAACGGTGCCAACGGGAGTTTCCTCGATACGGTTGAGCTGGAATTGGTCGATTATAGCGTAATCGGTCTCGGCATTTATGCCCTTGAATCTCACGCCGATCTCCATGGTCTCTGCCGTTGCCTCGAACACCAGCGTCCTCTTTACGGACTTTTGCGCCTCGTAAACGGACGTTCCCTCGGTCCTGTATACGGAAACGGCAACTCCGTCCTTCCCTGCTTCCCGTGCAAATATATATGCCGATGCGCCTGCGCTTTCATTTACAAAAAGCGTAAGACGATAGGTCTTTCCTGCCTTAAGACCGCTGACGGTGGTGAATATCTCCGTTTCGCCCGTGAGCTTGGCGGCGTACAGACCCATAGTAGCAAGGCGGCTTATCTCTGCCTTGCCGTTAACGGTAAAGCCGCTGAGATCGCGCGTTTCAAAGCCGCTGTTCTCGATAACCACGCCCTCGGGAGTGCCAAGACGCTGAACGGGAATGTAGTAATATTTATCGTCCATGTGTCCGCCGTTTTCCGCAAGCACGCTCTCGAAGTTTTTAACGTACTTGTCAACGATCTCGGTTATCTTCATGCGCTCCGCAAGCTTGCCTGCGTGCATGTAAACGCCTTCGTCGCTTCCGGGAACGGGAAGGTTGACCACAACGCCGTTGCCGTCCTGCCATATCTTTTCATTGGCGACCTCGGGGAGGATATCCATGCCCGCGCCGTTCATAACGGAAAGGATGGTAAGGGCTATACCGCAGGTGCTTTCGCAGTCGTAGCCCGCAAGGGATGCGATCTGGCAGGTCTTCATGTAGTCGCCCTCGCCGTAAAGCAGATCAAGTATCATAAAGCCGCAGTTTATAGTGGTGTTGGAGCTGCGGGTGTCGCCAACAACGTAATACTTGCTTTCGTGCTCCTTATAGGCCTTGCGCCAATCGTCGGGGTACTTTTCGTGCAGGGCGTAAAGCTCGTCGATAAGGTCAAGCTGCCACGAGCCCTCGGGGAACACCTTTGAGCTTTCCTTGATGAGAGTATCTATATCGCTTTCAAAATACGCCATCGAAACCATTGCGGCAAACATTTCCGCAAAGCCGAGATTGTCTCTGTCGCCCGTTACCTGCCCGAACGTCTTGGCAATATAGGCGGCAACCTCGGGCATTCCCGCGGCAACCATACCCATAGTGTCGGTGGCAAGGTAGCACTCGGTGTTATAGCTATACCAGTTGCCGTATTCGGTGTTGCCCGCAAACTGCGGCAGATATCCGTGGCGGTTGATAAGGCCGTAGGCGCCGACCTTCTTCTGTCCGCCGCCCATGTCCCAGATGTCGTAATCTATCCAGCCGTCGCTGACTACCTTCGCGCTTACGGTGCCGTAGGTATCGTACATCTTTGCAAGGCTGTATTGGTTGAATATATCCACGCTGAAGTCGTCGTCTATCCAAACCTCGTTGATGCCCGTTTCGCTGTTTTTGCGAAGCTTGTCGGCGTGCTTCATAAAGGTAGTGTTGCCTGCGTAGGGTCCGTTGCAGAAGTCAAACCAAGCATCCGGCATTGCAACGCGGCATCTTCCGCTTGAAAGGGTGGCAAATTCATAGCCCGATACCATTCCCACAAGCTGTGCAACAAAGCCTGCTGTGGTTCGGGATAGGTAGTCCTCCTTGGATATAACGTTATAATCCGCTGAAGGGTAAGCGGGATCGGGAGCGTTGGGATCCGTTGTCACTATCGCTTCGGTGGTAACCGCCGGAGTTGTATCGGCAACGGGTGGAGTTGTATCGCCGCAACCAACAGCCAGCGTCATTATTGAGGAGGCCAGCACCGCG
>JAFSCG010000127.1 GCA_017436885.1 Clostridia bacterium | reverse complement strand
TTCCGGCTGCTTCCTCTTCGCTCTCATCAACGACGTCTGATTCAGCTTCTTCCGCAGAAACCTCGTTGACCTCAACATCTGCAACGTCATCGACAGCAGCATCATCATTAACATCAGGATCCACATTTACAGACTCGATCTCAACCCCATCGGTACCTTCAGCAGCTACGTCCTCACTTACTGCGATATCCTCGGGATGAACGGTCTCTGCGTCGACAGGATCCTTGACGGGTGTCTCATTTTCCGCCTTATCTTCAGAGTTTATATTGAGCTGAGATTTTAATCTTCTGATAAGCTCTTCCGGCGAGAACTGCGCGGGAGAGCCGTTTCCGTTCTTGTCCATCTTTTATATCCTCACTTTTTTATATTTCTCGAAGCCTCGACAGCGTAAAGGATTACAGCTGCTGCGGCAGATACGTTCAACGAATTTATCTTACCATGCAAAGGGATGCTTATTATCTTATCGCAATTCTCACGTACAAGACGGGATATTCCGTGTCCTTCGGAACCAAGCACGAAGGCAGCAGGACCGGAAAGATCGACGTCACCGTAATATTCTCCGTCAGCATCGGCACCGTAGATCCAGAGACCGGCATCTTTAAGCTCATCGATAGCTCTGGTCAGATTCGTTACCTTAGCGATCGGGATGTACTCGACAGCACCTGCACTGGCCTTACAAGCGGAGGGAGAAAGCGGAGCGCAATGATGCTTCGGAACTATTACTCCATTGGCACCTGCGCATTCTGCAGAACGCAGTATTGCGCCAAGATTCTGGGGATCCTCAATTCCGTCAAGAATAAGAAAGAAAGGAACGTTCCCTTCAGCGGAGGTTTTATCGAGAAGCTCTTTTACCGTAAAAAACGACATAGGAGCTAAAAATGCAACAACACCTTGATGGCGTCCGCCCTCAGCATAAGCGTCGAGCTTTCTGCCGTCAGCCTCAGAAACAGTAATTCCGCGTTCGCGGGCCTTTGCAACGATAACGGAAATGCTTCCATCATATTCTCCGCGCTTTACGATGATCCTATCGACAGGCTTTCCGTTCTCAATAAGCTCTCGAACAGGATTTCTGCCGTAAACGACCCTTGCTTCTCCTACGTTCTCATCGGTAGAAGAAACAGTCTTTTTTCTATTAAAATCAGACATTGACATACCAATCCAAATACATTTTTATACAGATACTATAATAACACATTTTTTCCGTTTTGTATATAGCAAAACGAAAAAATGTGAAATTTTTTTGACGAAAAAAAGAAAAGCACACGGTAAACCGTGCGCTTTTCGATCTGCAAATCAACTTATGCGTTCTCGCCCTTCTTAGCGGCGTAGCACTCGCTGCAGAATACAGGGCGATCATTAGAGGGCTGGAAAGGAACCTTTGCCTCTTTGCCGCACTGTGCGCAAGTGGTGGTGAAGAACTCGCGGGGACCCTTACCGGCGTTCTTGCGAGCGTCACGGCAAGCCTTGCAACGCTGGGGCTCGTTCTGGAAGCCCTTCTCAGCGTAGAATTCCTGCTCACCTGCGGTGAAAACGAACTCCTGACCGCAATCCTTGCAAATCAATGTCTTGTCCTGAAACATGCTTTTTGTACCTCGTAAAATATGGTATATTTTTCGCCCTTAGACGGATTTAAACCGACACCTTTGATAATAACCAACGCTCTGTTTAAGCTATTCGGGCACGTAAACAAAATGATACTTATGGAATTTTATATTACTTGTCAAGTAGTAAACATTTCAGTTTGCCGCGAATTCTAAATAACGCATTGGAAACAGAACGTTCGTCCTTCCCGAGTTTTTCGGCAATCTCGGAAGGTGAAAAACCTGCAATATAGTTATGCAAAACAGTCTTTTCATAGACTGACAGTAATCGGTTTAAACAAACCTTAAGCTGCTCGGCGTGCTCCCTATCGGCAAGTAATTCGTAGGGATCACACTGAACGTCATGCTGAAGATCTTCATCAGAAGCCACAGGTGGCTGGCGCGAAAAATATCTGACAGCAGAGATCAAGCGATTTTTGATGCATATCTTGGCATAAAGACCAAAGCTGACGGTACGGTCGGTGGCGCTATAGCTTTTTATCGCGTTATAAAAAGCAATGTATGCCTCCTGACGCACGTCATCATCATCAAAACCGCAATTTTTAAAACGAGTAACCTCAGAAGTGATAAGCGAGGAATAACTCGTAAGCAAGCGTGCAAAAGCCGCATCATCGCCTGATGCAGCAGCGTGAATTATAGCATTTAACTCCTCAGCAGGGATATTTTTGCTCATAATTTACCCCGTTTCGGAAGAAAAATGAATCAAGAACCACAAAAAACAAGCAGAATATCAATATTAAGCTTATTATAACACGAAAAATGCACTTGTCAATATTAATTTTTAAATTTTTAAAAATTATTTGTGAGAATTACACAAAATATCGCAAAAAACAGCTTAATTATCGAACAAATAATTTACCTCGCAAGCAAGCAAGGCAGAAAGTCCCTTAAAAATCACCTCGGGCCTTTCGTAAAAATTAGCCCTCATCCTCTCAGCCCGCTCCTTACTGTCAACAAGGAGCGAAACGCTCATTACGATCTCCTTTTTCTCCTTAACACAGCACTCTACCAAGAACCTTCCCTCTTTTTCGGTAACGGTACAGCTTATCTCAGCTTCCCTCTTTTTAAAAGAAAGAATACGCAAAGCGGAACGGAAGGCTCTCTCCCTGATAGGTGTCACAACTACGTCCTGCAGAGAGGAAGCAACGCTCCTACCACGAGGAGAGACCGAGAAAACCTCGGTCTCTCCTTCGGTAGACTGTATTAAGTTATTAGAGGCGAGGAGCTCTGCAAAGCATTCGGCAAAATCGAAATAGCTGACAAAATTGTCGTTAACGCATATTTCCTGGATATCCTCAAAGGTAAGAGGATAGCCGATCGCATCAAGCAAAAACAGTATAAATATCTTTATATCGTTTTTGCCTGTTAATATCAGCTCGTCTCCCATATCCTTACTCAGCTTCAGTCTCTTCTACGTAGTTCTTGTAGTCAGCACTCTTGAGCTCAACATTGCCGAAGTAGTCGTGATAGATATCGGAAAGCTCGTCGCTTACCATATAAAAGCTCTTATTGAAAAGAAGAGGTATGATGGGCATCTCGTCAAGGAGAAGCTTTTCGCAATCGTGGAGAAGTGCTGTTCTCTTTGCGTGATCCTTTTCGGCAAATGCACCTTCGATGGCTGCATTGTAAGCCTCGGAGTTGAATCCGGAAATGTGACCGGTGATAGCCCAATCGTTTTCAACGTCGCAAGTGTTACCTGTAAAGCCGAAAGCAAACTGCGCAAGAACGCCAAACGCCTCGGGTGCGATCATAGAGAAGTCTACAAGGGCAACCTCATAGTCGCCGCTCTTAACCTTGGTGTCAAGCACGTCATTATAGAAGGTAAACTCCTGATCGTCAATAGTTCTCTTATAAGCCTCGCTCATCACGGGGTTGAGAGTAACGGAGAATCCGATGGATTCCCAAGCACTCTTAAGATACTCTGCAACAGCTGCAAACTCCTCAGTGTTCTTATAGGTAAGAGTAAAGGAGCCGGATTTTGCCTTTGCCTTTGCAGCGGCAGTATCAGCAGTGGTATTGATCAGCGCACCGCCGACAGAGCGGAAGTTGCTCTTTGCTGTTGCATCATAAACGAGGTTATTGATAAGTCCTGTAGCGGGATCTGCAAATACCACCTTGTCGGCAAGAGCCTGACGGTCGATGGCAAGAGAAAGAGCCTGACGAACGTTCTTGTCGGAAAGAAGCTCGTTGGAGCAGTTAATAAGGAGAGACATAGTGGACAAAGTGTCCAAAACGTTACCCTTGCTTGCATACTCGGCTCTCTTGCTGAGAGGAAGATCGCCAAGGAAGAGGGTCTCGCCGTTAAGGAAGCGATCAAGCTGAGCCTGAAGATCCTCGCCCTTTGCCTCATCGCCGTCCTTCTTAACGAGGTTGAGAACTATCTTATAGGGCTGAACCTCTTTATTGAGGGCATCATCCTCTTCGGGTCTGAAATAATAATTGTTACGCTGCAGGGTAAGGGTGTTATTATCATAATCCATACCCCTGATACAGAAGGGGCCGTTAACGGAGAGGGTAGCAAAACGCTTAGCCCAGTTCTCCAAAGTAAGCTCGTTACGGGAAACTACGTTTTCACGGAGAGGAACGAGCTGGATGGAAGCACAAGTGCGAAGGAATGCCTCAACGTCAATATCGTACTCAAAGGTTACCTCGAGAGTGTATGTATCAACAGAAGCGATACCTACGTCATCGATGGAGCACTCGGAATTCTTGGCAGCACGCGCATTCTTGATATCGTAAAGCAAGGATGCTGCGGTAGCGGAAACGTCGGGAGAAAGAAGTCTCTTCCAGGAGAAAAGGAGGTCGTCAGCCGTGACGGCTGCAGCATCACTCCATCTGGTCTTCTTCATATAAAGAGTAAGCTTGTACTCGTTGCGAAGCTTATCCTGAGTGTAGTTGTAGTGGTCAAGAAGTGCATAACGGAGCTTTCCGTTAGCGTCGATAGTGGTAAGGCCCTCAAAAATAAGGGAAAGGTACTGTGCGGAGTTGTCATCGGTAGTAGCATATGTGGGATCAAAGCAGAAAGTCTCGGAAGCAACGTAGGCTTCAAAGATAGCGCCATCACCAACAAGCTCCTTAGAGCAACCTGCAAACATGGGACAAAGCATAAGCGCGCAGAGTAAGAGACAAACAATTCTCTTCATAATTTGGTTTTCCTCCTGGGACAAAGAATCTCGGTTTCCACCGGCATATATTTGACCGTGCGCAGAAAGGGGCACGATAAATCTATTGGTTATTATAACATTTAACTTGAAGATTATCAATCATCTATTTTTGTTTAGAATAAGTTTTGGTTATTTGCACAATATTATAACGTTATTTTTGAGCATAATCCACACACATTTGGGAGAAACGGTATGTTTTTTAACGATTTTAATGCCTCGGATCTTGCCTGCGAAAACCAAAGATGCGATCGCGGGGGTAAAATGGAGAGCACTTTCAGCGAAATGGGCATGATGATATATAAAACCACCTTCGATCCTAAGGAGAAAAACGGGCTATTGCCGAGAGATGCTTATTACGGGATAGAATGCGGTCCAATATGGCAAATGGACCGTATCAAAGCAGAATGCGTAACGCAGATAGTGGCCCAAAAACTTATGCTTTTGGGTAAAACCATAGCAGAGAAAAAGAATGACATTTGCGTTATGGTGGCAGGCATAGGCAACAGGCAAATGACAGCCGACGCCATAGGACCCGAAAGTGCAGACAGGATCGAAGTAAGGATCAAAGCCATCGACGGCGGAGCGCGGGTGTGTGTATTATCACCGGGGGTCCCGGGGCAAACGGGAATGTGCACAGCAAGCGTGATCAAGGCGGCTGCCCTTTCCTGCGGCGCGGACCTCGTACTCGCGGTAGACAGCCTGCGCGCAAGCTCGCCCCGGCGGCTCGGAGCATTCATCCAACTATCAAACTGCGGCATCTCTCCGGGATCCGGAGTATATAGCAGCGCGAAGCCCGTTAATTATTCAAGTATAGGCGTACCCGTAATTGCTATCGGTATCCCAACCGTAATAGGAGTGTCTTCCATTATTACCAACGGAGAAGATAATGAGATAGCTGCAAACGATATGATAGTAACCTCCCGCGAATGTGACGCGGTGACACATATCGGTGCATCACTGATAGCGGAGGCTATAAACCGAGCATTGCTGCCAAACCGGTAATATTTCGGCACCGTCTGTCATAAAGATATAAAAAAACAAAAAGGACGGTTACCGCAAATGAATGATCAATTGATCGTAGTATCAGGTATCGAGGAGCTTACTCCGGAGGACAGCTTTTCGGAGACTGCAAAAAAAACTACACGCAAAAAATGGCCGACAGCCGCAAGACGTTTCGCATCGGTAATACTCTCGATGAATTTCGCGCTTTCAGCGGTTTTTTATGCTGCTCACAATACAGAACCGAGTAAGCTGTACGAGGGCGCGACATACGGTATATTTTTTGGCGGTATGCTGAACAAGCCGGCGCAAGTGCAAAATGCCGACCCGATCACCGCACCGTCACATCCGGTTTCAGCAGACCCGATAACACCCGAAACGAAGGAAACGACAGAGGATAATTCGGCGGTACCAACGATCGCGGAAGCATTTTTAAAGCTGTACGAATACGATCTTTCACTTGTGCCGGAGGGACTGTATCCAATTATCCCATACGATCTTTCAAGCGAGGGCGACGGTGAGTTAAAGCTGTATAACGACACTTCCCTTTCAGTTGATATCAACGAATACGCAGTGGCTGAACAAACAGAAAAAGGTTACACGGGCTCGGAGGAGCCTCTTGTACTGATCATCCACACTCACGGAACCGAGGCATACTCGGAGGACGGAGTGTACGGCTACTCCGATACATACAACGTGCCGCGAAGCTACGACGTTACAAAAAACGTTGTTGCCATCGGAAGAATAATGACCCGTATAATGAACGAAAACGGCGTGAACACCGTACAATGCGACGTAATGCACGATGCTGAAAGCTATCTTGGTGCTTACGAAAGATCCGCGGCGACCATAAAGGATTATCTTGAAAGATACCCAAGCATAAAATACGTTTTTGACGTTCATAGGGATTCTGTGCTTATGGAGGATAAAACGAAAACAAGACCGGTTACGATAGCAAACGGCAAAACCGCGGCACAAATAATGACAGTTGCGGGCACGGACGATCTTGGAACCTACTACCCACACTGGGAAGAAAGCCTTAAGCTGGCAGCAAAGCTACAGGTAGAACTGAACTCCGACCATCTCGGGCTTGCAAGAGCAATATGTCTTCGAGGCTCGTCATACAACCAGGAGCTTGCGCCGTACTCTCTGCTTTTTGAAGTCGGTTCCTGCGGAAACACCATCAGCGAGGCAACAGCTGCAGCCGAAATACTGGCTAAACAACTTTGTGATCTGATAAAGAACGGTTGGTAAAATAACCGCCGGAGAGTGCTCCGGCGGTTATTTCTTACTTGAATTCAGCTTGCCTTTTTAACGCCCGTGTCTTTTTTTGCGGCCCTCTTATTTACAGCGAAAATTATCCATCTCTTAATGACAATGAACAAAGGCACCGCAAGCAAGGTTCCGACGATACCGAAGAGAGCATACATAATGATAACGGCAATGATACAAAGCCCAATGCTGGCGGTTGCGTTTTCCTTGATAAGGTGAGGCTGCAAAAAGATCCTGCCTGCAAGGAACACGGCAAAAAAGATAAGCATGCACCAGCCCGCGTCCTGAGGATCGAACAAAACGCATAAGACAAGTCCCAAGGTATAGGAAAGCACTGTTCCGCAAACGGGAACAAACGCAACCATTCCCATTGCAATAGAGATAAGCGAATAGAAAGGAACGCCCAGCATATACAAAGCGTAGAAAAATACGATTCCGAGAGTAATGGAGTACATTAATCGACCGGTTATGAAATCCGAGAATACACGGTAAACGCTTCTGGCCTCCCGTCTGATAAGATCGGTGCGCTCGGTACTGAAAAACGCTGCCATGATCTTATCGCGCAAGGATTTAAGATGACCCATTGAGAGGATAATATAAACGGAAATAATGATTCCGATAAGAACGTTAAAAGTCTCGGATAGTATTGCTGTAGCGTGCTCAACCACAGATCCGATAAGATTCTGCACCACCTCAGGAGAAAAGATGAGGGAGTTTTCTATATACTCCATAATGGTATCTCTCTGCGGTGCCAGGAACTCGTTTTTGGTAATAGTTACCTCGATCCATCGGAGAGTACGGTTTATTGCTCCGGGGATCTTAACCTGAAGACTTTTGATATTTTCCGCAAGTGGTACGAACACGATAACGATTACGGCAAACAACAACACGGCAAACAGCAAATAACCGCAAACAACGGAAAGCACGCGGCGGAGACGTGGATGCGGACGTTTGCCGGGCTTATCAAGAAACGCAAACACCCTTTCCTCGAACATATGGATCGAGGGATTTATGATCAGAACAGCAATAACGGCGTATATAACAGGCGAAAAAACTCTGAGTGCAGATTCAAACACTCCTATGACAGCGCCGATATTAAGCCAAAGGGCAAGCAAAACGGCAGTAACGATCACGCAGGATATTACGTACAGCGCGATCTTGCCGTATTTTTCGTCAAATATTCTTTTCATACGCTCACCGCCCTTTCGTTCTTTGTACATATTATAAATTATATTTTCCCACAAATCAATAGTTTTTATTGAAATCCGATTCACAATATGATATACTTGGAATAATACCGATAAAATTGGGAGGACACGCCTTGAAAGCAAACATTTGTGATTTCACAGGTAACGTTGGCCTTACGGGCAAGGCTCACGGTGTGCTTGCCCTCTATCATAACATATTAGGTGCGCGACCCGACGGTTACCACAAATTTCAGAGTTTTTTACAAAAGCTTGCAATTTTTGACAATGTAACCGTAAACGTAACAAAGGGTTCGGGAAAGGTAACGATCAAAGCGGCAGAAGCTTATCCGGAAAATTACGTTAAGGAAGTCGTTTCCCGCTTTTTAACCTCGTTTTCCATCCAAGCCGATGCAACGATAAGCATTGATTCACGCATGCCCGTTAATTTCGGCCTTTTTGAGGCCGAGGCCGCAGCGGCAACCGCAATAAAGCTTGTAAACAAATGCCTCGGGGAGCCTGTTTCCAGAATTGCACTTCTCGATTTTGCAAACAGCGTTTCAAACGAGCTTCTTTGCTGCACCGTAAGCGGCACAAAATACGCCGATATGCTTGATGCTCACAAATGTATGATATCATCTATGCCACCAATTCCCTCTTGCGGCATACTTATCGCACATAAAAACCGCACGGCGCTCCCCGGCTATTCCGAATCCGTAAAGCTTTGCGACGAATTTTACGGCAGCTACTGGGACAGGAGAGGAAGCTCGCAAGCACTCCGATGCTTGCTTGATGCAGTACCGGCGGGCGATTTCAATACCGTAATATCAAACAACTCTAACGTATTTTTGCCGCCATTAAGCAAAAAGTTTGCGGACGTGGAGGCTACCTCCGCACTGTTGCGCAAGCTTGGAGCCGACGCAACGGGAACCGTTTCCCACAGCACTGCGGTATACGGAATATTCAAAGACAGAAAAATGTCCGCAGCCGCCGCGGAAAGCTCTATGCTATACGACCATACAGTAATCCTCACCGAGCCCGTTTAGGAGGTTATATGAAGATAAAAATAAATGCCCCCGCAAAAATTAATCTGTATCTGGATGTCCTTTGGAGGCTTGACGACGGGTTTCATAATATACAAAGTATAATGCAGACCGTTTCACTTTCCGACCAGATAACGATAACCGCTGAAAGATCAAGCGATACGAAAATACACGTTACCTGCACAAATCCCGACATCCCTCAAGACGAGAGAAACATCGCGTGGAAGGCGGCTGATCTGTATCTGCGCACCTTCTGCAACGAGCCTATGTCAGTTGACGTGTACATTGAAAAGAACATACCCGTTTGCGCCGGTCTTGCCGGCGGAAGCACAGATGCCGCCGCCGTTCTCATCGGACTTAATTCCCTTCTCGACGAGCGAGCAGGAATGATCGACCTTATAAATTGCGCCGCGAAGCTCGGAAGCGACGTTCCCTTCTGCCTTGTGAAGGGAACGAAGATCACTCAAAAACGCGGCGAGAACATGCATTCCGTTCCTCCAATGCCCGACTGTCTGATACTGATATGCTCCTCACAGGAAAGCGTATCCACCGCTTGGGCATACGGCGAACTTGACCGTATACACAACGATTTTTCCGACAGACGCCAAATGCGCGACGGAATCCAAAGTATGATAACGGGACTTAAGGAGCAAAGCCTGACGGGCGTTACCGACAATATGTACAACATATTCGAAGAAGCAGTGCTTCCCCTCTGCCCCAAGGCGGCAAAAAACCGCGAGCTGCTGCTTGAATACGGAGCGGTAAACGCTATGATGAGCGGCTCGGGCTCCGCAGTTTTCGGCATCTTCACCGACAGAGCGTGCGCCGAAGCCGCAAAAGCAAGACTTGAGGGTCCCGACCGCAAGGTATTTCTTTGCAGACCCCAATAGGAGGTTTATAGAATGTTTTCATATATCAAGGGAGAGCTTGCGGAGCTTTCCGTCAGCTCTGCAACCATTGAGGCCTGCGGTGTCGGCTACGGGCTTACTATTTCCCAGACCACCCACGGCAAGCTTTGCCGCACGCAAATTGGCGACAAGGCAAAGCTGTACACTTATCTGTCAGTTAAAGAGGATGGCATTGAGCTTTTCGGCTTTTACGATATGGAGGAGTTAAGCTTCTTCAAGCTGCTTATCACCGTATCGGGCGTCGGACCGAAGGCGGCGCTGTCTATACTTTCCGCCTTTACCGTAAGCGAGCTTACCTCCGCTATAATAGCGGACAAGCCGAAGGTCATAAGCGCCGCACAAGGAATCGGTCCGAAGACCGCAAGCAGGATAATCCTCGAGCTTAAGGATAAGGTCGGCGGTATGAGCTACTCCTCATCGGGCACAGACCCAATTCCAAGCGCAAGACCCGCATCCCCCTCTGCCGGCTCGAAGCTCCTTGACGCCGAAAGCGCGCTGGAGGTGCTCGGCTACTCCCGCACGGAGATCCAAAACGTTATACGCAGCATTGATGCTGCTTCCCTGTCCGTAGAGGACATAATCAGAGAATGTCTAAGATTACTGTAACAAGGAGTTAGTATGGCTATTCAGGAAGAATACGATCTTGAAAACCGAATAGTGGCACCGACGGAAAGCTTTGAGGATACTGATCAGGATAACAAGCTCCGCCCAAAAACGCTGAACGATTATATCGGTCAGCACAAGGTAAAGGAAAATCTTTCCGTATTTATCGACGCTGCAAAAATGCGCTCCACAGCTCTTGACCACGTTTTGCTGTACGGACCTCCCGGTCTTGGCAAGACCACGCTGTCATTTATTATAGCTAACGAGCTTGGAGTTAATATCCGCACCACCTCAGGGCCTGCCATCGAAAAACCACGCGATCTCGTTGCCCTGCTTACCAATCTGCAGGAGGGCGACGTGCTTTTCATTGACGAGATACACCGTATGCCCCGTACGGTGGAGGAGATACTTTACCCCGCCCTTGAAGATTTTGTTATAGACATAATAATCGGACAGGGTCCCTCTGCAAGAAGCATACGTTTACCGCTGAAAAAGTTTACACTTATAGGTGCCACCACACGCGCAGGTCAGCTGACGACGCCCCTCCGCGACCGCTTCGGCGTAATGCTGCGATTGGAGCTTTACTCACCCGAGGACCTTGCAACCATCGTAAAGAGAAGCGCTTCCATCCTTGAGGTGGGAATTACCGAGGAGGCTGCGTGGGAGATAGCTCGCCGTTGTCGCGGAACTCCCCGTATCGCCAACAGACTGCTGCGCCGCGTAAGCGATTTTGCTTTGGTGCTTGGCGACGGAAAGATAACCGCTCCCATTGCCCGCACCGCCCTTGAAAGGCTTGAGATAGACGAGCTCGGACTCGATTCCACAGACAAGCGTATGCTTAAGGCCATCATCGAATATTATAACGGCGGACCCGTGGGTCTGGAGACCCTTGCTGCCACCACAGGCGAGGAGGCAGTGACCATCGAGGACGTGTACGAGCCTTATCTGATGCAAATAGGCTTCCTTTCCCGAACTCCGCGCGGAAGATGCGTTACCGATCTTGCCTACCGTCATTTGGGTCTTCCGGTCCCTGCCGTGCGAGATAAACGCAACGACCACGGGACCATATCAATGTTTGACACAAACGAATAATTTAGGGGATGTAAAAAAGGCAGGACCGCAAAAAAGAGAAAAAAACATTGAAAGCACAATGGTTTCAATATCGGTGACGTGAAGAACTAAGGTAGGAAAAACTCAAGAAATTGAGTTTTTCCAAAAAATCTCTTTTTTGCTACGTACCGAACCCCGCAAGGGGTGAGATGCGCCAAAGGCGCCAAATTCGCTTGCGAATTTGCTGAAAAGACAAAATCCA
>JAFSCG010000126.1 GCA_017436885.1 Clostridia bacterium | reverse complement strand
GGCGAAATAATGCTGAACGTTGCACTTCCCAAGGGCAGATTGGGGGAAAAGGTGTACGCCATGTTCGAGCAGGCGGGATACGAATGTCCCTCCATTAAGGAAAATAACCGCAAGCTTATATTCGAGAACCCCGAAAAGCAGATACGCTACTTCTGGGTGAAGCCCTCGGACGTTTCCATCTACGTTGAAAGGGGAGCCGCCGACATCGGCGTTGCGGGCAAGGACATACTGCTTGAATACGCGCCCGAGATATACGAGCTGCTTGATCTGAACATCGGTAAATGCCGTATGGCAGTTGCCGCAAAAAAGGGCTTTTACGACGATGGGCAAAGCACCCTGCGCGTGGCTACCAAGTTTACCTCCATTGCAAGAAAGCATTACGCGGAAAAATGCCGCGATATAGATATTATCAAGCTGAACGGTTCCATTGAGATAGCGCCGATACTCGGTCTTTCCGACGTTATCGTGGATATAGTGGAAACGGGCACCACCCTGAAGGAAAACGACCTTGAGGTGATCGACACCGTGGTTCCCATCAGCGCAAGGCTGATAGCAAACAAGGCATCCTTTAAATTCAAGACCGCGCAGATCGAGGACGTTACAGAAAAACTGAAAGCACAGGTAAAATACGATGATTAAGGTATATCGCTACGGAGAAGTGGCAAACAGCGAAATATTCGCAAGGGACGATCTTTCCGCAAACGTGGAGTCGGTAGTTGCGGATATTATCGCAAACGTTGTAAAAAACGGCGACAAGGCGCTTTTCGAATACACGGAGCGCTTTGATAAAGCAAGGCTCACCGCCCTTGAGGTAAGTGAAGCCGAGATAGACGAGGCGGTAAACGCCGTGGATGAAAAATTCCTTGATATACTCCGCGAGGCAGCGGACAACATCCGCGCCTTCCACAGCCGTCAGGTTCGCAACAGCTTTATTATCAACGACGGCAACGGCGTTATAACGGGTCAAAAGATAACCCCCATCGAAAAAGCGGGGCTTTACGTTCCCGGCGGAACCGCCGCGTACCCCTCCACGGTGCTGATGGACAGCATCCCCGCGCAGATCGCGGGCTGTGAGGAGATAGTAATGGTAACGCCCCCCTCCGCCGACGGCAAGGTAAATCCCGTGATACTCGCGGCGGCAAAGATAGCGGGCGTAACGCGCATATTCAAGGTTGGCGGTGCACAGGCCATTGCCGCCCTTGCCTACGGCACCGAAAGCATCCCGAAGGTGGATAAGATAGTGGGACCCGGCAATGCATTCGTTGCGGAGGCAAAAAAGCAGGTATTCGGCAAGGTAAGCATTGATATGATAGCGGGTCCCAGCGAGATACTTGTGGTTGCGGACGGAAACAGCAACGCAAAATTCGTTGCCGCCGATCTGCTCTCCCAGGCGGAGCACGACAAAAACGCAAGCGCGGTGCTGGTTACCGACAGCGCAGAGCTTGCAGATGCCGTGAGTGCGGAGCTGGAAAGGCAGATACCCCTGCTTTCCCGTGCCGAGATCGCCCGTGCGTCCATTGACAAGAACGGCAAGATAATCGTTGCATCGGATCTTACCGTTGCCATCGACATAGCAAACGAGATAGCCCCCGAGCATCTTGAGCTGTGCGTGGACTCCCCCTTTGATTATCTTGACAAGGTAAAGCACGCAGGCTCCATATTTATGGGCAGGTATTGCCCCGAGGCACTGGGCGACTATTTTGCCGGCCCCAACCACACCCTGCCAACCAGCGGCACGGCACGTTTTTCCTCGCCCCTTTCCGTTGACGATTTTGTGAAAAAATCCCAATTTACCTATTACACCAAGGAGGCCCTTGAAAAAACGGCGGACAAGATAGCCTACTTTGCAAACAAGGAAGGGCTTGACGCGCACGCAAAAAGCGCCACCGTACGTTTTGACGAGGAATGATATGAGCAGATTTTTCAGCAAGAAATACGCCTCTCTCGTGCCCTACGTGCCGGGAGAACAGCCCCGCGACCGAAAATACGTGAAGCTTAACACCAACGAATCTCCCTTTCCTCCCTCCCCCGCGGTGTTTAACGCGGTGCTTGAGGAGGCGGGTATGCTTCAGCTGTATTCCGACCCCGATTGCAGTATCCTTATAAACAAGCTTTCCGAGGTCTACGGCGTTGCGCCCGAAAGGCTGATCGCGACCAATGGCTCGGACGAGGCGCTGGAATTTGCCTTTATGGCATTTTGCGACGGGGAGCATCCCATAGCTTTCCCCGATATAACCTACGGCTTTTATCCCGTTTTTGCCGAAAAAAACGGTATTCCCTACGAGGAGATCCCGCTGAATGACGATCTTACCGTTAACGTCGAGGACTATATCGGTATAAACAAAAACATCGTTATTGCAAATCCAAACGCCCCAACGGGTATTGCCCTGCCACTTTCGGATATTGAGAGGATAGTGGCGTCCAACCCCGATAACGTAGTTATCATAGACGAAGCGTACGTTGATTTCGGCGGCGAGAGTGCCGTAAAGCTCACGG
Organism: Clostridia bacterium; assembly: GCA_017436885.1. GTDB lineage: Bacteria > Bacillota > Clostridia > Oscillospirales > CAG-272 > RUG12395. The sequence continues at coordinate 3,875 of JAFSCG010000126.1, read as the reverse complement.
AAAAATACGACAATCTGCTTGTGGTCCAGACCTTTTCCAAATCCCGTTCCCTTGCGGGTGCGCGGCTTGGCTTTGCCATCGGCAGTCCCGAGCTTATTGCCGATATGCACACCCTGCGCTACTCCACGAACCCCTATAACGTGAACCGCATGACCTGCGCCGCAGGCTACGCCGCTCTTACGGAAAACGGCTATTATATGCAAAACGCGGAAACCATCAAGCGCACGCGTGCCTATACCGCCGCAGAGATTGAAAAGCGAGGCTTTTCCGTTACCGACTCCAAGGCAAACTTTCTGTTTGTGCGTCACGGGAAAATAAGCGGCGAAAAGCTTTACCTTGGACTTAAGGAGCACGGAGTACTTGTGCGCCACTTCAAAAAGGAGCGCATAAAGGACTATTGCCGCATTACCGTGGGAACAGCCATGGAGATGAAGACCTTGCTTGACAAAACGGATATGATTTTGGGAGGAGAAAAATGAGAAGCTCCGAGATAAAAAGAACCACCGCGGAAACGGATATTTCCCTTTCCCTTTGCCTTGACGGCACGGGAGCGTCCGAAATAAACAGCGGCTGCGGCTTCCTTGACCATATGCTGACGCTGTTTGCAAAGCACGGCGGCTTTGACCTTAAGGTGATCTGCAAGGGCGACACACACGTTGATATGCACCACACCTGCGAGGATATCGCCATCTGCCTTGGGCAGGCGTTCTACCGCGCCCTTGGAGATAAAAAAGGCATTGCCCGCTACGGGGATATTATTCTGCCCATGGACGAGGCACTTATCCTTGCCGCAGTTGATATTTCCGGCAGGGGCGGTTATTACGAGGATATGGAGATACCCGCAGAGAAGGTCGGCGACTTCGACACCGAGCTTGCATGCGAGTTTTTCACCGCTTTTGCAAGCAATGCCGCCATTACCCTCCACCTGCGCAAGCTGGCAGGCAAAAACTCCCACCACATAATCGAGGGTGCCTTCAAGGCCGTGGCTCGCGCCATGAGAAAAGCCACAGGCATCGACCCGAGGAACGCAAATGCCGTTCCCTCCACCAAGGGGTGCCTATGATAGCGATAGTTGACTACGGCGTTGGCAATCTTTTTTCCCTTGTTTCCTCTCTGCGCCGCATCGGTGCCGATGCCAAGGTAACGGGAAACGCAGAGGAGATACTGAACGCCGACAAAATAATCCTGCCCGGTGTCGGTGCCTTCGAGGACGCCATAAAAAAGCTGCGCTCTGCAGGCCTTGATAAAACTCTCAAGGAAGCGGCGGCGCAAGGCAAGGACATAATGGGTATATGCCTTGGAATGCAGCTCCTGTTCGAAAAAAGCTATGAATACGGCGAGCACGAGGGGCTTGGTCTGCTTCGAGGCAGCGTTGTTCCCATGGAGGGATATATTCCCGAAGGTCTGAAGGTGCCGCATATAGGCTGGAACGGACTGCACTTTACACGCAAGCACGGGCTTTTCCGCTATATTACGGAGGGCGAGTGCGTATATTTCGTTCATTCCTATTTTGCCTGCGACTGCGAGGATAGTCTGATAGCCACCGCGGAATACGGAAAGGAGCTTACCGCCGCAGTTGCCAAGGATAACGTTATGGGCTGTCAGTTCCATCCCGAAAAAAGCGGTGATGCGGGACTGTCCATTCTTAAGGCCTTTTGCGAAGGAGTAGAAAAATGAAGCTTTTCCCCGCTATCGACCTATACGAAAAAAAGGCGGTGCGCCTTCTTTTCGGAGATTATAACCAAATGACCGTATATAGCGACGACCCGCTTTCCGTTGCACGGGATTTTGAGGCCTCCGGCATGACGTGCATCCACCTCGTTGATCTCGAGGGTGCAAAAAGCGGCACCACACCGAATATCGACGTGGTGCGATCCATAGCGGAGCATACCTCCCTATTCGTTGAGATCGGAGGCGGCATTCGCAATATGGAAACGGTGGATAAATACCTTTCCTGCGGTGTGGACCGAGTGATACTCGGCACCGCCGCCGTTACGGACGAAGCATTCCTGCGCGCCGCCATAGAAAAGCACGGAGATAAGATCGCCGTGGGTGCCGACGTAAAGGACGGCTACATTGCCATAAAGGGTTGGCTTGAAAAAAGCTCCTACACCCTTTTCGACTTTGTGGAAAAAATGCAGGACATGGGCGTAAAAAACATAATTTGCACCGATATTTCCAAGGACGGTGCCATGAGAGGAACTAACGTTGCCATGTATAGCGAGCTTTCCAAGCGTTTCACCGTAGATATTACCGCATCGGGCGGAGTTTCCACCCTTGAAGACGTTAAGCGGCTTGCGGAAATGGATATTTACGGTGCCATAATCGGCAAGGCGTACTACACGGGCGCAATAGATCTGCGCGAGGCGGCGGAGGCGATAAAATGATAACCAAAAGAATAATTCCCTGCCTTGACGTTAAAAACGGCAGAGTGGTAAAGGGCGTGAACTTCGGCGGTCTTAACGACGTTTCCGACCCCGTGGAGCTTGCAAGATTTTACAACGCAAGCGGAGCAGACGAGCTGGTGTTTTACGATATTACCGCATCTTACGAGGGGCGTGCGCTGTTCACGGATATATTGCGCCGTGTGGCAAGCGAGATATTCATTCCCCTAACCGTTGGCGGCGGCATAAACACCCTTGAGGATTTTGACAGGGTGCTGAAATGCGGAGCGGATAAGGTAAGCGTCAACTCGGGAGCAATAAAAAATCCCGCCCTTATAACCGAGGCGGCAAAGAAATACGGCGACCAATGCGTCGTACTCTCTGCGGACGTTAAGCGCGTGGACGGTGTTTTTCGCGTTTTTGCCAAGGGCGGACGGGAGAACACGGGCATGGAAGCCATCGAATGGATAAAAAGATGCGTATCCATGGGCGCGGGCGAGGTGGTCGTTAACTCTATTGATACCGACGGAGTAAAACAGGGCTTCGACATCGAGATGCTACGCGCCGTGTGCGACGCGGTAAACGTTCCCGTTATCGCCTCGGGCGGTGCGGGCTGCGTTAACGATTTTGTGCGGCTGTTTAAAGAGGTTCCCGACGTTGATGCGGGACTTGCCGCATCGGTATTCCACTTCGGAGAGATAAAAATACCCGATCTTAAGCGTGATCTCCACGCAAACAGCATAAACGTGAGGTTAGTAAAATGATAAATATCGACGAACTGAAATTTGATGAAAAGGGGCTTATTCCCGCCATCGTGGTGGACAGCCTCTCCAAAAAGGTGCTCACCCTTGCATATATGAACCGCGAGAGCCTGCAGATAACAATGGAAAAGGGGCTTACCTGCTTTTTCAGCCGATCCAGAAACGAGCTGTGGCTGAAGGGCGAAACAAGCGGCAACTATCAGCACGTTGTTTCCATCACCGCCGACTGTGATGGCGACGCGCTGGTCGTGGAGGTGGAAAAGGACGGTCCCGCCTGCCACACGGGCACCGAATCCTGCTTTACAAAGGACCTGTGGGCAAGCGACGAGCTGCACCGCTTCTCCATTGACGGACTCTACGACCTGCTCGTTGGCAGAAACGAACAGCGCCCCGAGGGCAGCTACACCACCTATCTTTTTGAAAAGGGTATCGACAAGATACTGAAAAAGGTCGGCGAGGAATGCACCGAGGTCATTATCGCGGGCAAGGCCGACGATAAAAAGGAAACGGTATACGAGATAGCCGATCTTGCGTATCACGTTATGGTGCTGATGGTGCAGATGGGAATTTCCCTTGAGGACGTGCGCCGCGAGCTTGCGGGCCGACACATAATCGACCACAAGGTAAAGCAAGAAAAAATGACGAAATGACGTTCAATATAAAGCGGCGGGAGCAAGCCCCCGCCCTACAAGTTACCGTTGATCTTCGGTCGTAGGGCGGGGGCTTGCTC
>JAFSCG010000125.1 GCA_017436885.1 Clostridia bacterium | reverse complement strand
GCTCTCACCTTCTCCACACTTAGTATGACTCAGGCCGGTGCTATGTTCGACGTTGATACTCTTGATAAGTACAACGGTCCCGCATATAGACGCACTGAGGACGTTGCTCCTCTTGACGAGGCTGCTGCTACCGAGGCTCCCGTAGTAACCGATGCTCCCGTTGTTACCACTGCGGCTCCCGTAGTTACTACGGCTGCTCCTGCACAGGCAGAGCCCACTCCTTCCACCGGTGATGCTTCCGTTATGGTCGTATTCGCTGCTGCAGCTGCACTTTGCATAGCCGCTGTCATTGTAATCAAGAAGAGAGAGAACTAATTTAAGTTTACTTAGAGGCACCCGATCTTCGGGTGCCTCTTTTTTCTGTTTTTATCTATATTTTTAAAAGAAAAATCATTAATATTTGATAATGTATTGACAAGTGAAAAAATGCTGTGTTATCATAAAATAAACATTGTACGTAATGCAATGAAATTTTTGAAAGGATCAATTTTATGAAGTTCAGAAAGCTTATCGCAGTCCTTCTTTCCGCTCTTATGATCGCTTCTGCCGTTCCCTTTGCTTTTGTAAGTGCCGCTGAAGGAACCCCCGCAAACCCCAACGTTGCTTTCGTTGCGGACAGCGCTGCAGACGGAGGCGACGGAACTCTCGCAAAGCCCTTTAACAGCCTTTATTCCGCATTCGAAAAACTTGCAAAATCCGGCGGTGTTGTTGTTGTTATCGGTGTTTGCTCCCTTTTTGAAGGTCTCGGTGGGGTCATGCCTGTTACCGAGAAGCACATTACCGTAACCTCTTACTACGACGGTGTTGACTATCGCGCAAAGAAGTACGCATCCGAGGAGGTTGGCGCAAGAATTGACTTCCTTATCGGACCTACGACCTCCTTTGCTCTCCATGGCGACGTAACTTTTGATTATATTAACTTCTCTGTTGGTTCTACTACCAAGAACGTAATCATTACCGCAAACTTCAATGACCTTACGATTACCGAAAACTGTGCAACTCTCTTTGAGGAGATCGACGGAACAGTTTGGTATGACGGCTCCTTCTATCTTGATAATAACGCTCGTACATATGCTCCCATTATTCTCACCGGTGAGAACGTACAGCCCGGCGGCAAGACCGTTGTTTGCGATCAGGTAGTAAACATTTTCGGCGGTATTTGGAACTCTATCCGTATCGGCGACCGTGATAACGTTTCTCGAAACACCTACGACGGAAAAGTTACCCTTAATATTGACGGTGCTAACACTCGTTTCGTTCAGTACACCGGCGCTCACAAGACCAACAACCTTTGCGTAATGGGTAACTATCAGGCCAGCACAACGAAGGACTTCGTTGCTACTGTAAATATTAAGAACGGTATCTTTGACGGTCAGATCAATGGATTCGGATATCCCGGTGGAGTTACTCCCGAGCCTCAGCTTAACGAAGGTACCATTAACATTAATATCACCGGCGGTAAATTCAACCGTTCCTATGGCGGAGAAGACGGTGTTGGTAACATTATTTATATGGCACAGGTTCCCCATGGCTTTACCACCAGCAAGGGTTACATTTCTGAGTACGGCGAGACCGCTGTCGTAAATCTTTATATTGATCCCACCAATCTCACCTACGGCGAGAACGATGGTCTTATAGTTTATGGCGACGAGTCTGCCAAGTGCAATCTTACCGTTGCTTCCGATAAGGGTATCACCGCCGAGGGCGTTGAGATGAAGGTTTCTGCCAATGTCGGTCCTGACGCTCCCGTTGTAACCGACGCTCCTGTTGTTACCGATGCACCCGTAGTTACTACCGTTGCTCCCGTTGTAACCGATGCTCCCGTAGTTACTACCGCTGCTCCCGCACAGCCCGAGCCCACTCCTTCCACCGGCGACGCTTCCGTTCTGGTTGTTTTCGCCGCCGCTGCTGTTCTTTGTGTAGCCGCTGTTGTTGTAATCAAGAAGAAGGAAAACTGATTCGTTTTTAAAAGACCTGAAGGCATCATCGCCTTCAGGTCTTTTTCTACTTGTTTTTCAATTTTTTAACTTCCGCTTCGTTCCGTTCGACAGTTGTTGAGTAGTTTGTTTTGTATATTACGAAGCCTATGCGGCTACCCGCGGGCTTTTTGATATTTGACACCTTTGTATAATCTACCTCAATGGGAGCACTTCCTTTTGCCGAGGAATTGACAGCGGCGATCATTGCGGCTTCTGTGTAATCTTTAGCCGGCGGCTCCTCTCCGTTGCAAATCAGAACAACGTGGCTACCCGGCATATTCTTGGCGTGGAACCAAATATCGTTCTTGTCAGCAAGCTTGAAGGTGACGAATTCGTTTTGAATGTTGTTTTTTCCGCAATAAACGGTGTAACCGCCCGAGGTGGTGTAAGTGTCGGGCTTGGGCCTTTTTGCCTTCTGCTGCTTTTTTTGGCTGTTTGAGCGGATGTATCCACCGCTTTCCAGTTCGCTTCTTATCTCGGCTATCTCACTTTCTCCGTCGGCTCTGTCAAGTGAGAATTTTACGCGCTCGATGTAATCCGCTTCGTCGCGTGCAAGGCGAAGTTGCACAGTTGCGTGTTCTCTGCCCGCCTTCAGCTTGCTGTATTTTTTAAATCGAATGGCGGCATTTTGCTGCGGGGTTTTCGTGGCGTCGAGTACCACTTCCCTTTCCGTCGGCGGATACTCCGAGTAATCCGTAAGCATTACCTTGGTATCACCCTTTTTCAGACAGTAGATATTTGCCTTGATAAGCTCGCCTTCGTCGCGATATTTATCTGCGTCCTTGCTTTCCTCGATATCGGAAAGAAGGATCTGGATTTTCTTTGCAAGCCTTTTTTCGGCATTCTGTACGGTCTTTAGAAGGTCGGATGCGCGATGGCGCACGTTTGCGGCGCGGTTCTTGTCCTCCGCGAATCGGTCGAGCATTTCGCCGACGGAGCCAAAACTTAAAGTGGAATACGTATCTCCGTATTGCGTTATGGGCATGAAGGAAAAGTCAACGGCATTTTCGTCCTTGTCAATAAGTAAGGTGGGCTCAAATGCATTGCCGTTTATACGGTCAATAGCGCCGAAAAATGCGTTTTCGGCGCTTTCAATATCATTGCCCTTGGATAATGCGGCTATCTCCCTCGATATCAATGGGGAAATTCCAAAGTAAGTGCGCATTATATGCTTGTCGAGAGGAATCTCAGAGGAAAAGGACTCTCGGAAGCCTTCGCGTGTTTCGGTAAGCGGGTCCTTCTTTTCCTGCGCAGGGGGATTTTCGTACCTCATGCCGGGAAGCACGGGTCTTTTTGAATTAAGGGAGATCTCTATCAAACGGGATGCAAGCAGTATCTTTTTTTCGTTTGACAGCAGGATGAGATTGCTGTATTTACCCATTGTCTCCGCAACGAGGTAACGCTCTGTGGGGTATCCCATTTCATCCGTCGTGTTAAAGGAAAACATTACAGCGCGCTCAAAGCCAAGCTGTTTAACGTCTGTAAGCCTCGCGCCTATAAGATTTTTGCGAAGCAGAAGGCAAAAGCCCGATGGAACGGCAGGGTTTTCACGGGATACGTTGGTAAGATGGACGCAGGAGTTATCGGGATATGTGCAAAGGGAAAGCTTTCGCGTTTTAGAAACTCCATTAATAAAGGTGTGGAATGAAATGATGACCTCTTCCTTTTCGGGTACGGATATCTTTTCCACGCGACCGCCCAAAAGGAGCGAGCTTATCTCGTTTATTGATGCGGTCAGCATCGGTGCGTCAAAAGGCATTTTACACTCCCCTTTCAAGGATTATTTCAAATCCGTTTGCAAAGTTAACAAAGCTGCATTTCTCCGCCAATCTAGCAGATGCAAGGTTTTCCTCGTAATAGCTGTAAATGACCTCGTGCCCCTTTTCGTATAGATAACTTGCAAGGGCAGTTGCGCTTTCGTAGGCAAAGCCCTTACCTCTATGCTCGGGCACGGTCTCCACGCCAATCTCTACCTCAACGTCGATATCATCCTCGGGAATGAAGGAATAAGCAGCGCACAGCACGTTATTTTCCTCTACAACGCCGTAGCATACGTATCCGTTCTCGGCTCCAAGCTTTATGTCGTCGAGCATGTGAGGATAATTTTCGGACCCGTCAAGTCGTTTGGCAATGGATGGGAAGGGCTCGTCCTGGGGCATATACTGCATATCGCATATAATCTTGCCACAGTTTTCGGCAGGCACCAGCGCCTTATAAAAATCCAGTCCAAGTAAAGCGTAATTATAAGCAAACAGACGCGCCTTGGAGGAAAGAACGTCGTCTCCGAACTCGCTTACAAGCTTACTTCCAAAGCCCTTTAATTGGTCTGCGCATTCAATAAATATTTCGCCGTCGCTGCGTACGAAAACGGATATTACCGTTTCCGCTTCCGCAAATGGCATATCGGATAATGAGAATAATGATTCTGTCATTTTAACTCCTGAGAATAATGTCAACGGCTTCTTTCGCCGTGCGCACGGTGGTGTGTCCGCTTGCAGAAAGCTTTTCGTAGCTTTGGTGACCCGCGGCGATCAGAATAACGTCGGCACCTGCTGCGACAGCACAGTCGGCATCGTGTAGGGTATCTCCGAGCATAACGGTTTTGCCGTCAAGCAATCGGACCACGTCGCAGGCTATGTCCTTTTTACTTGAAGCGTGTATATTGTCAAGTCCGTAAACGCCCTCGAAGCAATTTTCAAGCTGTCGGCTTTTCAGTTGCCCCTTAAGCATGGAAATTTCCGTTGCTGAAACGAGGAACTGATGTATGCGAGCATCTTTAAGTCTGTTTATAGAGTCAAGAACGTGGGAAATTATTGGTGCCTCCGGCTCGTGTGCGAGGTAATCCTCCACCCATAGGGGGGCGAGCGTTTCGTAGCTTACGATATCGAAATCAAAGCCGGCTCGGGCGTAATAGTCCTTAATGGGAAATCCGAATATAGCGCGATAGTGCTCCTTGCTGTCTACGGTCTTGAATCCGTATTTTGCAAGCAGCCTGTTAAGTGCGTTGATTCCGATATCAACGTCGTCGATAATCGTGCCGTTGAAATCCCATATAACGTTATTGTACACGGTATCACCTCCCTTTTATATTTTAACATCATTCGGTTGCGTAGTCAATAAAAAAGGGCAGTATTCTCTACTGCCCCATTTTTTTATGCAAGAAGCTTCTCTGCAGCTGCGAGCTTTACGCAGCATACGAGAATTTTAAGAGTAGTTTCAAGGTCCTCAATGGTGGAATAAGTAGGCGCAAGGCGAAGGTTTCTGTCGCGGGGGTCTTTCTTATAGGGGTAGGTGGCACCTGCGCCCGTCATGTTAACTCCGCATTCCTTCATCAGCGTCCAAACGCGCTTGGCGCAGCCGTCAAGAACGTTAAGGCTGATAAAGTATCCGCCGTTGGGGTCGTACCAATCGGCAATGCCAAGTCCGTCAAGACCTTCGTGAAGTATCTTTTTGCAAAGCTCAAAACGAGGATTAAGTATCTCGGCATGGCGCGCCATAATACGGGCGGCATTTTCCTTGTTTTTGATGTATTTTGCGTGTCTTAACTGGTTGAGCTTATCGTAGCCAATGGTCTGCATGGACATATACTTGCGCATCTCGTCGATGTTGCTGTCGCTTGCGGCAGCCATGGCAATTCCGCCACCGGGGAAGGTGATCTTGGAGGTGGAGGAGAAATAAAGGAATCTATCCTCGTTTCCGTATTCCGCAGAGATCTTGAAAACGTCGGGAAGTTCGTCCGGCTTGGAATTGAAATCGTGAATTCCGTATGCGTTATCCCAGATAATGCGGAAGTCCGGTGCGGCATCCATTGATGCAAGGCGACGAACACAATTTTCGCTGAAGGTGATACCCGTGGGATTGGAGTATTTGGGCACACAAATAAGTCCCTTTACGAGGGGATCCTTTGCAAGCCTTTCAACCTTGTCCATGTCGGGACCGTCGGAAAGCATCTCAACGGTGAGAAGCTCAATGCCGAGAGTTTCAAGGACGGAAAAATGTCTGTCGTAGCCGGGTGCGGGACAAATAAATTTGATCTGTCCCTGCTTTACCCAGGGCTCGTGTCCGCAGGTTCCGCGCAGAAGCAAACGGGCGATATTATCGAACATCATGTTAAGGCTGGAGTTACCGCCGACGATGATGTTTTTCTCGGGGATGTTGAAAATATCCGAGAAAATACGCTTCATTTCGCTTGTTCCGTCGCCAAGACCGTAGTTGCGGCAGTCGAAGCCGTTTTCGTCAAGATAGTATTCCTCTGTCGCTTCGGAAACGAGAAGCTCGTTTGAAAGGTCAAGCTGTTCCTTGTTCGGCTTTCCGCGGGAAAGGTCGAGCTTTAGGCCACTGTTTTTGTACGCGTTGTATTCGCAAGAGAGAGAGTCGTGCAACTCTTTGAGCTCTGCTTTGCTCATAAGAGAAAATTCCATATACACCTCGATTAATAATCTGCTGAACCGGCAGTACGCGGGAATGCCGCAACGTCGCGGATGTTCGGGATGCCGGTGATATACATAATAAGTCTTTCAAATCCAAGACCGAAGCCTGCGTGCTTGGTTCCGCCGTATCTGCGGAGGTCAACGTAGTGCTTGTAGTCCGCCTCGTTAAGGCCGAATTTTTCCATGCTCTGGAGCAGTACGTCAAGTCGCTCCTCACGCTGAGAGCCGCCGATAAGCTCACCAACACCGGGGACAAGCATATCCATTGCCGC
>JAFSCG010000124.1 GCA_017436885.1 Clostridia bacterium | reverse complement strand
GTAGTGAATTGATGTCCGGGGGACATCAAGAGCCGCGAAAGGACCGAGCGCACGAGAAGAAGGTGGCAGCCGAAGGCTGGCTATCGCGCGCCGTAAAGCCGCGCTGTAGGATGAGGTGTCCTGAACTCAAAGCAACTCCTCATCCACCGCTATCGCGGTCCCCCTTCTCCCGCAGGAGAAGGCCACTTGATTCCTCGCTTAGCTCGGATAAATAATCTGGGCATAGCTAAAGCTTTTTGGAACCACCGGCACTGGTGGTTTTCGTTTTACAAAAAAAATTGCCGTCCCGAAAGGGACGGCAATTTTTATAAGCAAATTATTAATCCTGCCAATCGGAAAGAACGTCTGCGAAGTTGTTGTTGATGGTCTTGAGCTTAACCTCTGCTGCCTTCTTGGTTCTGTTGAACATGGAAGAAAAGCCAAGGTCGTAGCTGCGGAAGAGGTTCATAAGGCCGGAGTTGTAGTTACCAACCTGATAGTAGTAACCAACGTCGAACATGTAGGAATCGTAGATGATGTCGAGCATTCTTGCGGTATCCTCGTCGCGGATCTGGCTACCCTTAACGGTCTTCTCATAAAGAGCGGGGGTAAGGACCTTCTGGCCGTAGTATGCAAGAGCCTCTACGATGGTGGAGGTACGCTCTTCGTTCTCCTGAACGAGGGGCATGCAGATGAACTGGGAGTTGTAGGGAGCAACGGTGGTGTAGTAACGGTCCTGATTGTCGTTGAGCTTGGGATAAGGAAGAATGGAGAAATCAGACTCCATCTCAACCATGGATGCGGTGTTTACGTTGGAGGTAGCCCAGAACAGAGCCTTGTCTGCCGCCCAAGCATCACGAACGGAGAACTGAGAGGTGTAACGCTGGTAAGCGAGGCAGTAGTTCTTGTCGTAAATGAGGTTGGTGAACTTGTTGAACGCGTCCTCGGAAACCTCGGAGTAAAGGGTAAGCTCCATAACGCCGTCATCGTTGATGGTGCAAACGCGAGTACCGGTGGAAGCCATGATACCCATCATAGCGTCGTCCCAGCAGTAAAGACCGAAGCGGTCGTTGTAGTCGAGGGTATCGTTACCGTCGAGGTCCTCGGATACGGCACGGCACATCTCGGCAAAGTAATCCAGGGTCCACTTGCCCTCCTCTACGACATCGTAGGGAGCGGTGAGGTTCTTGGTCTCGCCAAGAGCCTTGTTGTAGAATACAACGAAGGTGGAGGTGGAACGGCAGCCGGAGATCTCACCGAAGGTGAAGAACATAAGACCGTTAACGTTGAGGTCCTCGTTAGCGTTCTGGTCCCACCAGCTCTTTTCAAGGTCAATGTAAGTGGTGGAGTTGAGGTCGTAGAGCTGATTTGCGGTTGCAAGAGCTGCAACGTCGTAGCCGCCTACGTTACCTGCATCGTAAATGGTCTCGTTTGCGGAAACAGCCTGCTTGATCTTCTGAGCGCTGGGACCGTTACCGGAGGAAGAACCGCTCTGAGCCTTCTCGGACTCGATAACGATGTCGAGAAGCTCCTCAACGGTAACCTTTCTCTGATACTGAGCAACGTCAAGTACGGTGGATGCGGTGTCGTCAAAGTCGAAGTCGTTGTACGCAACGTTACCGCCGGTGAGCCAAAGGAAGGTGTGTCCGTCGAAGGTTGCGTCGGAGGGGATCTCAAGGGGCTCTGCGGGGATCGTGGTGGTGGGAGCGTCGGTAACTACCGGATCGGTTCCCTTGGGGTCGGTGTCCTTACCGTCGGTTACTGCGGGGGTATCTCCGCCGCAAGCAACGATGGAAAGAAGCATCACGAGAAGCAGAAGCACGCTTGTGATCTTGGTGAGCTTTTTCATGGTTCGGTTTCCTTTCGTTTTTTAATGGGATACTATACATCATCAATTTTAACAGATAATAAACGAAATTTCAATATGTTTTTTGATATAAGATGGCATTTTTGTTCCTTAAAATCGCAGAATTTTTACTAAAAGTATAATTTCGGTACAATTTTTATCTTTTTGCCTCACCTTTCGGAGTGAAAACGCACCGATTCGGCATACTGCCCGGGCGTGGAACCGCAGCGCTCCTTGAAAACGCGGGAAAAGTATTGAGTGGAGGAAAAGCCCAGCAGATCAGACACGTCGGCAATGGAGGATTCCGTATGCTCGAACATCTGCTTTGCGGCGTCGATCTTGCGGTCCGTTATATATTTATGAGGGGTAATGCCGTACGCCCGGCTGAAAATTCCGATAAGATGCGCCTTGCTTATGCCGAAGCGCTCCGCAATATCGTCCAGATACAGCACGGGAGATTCGGACGAATCTATAAACGCCTTTACCCGCTCCGCGGTGGTAAGAGGCACCGTTTGCTCCCCCGCGGAGGCAATGGCAATAAATATGCGAAGTATCGACGACGCAACGTCCGTAAAGCACTTGACGGTGTTTGAGTCCGTCAGCGACTGCAGGCTTGTGTGGATACCGCGCAAATGGTGCAGTGCGTTGTACTTTATAACGTATACGGGATCCGTCAGCTTTAGAGAATCCACAAAGCCATGGGCAAGGGGACCCGTAAACGCCACCCAGTATTTTTTCATGGGGTCGTCGGGATCCGAATAATACCTGTGGGTGGTCATGCGGTTAATAAAATACACGGAGTTTTCCGTAACCGTATACTTTTTGCCCGCGCATTCAATATATCCCCTGCCGCTTTCCACGTATTCAAGCAAAAACATACCGCCCTGACCAAGTCCGGAGGGCACGGAACGCTCCACGTAATAGTCGGGCGAGGGCTCGCAGCTGCCCGCGTGATAAACGTACAGTCCCGTGGGATTCAGCAGCTTTTCCTCAACGAACCGGTATACGAATCTGTCCGAACGTCCCCTTATTATCATATGATCGTTCATAAAAACCTCCTTATTTTAAAGTATGGGCGCATCTCGCGACCGCCGAACAGGAAGATGATTTCCGCCCCTGCGGCAAACCCCGTAACCCTCGCAGGGACAGGCGTCAACCGCCCGTCTCCCTCTCAATCTTGTAGGGGATGCGTTTCGCCTCCCGCCGTTGAAAACCGCCAAGGCGGTTTTCTTCCTTTTCTCTTATCTTTTATCTATTATCTTTTATCTGCGGGCAGATATGGAATCCGCCTACAACGGGTTTGCACCGTTTCCGATCGCAGGGACAGACGTCCTCGGCTGTCCGTTCTCGGCAAGATGAATATTTTATACAACCGATGCTTTTTTTGCCGTTTAATTATCAATTACGGCGTGCTAAAATAAACTTAAGCGAATCGAAAGGAGAACGCACATGAAAAAATTACTCTGTCTTTCTTTGGTTATTATCACTATCGCTTCTATGCTTGGGGCATGCGGCGGCGCTCCTGTGGGCACCGATGCCGTTACCACAGCACCCGTATCTCAAGCGGTTACCACCGATGCGCCCGCACCCGTAACTACGGAGGCTCCGCAAGAAACGCCCACCCTCAGCGAGGACAAGTACGACGGCTACGAATTCCGCATAATTACCAGCGGAAACCTCGTAAGCTCCAAGGACGCCAATGACTTCGGCGGCGTCGAGGGAGACACCGAGCTGCTTGAGCTGAAAAAATACATAAGAAAAGTTACCGTTGAAGACCAATACGATATCATGTTCAACGTTAACAACGTTATCAAATTCGGCAGCTCCACTGGAAGCGGAACGGGATTTAAGGCTTTGCAGCAGAGCTACATTGCCAATTCCTACGATTACGATTTCGCAATGATAGGCACCTACGACGTTGCACAAGCGGCAACAAACGGCTTCCTTGCCAATATGGCGGACCTGCCGTATATCGACCTTGAGCGCAGCTGGTGGGACCAGAACGCCGTTGAGCAGATGTCCTTTGGCGAGAACGTATTCTTTGCCACCGGAGATATCGGCATACTCGACAACATGGTTACCCACTGCGTTATGTTCAACAAGGCGCTGGTAGCGGAGAACAAGGACATAAACGACCCCTACGAAATGGTCCGCAACCACACTTGGACCGTGGATAACTTTATAACCGAGGTTCAAAAATTCGGAAGCGACCTGAACGGCGACGACAAGATGGACCAATACGACGCCTACGGTCTTATGGTCTGGAACGATGCCGCCTACTCCATGCTGGGAGCCGCAGAGGTGCGCGTTGCCACCATGGTGGACGGACTGCTGGAGCTTACCCTGTATAACGACAAATGCGTTGCAGTCTACGATAAATACGTTCCCATCATTGCAAGCCAGTACTGCCTGAACTACTCCAATCTGCAGGACCGCGACGTGGAGCGCGTCAGAATGTTCAACGAAAACCAGGTGCTTTACAGCTACTGCTCTCTT
>JAFSCG010000123.1 GCA_017436885.1 Clostridia bacterium | reverse complement strand
GTATTACCTTACCTATTCTGCAAATCATTACAAATCCCAAGGCTATGCAGTTGGCTGTGCCACCTCGTCCTCCCCTCTCGGCAGTTTTGAAAAATGCGAGTACAACCCCATCCTTTCGAGCAATGGGCTGATAAAGGCAGTTGGCACGGGACACCACAGCTTCTTTACCGCCAATAACGGCGAGCTGTTTATCGTATACCACCGACATTACAGTCTGACGGAAATAGGCCCCAGACAGACCTGCATTGACAGATGCGAATTTGTAACAGACAGCGACGGAACGGTTCGTCTTGTCGTCTACGGCCCCACCTCAAGTTTGCAAAAGCTTCCAAAATAAAAACAAAAGAGGAAAAAAAGATGAAGTCCAAAACAAACAGGATCATTAAAGCGTTCTCCGCCATCCTTGTTATTTCCATGCTTTTGGCTATCCCATTTATTTCTCCTTCAGCCGAGGTCGAGGCGGCAGAAAGCATTACCCTTACCTTCGACGGCTCCACCTACACCAATCCCGTTGCGGTAGGTGCCGACCCATTCGTCCTCACACACGACGGGAAGTACTATATGTACTCCACCAACGCTGCAAACTCCGGCTACGTGGTATATTACAGCGACGATCTTGTCAATTGGTTCAGCGGAGGCTACTGCCTGCGCACCAAGGACGTAGCGATCAAGCCGGATGATACCGGCTTCTGGGCACCGGAGGTTCTTGAATACAACGGCACCTTCTATATGATCTACACCTGCGACGAGCAGTTGGGTATCGCCACCTCCGATTCCCCGCTCGGCCCCTTCACCGACACCGTCGGAGCCATCTTCCCCAATCAGAAGACCATCGACGGACACTTTTTCGTTGATGACGATAACAAGATATACCTTTACTACGTTATCACGAAGCAGTGGACGGACGTGAACAGGTACGGCAACCGTATCTACGGCGTAGAATTCGATATGGAGAAGCTTGAGACCATCGGAACGCCCGTTGAGCTTATAGCTCCCAAGATAAGCTGGGAGCTTCAGAGCGGATATATCGCCGAAGGTCCCGAGATGCTCAAGCACAACGGAAAGTATTACCTTTCCTATTCAGCAAACGGCTACGCCGAACGCAGCTATTCCATCGGATATGCCACAGCCACCTCCCCGCTCGGTGCTTACACAAAGGCTTCCGCCCCCATTCTTGAGACCGAGACCTCCAAGGGAGTATACGCTCCGGGCCATCACAGCTTTGCGTATTCGCCCGACGGAACCGAGCTTTTCATTATCTATCACAAGCACTCCGCATCCGTGTATAAGGAGCGCCACGTCAGCATCGACCGTGCAAAGTTCAATTCCGACGGCACTCTTTCCGTGGTAGGGCCCACGGTAACGCCTCAAGCTATGCCGAGCGGTGCAAAAACCGACGACTATGAGGTGGAGCTTAAAGGCGAATTTGCCGCGCTTGCTACCCTTCCCACCGTTTACGTTCACCAACACGGCGGAAGCGACAGCAATTCCGGCTCCTCCTCCGCACCTCTCGCAACCCTTACTGCCGCTTACAAGAAGCTTTCCAAAGGCGGCACAATAGTGCTGCTTTCCCAGTATGACGCAACAAACGAGACGGATACCTCTTACTTCTCCACTCCCAAAACCGACGGTCCCATTATGCTCCGCGGCATAAATCCCGGAATCAGACTTTCCCACGGTTACGTATCTCTTAACAGTGCCCATTATCTGGACAATCTGCAGCTGCGCATACTGACCAACACCTCCCTTATCGAGGCACAGTTCAACTCGCTTATCATCGGCGAGCGCATCAGCAGTACGGAGTCCCCCTCCGACACCGGCAAGAAGTATTCATTCCTTATCGGCGGCCATATGCAGTATAACGTATCTGCAGACAGCCCTTACAAATATTTCGTTCCCGCGATAAAGACCTACGACACCGTTTCCTGCAACAAGGAGTACACCCTTGAGGTATACGGAGGCTCATGGCGCTCAATTCGAGCCGGAAACTGGCGTTGGCAAGCAATTGCCGAGGTCGGCGTTTTCAATGAGGACGTAACGCTGAAGATCGGAGGAAATACCAAAGTATCTCAAAGCGTTACCGCAGCCTATGAGAACTACGGCCTTTCCGTAACGGGAAGCTCATCTCTTGCCAAGGGTGCTACAGCAAGACTTATAATTACCGGAGGCACCATAGAGATAGCTACCTACGTTGCCGGAAGGATAGGTACCGTTGATAAGAGCGTAAGCAGCAAGCCGTTCATCGAAGGAAACCTTGAGGCATACGTTAGCAACGCCACCTTCAACCGTCAGAAATATACGAACAACTCCGCCATCACCAACGCTCCCGCCCGCATACTTCCCCTCTCCGACAAAGAGGTGGCCGCAAACAACATTACGGCCAAGGGAGATTATCTCCTTGAATTAAGCGGAAACGTCGTTTTCACGGAGGCTACCACAGTTAACGCCAAAAAAGTGGATGGTAAGAGCTCTCTTTACAGAACCAAGGCACACGACGGCAATTCATTTACTGATTTTGACAGCACGTACTACGTAAACTTCCTTGACGTTGCAAACGGAAACGACGCAAATGACGGAACCTGCCCCGAAAAGGCACTGGCGACCTTAGGTAAATGCTTTACCGATCTTGCAAAGCACGATAGCCATACGGTTATATGTGATATGACCATGACCAATTCCGCAGGCTACTCCAGCAGCTACAGAAGGGTGTTCCGAAGCAGCTTTGCCGGTGTGGACCATCCCGGAATCAATCTCACAAAAAACAATAAAATAGCGCTCACTCTCAAGTGCTCCGCAACCTTTGACAAGCTTCATATAAATTCCGAGGTAAAAGATGCTTGCATCGCTCTCGGTATGGCAAACGCCACCTTTACGGAATCCGTTAATTGCACCGTCAGCAACGGAGGTGATTATCCTCTTCTCGTTGGCGGAAGACCGGTGTTCAACACTCATGAAAGCACCATAAACGATAAATACAATATCGGCTCAAAAGACGAGCACCACGTCCAAAGCATTACGGTAAACGGCGGTACTTGGAGCGCACTCATAGGCGGCAACTACCGCATAGGCACCGAATCCTCCGTTGGAACCCTTTGGGAGGATCTTACCGTAAATATCGGCGGCAAGGCAAGATTTAACAGAACGGTAAAGACCGACGATATCGGCTCGATCACCTTCTCTGCCGCAGGTATGAACATTCAAAAGGGCTCCGTCACCCTTAACATTACGGGCGGCACCTTTGAAACTCCCGTTTATGCAATTACCCGTATGGGCGAGCTGGCAAGCAACCGCCGCCATCTCATCCCCGCAGGACTCTGGGGCGAGGGTATGGACCTTGCATACGAGCTTGACGTAAAGATAAACGTATCGGGCGGCGACTTCACAAAAGCGGGAAAAATAGGCTTTACCTCCTTCCCCGGCGAAACGCCCATTCACGGCAACGCAACCCTTAACATAACGGGCGGCACCTTTGCCGCCGACACCGTATTTTGCGGTGCAGGCGTTGCAAAGGGCACCTCTGCGGTGACCGGACTTACCACAGCACAAGCGGCTAAGGCATCGGGCTTTGACACGGTAAACGGCAAGGCCACGGGAGATGACGAATTGCGCATTCTTTGCGTAGGCGACAGCATAACCTTCGGTACGGGCTCCAAGGGAGTAACCGTGGGCGGCTACACCTATCCCAAGGAAAACTACAATTACCCCACGATGCTTGAAAAGCTTTTGGCTGAAAACGGAGTCCGCGCCGAGGTAGTCAACTGCGGCTTTGGCGGATCCATTGCCTCCCTCGAGGATACTGATCTTACCTACCGTTTCTCCGGAGCGTACAACCGCTCCCTTGCTTCGGAGCCGGACGTGATCGTCATTGCCCTCGGAACAAACAATCACTCACGGGCTTCCTTTGATTACGGAAGACGGGATTTTGAAGACGGAATGATGCAGCTTATTGAGGATTACCATTCCGTATTCCCCAGCGCAAAGATCTACGTAACCACTGCTATTCCCCGCTTCGATACCGACGAGAAGGCTACCGCAGTGGTTGCCAACATCATCCCCATCCAGAAAAAGATGGCGGAAAAATACGATTACTGCGAGCTTATCGACCTTTACACCGCTCTGTTTGACCGTGCAGACCTTGATCACTTCTCCACCGACAAGCTCCATCCCAAAAACAAGGGCTACGAGGCTATGGCAGAGGAGGTCTACAATGGCATCACCGGTAAAGCGCTTACCGGCTCCAAGCTGATTTCCGAGAAGCTTTCCACCGTTTACGTATCCGCAAACGGAAGCGGCGACGGATCAAGCGCCGCAAAGGCAACCAACAACGTTTCCCTTGCTATGGCAAGGCTTCCAGATAACGGCGGAACCATGGTCGTTGTTGACTCCATCGATTTCACGGACTACTTCTTCACCGACCCGCGTCTTAAGTCCCTGGATATCAAGGGAGCTACTGCAGCCTCCAAGGTCTCTCTCAAGGGCTCGGCACTGATCCAGACCATCCCCACGCTCAACATCGATGACATCACCCTTGTAAACGACAGGTCCATGCCTTATCTCATTGCCGCAAACTACAACACGCTTAACGTCGGAAGCGGCGTTACCTGCGTCAAGGGTACTTACCAGTCCACCTCATCCGGCGTGACCACAACGCATAACGCCCCCTACGATCCCTTTATCTGCGCCGGCTTCTACGTCACTGCAAAGGACAGCGTTGAGGGCGCATCCTCCTCAAAGGATTGCCGTATTACCGTGGCAGGCGGCTCGTGGAACATCGTAAGAGGAGGAAACTTCCGCTCTGCAAGCTCCACGTCAAAGTCCGCACCTCTCGGCGTTTACAGCGGAGACCTTACCATCAAGGTATGCGGAAACGCCACCCTCACCTCAAAGAATTATCAGGACTATGCAACCTACGTTACCACCGCAACCGGTATGAACTATCATAAAGGAAGCGCAAAGCTTATCCTTGACGGTGTAACCGTAAACGGCGGCGTGTACGCTATATGCAGACCCGCTCCCTGTGAGGAGGGCACCACACCCGGATACGGTATAGAAGATCCCTACAGCGGCTCCGTTACTATAATCGTTAACGGCTCTACCATCAACTCGCCCGCCGACAGCGTTGGCATTATGGCCACACAGGACATAGATCCCGCTGATTTCACGGGAGAGTACACCCTCGTGCTTGTAAACAGCACCGTAAATAACTCCGTTGCCGTAGGTAACCATCCCAACAACAACTCAACGGTAAAGCTTTGCGGAAGCGTTACCTGTACCCCCACAGCGTTCACAAACACAGTTAACGTGCCCGTAGGCGACATTAACCTCGACGGTAGGATCAACTCTCTTGATGCCGCAACCATGTCCCGTTACATTGCGGGATGGAGCGAATACGCAGATGCGGCCATCACCGGCGTTGCAGACCTTAACTCCGACGGAAAGGTCAACTCCCTCGACGCCGCCATCCTATCAAGACATATTGCAGGATGGAGCGAATACGCAACACTTCCCATAACGGATTGATAGCTTAAAAGAAAAAGAGCTGTAAAGAAACGTGAGTTTCTTTACAGCTCTTTTTAAAACGGCATACTCTTAAGCGGCAACACGTCTGCAAGCATTGCTTGACGGTTACAGAACCGCTCAAGCATCTCGGCTTTCAGCTCCGCATACTCGGGATCGTAATACAAATTATTCTTTTCAAGGGGATCGTTTTCCAGATCGTAGAGCTCGCACATATGGTCACGGGGATAGGAGGGTGCAAGATCGTGCACCATAGTTATCTTGTACCTTTCGGTGCGAAGCATAGATCCGTACGTTACAACGTCTCCGCTCATTTTAGATTTGTGAGCCTCGCAGAACACGTCCTCGCGGAATCTGTCGAGGGGGGCATCGCCGCAAAGCACGGAATAGAGCGAACGTCCCTGCATACCGGGATGCTTTTCTATTCCGCAGGCTTCAAGGAGCGTGGGTGCAAGGTCCAGCAGCTCCACAAGTCCGTCGCAGACCGCCCCCTCCGTAAATTTGCCCTTCCAGGAGATTATCAGCGGCACGCGAACGCTCGGCTCGTAGAAGTAACAGCCCTTAAGATACATTCCGTGGTCACCGAGGCTTTCGCCGTGGTCGGAATGGAACAAAATTATGGTATTATCAAGCTGACCGCTTTCCTCCAGATACGCTATCATCCTGCCGACCTGCTCGTCCACAAGGTCGCACATTGCGTAATAGGATGCGCGAAGCAAACGGTGGTCGTACTCCGTCATCTCGTCGTAGGGGAAATGCCCCTTCACGCCGTAAGCACCGCGGTGCTCCTTTCTCTGTGGAGGGGTCTTGCTGTCAAGCTCGCCCTCGTAGTAATCGGGCAGAGGGATCTTATCAAGGATGGGCAGATAGCGGTCCAGATATTCCTTGGGCGCGTCGAAGGGGTGGTGCGGGTCGAAGCAGTTGAAGGAAAAGAACCACGGCACGTCGTTTTCCTTTGCCGCACTCATAAATTCGATAGCGCGGTCGGCGCACCATTTTGCCTGACTCAGCTCTGCAGGCATACCGTCGAACACATAGGGCGAATCCCCGCGGGGCGTACGGGCGTTTTTGACTCCCTGCGTGCGCAGCCACTGGGTGTACGCGTTCATGACCCAATCGTACTTGGGCTCGTTATCGTGGCTCCATGCAAAATAGTCGTAGCCGTCGTTTATGCGCCGTTCGGCAACCCTGCATACGGACGGAGCGCAGCCGGAAAGATGGAGCTTGCCGGAAAGACCGCCCGTGTAGCCCGCATCGCGGAGCATACGGGTAACCATTACCTCGGTCTCGGGAATGTCCTGACCGTTTTGACGCACACGGCAAACGCGGGGGTAACGCCCCGTTAAAAAGGATGCGCGGCTGGGGGCGCAAACGGGCGCCTGACAGTATGCGTGAGTAAAACGCACGCCGCTTTTTGCAAGGGCGTCGATATTCGGGGTGCGAACGAAGGGATTGCCGTAACAGCCAAGGGAATCAGCTCGTTGCTGGTCGGTGCAAAGCCAAAGTATATTGGGGCGTTTTACTTCTTCCATATATGCCTCCGCATTAACGTTAGTATCACGTTAATTATAATTAAACGATTGAAATATGTCAATTCCCGTGATAGAATAATTTAAAATAACCAAAGGAGAAACGTATGCCTCCTATACATATTATGATAAAGCCCGTTTCGGGCGCGTGCAACATGCGCTGTACCTACTGCTTTTATGCAGACGAGGCAGCCCACCGCAACGTGTTTTCATACGGCAAAATGGACTCCGCTACCGTTAAGAACATAGTGCGCAAGGCATTTATATACGCTGACGAGAGCGTTTCCTTCACCTTTCAGGGAGGCGAGCCGCTGCTTGCGGGGCTCGAATTTTTCGAGGCTTTCGTAAAGTGTGTTGACAGCTTCAACAGCCGAGATCTTGACGTTCTGTACAGTCTGCAGACCAACGGCACCCTGCTCACGGACAGTTTTTGCCGCTTTTTCAAAGCCAACGACTTTCTTGTGGGAGTGTCGCTTGACGGCACGGAGGAGATACACGACTCCCTGCGCAAGGACGCCTCGGGAAACGGAAGCTACAAAAAGGTAAAGGACGGAATACGGCTTTTAGAAAAATACGGAGTGGACTTCAACCTGCTGTGCGTACTGACAAAGGAATGCGCGCTGAATATAAAAACAGTTTGGAAGGAGCTATCCCCCCACCGCCACCTTCAGTTCATTCCCTGCATCGACGGACTTGACGGCACCTCAAGCCCCCATTCAATAGACGCGGAGCTGTACGGAAAAGCATTGGTAGACATATTCGACCTCTACGAAAGGCACAACCTTTTTGGCTCGCCCGTGTCAGAGCGCAGGATTGATAATTACCTTTTCATACTAATGGGATACCCTCCCGAGCAATGCGGAATGTGCGGCTCCTGCGGAACGTATTTTCTGTGTGAAGCGGACGGAAGCGTTTTTCCCTGCGATTTTTACGTCCTTGACCATTGGAAGCTTGGAAACATAAACGAAACGTCCTTTGCCCGCATGGAACGGGGCGAGGTAATGGAGCGCTTCCAAAGGGAAGGAATGCAAATTCCCGACGCATGCCGCAGCTGTGAATATTACTTTTTGTGCCGCGGCGGCTGCCGACGGGACCGCGAGCCTGACCTGCTTACCAACCGCTTCTGCAAAAGCTACAAATATTTCTTTGAGAATCGACTTGAGCGGATGCGGGAGCTTGCAGAAATATTGGACGAATAACTAAAAAGCGCATACAAAACCGAGGTTTTGTATGCGCTTTTTGTTACTTTATTTCGGAGCTGTCGCAAAGCACCAGCGAGCTGTAAAGGAACAGCACGTCCGCATCGTTGAAATCAACGAACATACCGAGCACTGCAGGATTTACCCTGCGGGTGTCGATAACGATGATCTCCGAATATGCGCCCGTCAGCAGGGGCGCGATGGCACTGCCGTAGGAATCACGGAAAAGGATAAGACGGCGGCCGCTCTCGTTGCTTGGATCGGTTATCTTCATAAGACCGAGGTTTCCTCCTCCGAGGAAGAACTCGTAGCCGTCCTTGCCGTCAAGCTTGGTTTCGTCGTACATGGGCATGGTCTCGCCCTCGAGCTTGTTATCAAACAGGGTTACCGTGGCGCGGTCGATGGCCGCGGAGGTAAGGTATTTGATGGTATCGGGCTTCATGGGGAGAGCCGCCTGACCAACGTACACACCGTTGAAGCTGTCGGACGCGGTATGCTCCGTAAAATCGCCTGAAAGCTGTACGCCCATAGCATTGGCAAGCTTCTCTGCCGCGGGAAGGAGCGCCTCCTGCTTCCAGTGGGTATCGGTCTTGTAGTAATCGTCCTTTTCAAGCACGGAGAAAAGGTCCACATACTCTGCGTAGCTCATGCCGCTTGTAACGGTGCCCACCATTGCCTCGTAATCGGGCTTAAGGCGGAAATCGTCGGCAAAGTAATTCTTATCGGGAACTATGGAAAGGTAGATGCTTGCGTTTGAGTCCTTCAGATACTTGTCGTATACGGCGTTAAGCTTTTTAACGGCGTTATCAACGCTTCCGTCGTTGGGAAACTGTATCTTTACGATATAGCCGTCCTTATCAACGTAGAGATCGTTGTTTTCAAGCTGAAGGAGCAGGTACTTGGAGGCAAGTGCCTTCAGACCTCTGAAGCCGTCGCGGAAAGGGAAATTCTCCACGCTGTAGGTATCAAAGTTCTTCATAAACTTGCCGCTGAGAAGGGTCTCCATGCTTATTTCGGGGAATTTTTCAAGAGGTCTGCGCTCGCTGTCGGAATAACCGCTCTTGGGCAGGACCACGAACAAAAACGAAAGAGTGAAAACAAGCACGGCGGAGGTTATAACTATTATGCGATTTTTGATCTTTACAGACATATTTTACCTCCTTAGAATCTGAAATACAGGAACGAGCTGAAGGAGCCGTCCACGAGCCAAGCGGTAACGAGCAGCAGCACGGCAACAACGAACAAGGTCTCCACAACTGCGGAAACGGCGATCTGAACGCTGCTCTTGCCCTTTGCATTCTCGCCATCGGTGGCAAAAAGCTTTCTTGCGGTATTGGCAACGATGGGAGTTGCGCCGATGGTGCCGCATACGAACAGCACGGCAAAGTTACGCAGGTAGTATACCGCCTCCTTGGAAACGAGGGGCAGTCCGCCCGCGCCAAACATACCGCCGATGTCCGCAAAGGCGGTCTTCATATCGGGCGCGTTGAAAATAACGAAGCTGATAGCCACGAGGAACAGCAGATAAACGTGGCTCAGCACCTTGCTCTTCTTAAGCAGCTTGCCGAGGAAGAATTTTTCTATTGTCAGCAGCACGGCAAAGTAAAGACCCCAGATAATGAAGTTCCAGTCCGCGCCGTGCCAGAAGCCCGTGAACATCCATACAACGAGGATGTTGAACATCTGACGGCCAAGGCTTACTCTGTTTCCGCCAAGAGGGATATACAAATAATCGCGGAACCAGGAGCCGAGGGACATATGCCAACGGCGCCAGAACTCGGTGATGCTGCGGCTGATATAAGGATAATTGAAGTTTTCGATAAAATCGAAGGCAAAGATCTTGCCGAGTCCTATCGCCATATCGCTGTAACCGGAGAAATCGAAATACAGCTGAAGCATATACGCAATAACGTACATCCAGAAGAACAGCACGGACTTATCGTCAGATGCGCGGAAAATGCTGACAAGCTCGCCGAAGCTGTCGGCTATAAGCACCTTTTTTGCAAATCCAACGGCAAATCTGCGTATACCGTAAGCCGTTTTCTCAAAGGTGTGCTTTCTGTCCTTAAGCTGTGCCGCTACGTCCACGTATCTTACGATGGGACCCGCAATAAGCTGGGGGAACATGGCAATGTAGCAGGCAAGGTCAAGGGGATTGCGCTGGGCGGGAGTACCACGGTAAACGTCCACGGTGTAGCTGATGATCTGGAAGGTGTAGAAGCTTATACCAACGGGCAGAGTAACGTTCACGAGGGGGATATCCACGCCGGGTATAAGATTTATGTTATCAATAAAGAAGTTTGCGTATTTGTAATAAACAAGGAAGGATCCGCTGATGATAACGGAAATTATCATAAACAGCTTGCGGAGCTTAACGTTCTCCCTGTATTTTTCCATAAGCAGACCGAAAACGTAGCCAAACGCTACGGAAACGATCATAAGAAAAACAAGGCGCGGCTCGCCCCATGAATAGAACACAAGGCTGAATGCAAGCAGTATGATGTTTTTAAGATATATCTTCGGCGCAATGGCGTAAAGGATCAGCGTTGCAGCCAAAAATACGAACAAGAAGGTAATACTCGAAAAAAGCACGTCTTATCTCCGTTCGAATAGCGTATTTTAGCGTATTTACAAATATATCGGCCGAGGTCATCGGCCGATATATGGATGATGTAAAATTGTGTTATCAGCCGATGGGAGTCTCAACAACTACGGTAGAGCCCTCAATGGTGTTAAGGGTTGCGGTCTTGACTGCGTCGATGACCTGACCGTTACCGAAAGCGGTGAGAAGGGTGTTGCCGCCGAGGTCAACGATGATGAGGGTTTCGGGGAAGCCGCACATCCACTGTCTTGCAAGGATGTTGGACTTGATGGTCTCAACGGATGCGGAAGCATCTGCAGCGCTTACAAAGTGGTAAGCACCTGCGGTGAAGGTGTTAGCGTTCATCATGTGCATGATGGAAGCAGCATTGTCGATCTTGGTAACGAGAGCTACGGGGAAGCCGAGAACTGCGTCGATAGCAGCGGCGTTCTCCTCGCCGTCAAATGCGAACTTGCCTGCGCCGTCCATAACCATGTTATTGGCATCTCCGCCGCCTGCGGGGAACTTGAAATCGTCGGGAAGAGCCTTGTAGATGCTGTTGAGAGCATCGGTGGGATCAACTACCTTGGTCTCCTCGGGAGCGTCGGTGGTAACTGCGGGATCGGTGGTAACTGCGGGATCGTCGTTGTTCTTGCCGCCGCATGCAGCAAAGGAAAGAAGCATTACAAAGGTAAGTGCAAGTGCAAGGATCTTTTTCATTTTTAATTTTCTCCTGTTTTTTCTTTTTGATGATGATTTTCTAAAAGCAACAGCCCTATAGACGATGGCGTTTTCGATTGGGTTCCGCTTTTTTGAAAAAAATTAAAAAAATTTCAAAAAATTTTATTTGCCGTCCGAGAGCCGCTTTTAACTAATTATTTGCCGCCGAAAAGCGCATCGTAAAATGCGCGTGCTATAACAGCGCTGCCAACGGCAGATGGATGGGTGCCGTCGTTATGGTATACCGCCTCTCCCGCGCGATACGCGGCGTCGAATGCGTCGCCCGCATAAACGAGCTGTGCATCGTTTTCCTCTGCGGCACGAACGTAGGATGCCTTCAGCATTGCGTGCATCTCATCTCTGGTCCAGCCGTGATCGGAGAGGGTCTTGTTGTCTTCCCTTCTGCCCCAGGTCTGATAGAACACGGGCTTTGCACCGTTCTCGCGCACCATATCGCAAAGGCGGCGCGCCCCGTCAAGAAATGTTTCGGGGCTTTCTGCAGGGCGGACGCTCTGCTCTTGAAGGATTATATAATCGTAAGAATTCTCCGCAAGCTTTGTGCGAAGCTCGATTCCCTTCTCGTTCTCCTCGGAAACGTAATGGGCAAAGGAATATCCGCCTCTTGTAACGGAATCCACCTGAACGTCCACGCCGTTTTCCTTACAAAGCTCTGCAAAAAGAGCCGGCATATCGTTAAAAAACGTGTAGCTATTGCCAACGAATAGTATCTTCATTTTTTCTTCCTTATAATTATTATCATTTTCCATGCGCATTATACCAAACATTTTTTCTTTTGTCAATCGTATATTTGACGCCGAAGCCGCTCTCTGCATATGCTGATAAGGGAATGTCGAATTATGCAATTCGATATTTCCCTTAAAGTTTATCTCAAGCGGTTAAAAACCGTCCCATGGCGGGAAAAATATAGTACCGCCATGAAAGGATGATATAATGAACACCATAAAAAGAGGAGATATATTTTACGCCGACCTCAGTCCCGTTATCGGGTCCGAGCAGGGTGGACTTCGCCCGGTGCTTATCGTACAGAACGACGTTGGTAACAAATACAGTCCAACGGTAATAGCCGCAGCCATAACCAGCCGTATGACGAAGGCACGTATGCCCACCCACATTGATATTTACGCCAGCGATACGGGGCTCACAAAGGATTCCGTTGTGCTTCTCGAGCAGATACGCACCATCGACAAACAACGCTTGAAAGAAAAAATGGGGCATCTTTCCGACAGGATGATGGCAGAGGTGGACGAGGCGCTATCGGTAAGCTTCGGCCTAACGACCCAAGCACCTCAATTCACGGCACAGCGAGCTGTAAGAAGCACGGGGGCCGTAGCTTCGATAGCTAAAGCGAATACCCAAAATGACGGGAATTCCGAAAGCTATACGTGACGATCGTTTAAAAATTAACATTTTATGCTAATTTTCGATTATTCTATTGATTTCTTGTCAGTACAGTGATAAAATATATCCGATCATTATTTTTGGATGTTAAGGAGAATTAACATGGCACTTGTTTCTACAAAGGAAATGTTTGAGAAGGCATACAAGGGCAAATACGCCGTTGGTGCTTTCAACATAAACAACATGGAGATCATTCAGGCTATTACCGAAGCGGCAGCCGAGGAGCAGTCTCCCGTAATCCTCCAGGTAAGCGCAGGCGCACGCAAGTACGCAAAGCACGCATACCTTCTTGCTCTTGCAAAGGCAGCAGTTGAGGACAGCGGCGTTGACCTCGCTCTCCACCTCGATCACGGTGCAGACTTCGAGATCTGCAAGGCGTGCATCGACGGCGGCTTCACTTCCGTTATGATAGACGGCTCTCACCACGCATACGAGGACAACATCGCTCTTACCAAGAAGGTTGTTGAGTACGCACACGCTCACGGCGTTGTTGTTGAGGGTGAGCTCGGTGTGCTTGCAGGTGTTGAGGACGACGTTGTTGCAGATCAGTCCTCCTATACCCGTCCCGAGGAGGTTGAGGACTTCGTTACCAGAACCGGTGTTGACTCCCTCGCTATCTCCATCGGTACCTCCCACGGCGCATACAAGTTTACCGCAAAGCAGTGCACCAGAAACGAGAAGGGCATTCTGATTCCCCCTCCGCTCCGTTTCGATATTCTTGAGGAGATCGAGCGTCGTCTTCCCAACTTCCCCATCGTTCTCCATGGTGCTTCCTCCGTTCCCCAGGAATGCGTTAAGGAGATCAACGCCCTTGGCGGAAAGCTTCCCGACGCAGTCGGTATTCCCGAGGAGCAGCTCCGCAAGGCCGCTTCCATGGCAGTATGCAAGATCAATATCGACTCCGATATCCGCCTTGCAATGACCGCAGGCATCCGCCGTGTATTCTCCGAGACTCCCGACGTATTCGACCCCAGAGGATACCTCTCTGTTGCCCGCACCGAAGTAAAGAAGATGGTACAGCACAAGATCCGCAACGTACTCGGTTCTTCCGGAAAGATGTAATTTTTATGTCGGGCAGCTCTCGCTGCCCGACATTTTTTTAATGATATGAAACACACAAGAGATTTTAAGGTTAATTTCCACGATACTTATCCCAACGGTCTTATGCGCCCCTCCGCAATAATAAAGGAGATGCAGGAGGCTGTAAACCTCTGCTCTGAGGAGCACGGCCCCTCGGGGGATGAGCTGCGCCGCAGGGGTTATGCCTTCGTTGTCAGCAGAATGACCGTAAGCATTTACGGCGACATGAGAAAATACCGCGACCTTACCGCCTCCACATGGGCGACGGATGCGGGCGGATTATTCAGCTTTGTGCGTTGCTTCGAAATAAGGGACGGAGATATGCTTCTTGCAGAAGCCACCTCCACCTTTGCCTTGCTGGATATCGTGCGCGGCAGACCCGTTAAAAAGGGCGTTATCGAGCTTAATTACTGCAAGGACGAGCCCATAATGACCGACGTATCCCAAAGGATAGTGATGCCCGACAAGGAGCAGCTTACCCTTGTGGGCGAGCACACAGTCGTCCTTTCCGAATGCGACGAAAACGGGCACATGAACAACACCCGATACGCGGATATACTTTGCGACTTTATCCCCGATATGAACTGCAAGCGCGTGCTTTCCATGAATATTGCCTACCTTGCGGAGGCAAAGCTTGGGGAGGAGCTGAAGATATACCGCGCAGAAACAGAGGACGGCGTTTTCTGTATGCGGACAGTACGGAGCGACGGCAGAACGAACGTTGAAGCGGAAATCATGACCGAGGAGCTCTGATATGTATAAATACGAGACCCATTGCCACACGAACGAGGCAAGCAAATGCGCCCGTTGGTGCGCAGCGGACTGCATAAAGCATTATAAAAAGCTGGGGTACGACGGCGTATTTATCACCGATCACTTTTTCAACGGCAGCAATTGCATAGACAAGGAGCTTCCGTGGGAGGAAAAAGTCGCGCAGTACGTTTCCGGCTACGAGCACGCCAAAGAGGTCGGCGACGAGATCGGTGTTGACGTTTTTTTCGGAGTTGAGTTCAATTACGGACAAACGGAATTTCTGATCTACGGCATTGACCGTGATTTTCTGCTCTCTCACCCCGATTGCGACAGAATGGAAATGAGAGCTTTTTTGGAGCTTTGCCGCGAAAACGGATTCTTTTGCGTACACGCGCACCCCTTCCGACAGCGCCGATACATTAAATGCCTGAGGCTGTATCCGGAGGTAACCGACGCTGTCGAGGTCATCAACTCAGCCCATCCCGGCTCCCCGGAGGAGGGTTGGCTGTTTGATGACAGAGCAAGAGAATATGCACGCTCCTTCGGTTTTCCCGTTACGGGCGCATCCGACTGCCATTACGATGCAGAGCCGTGGATGGGCGGCATTTACACCGAGGAAAAAATAACCTGCTGGCAGGATTATGCGGAGCTTGTAAAGGGTTTCAAGGTCGCTCCCTTCCGCCACCCGAACCCCTTTATTCCGAAACAGGAGGAGCAGGCATGAACGTGATCTTACCGTTATTGATGTCCGCAGCCGGCATCGCTATTCTGGCATTTTCCGTATACAGCATAGCAAAAACAAAGCGCGATATTGAAAATTACGACAAGGACCATCCCGACACGGAACCATACGAGCTGACCGCCGTTGAGGCAACGGTCTGCCAAAAGAGGATCTGCGGAGAACACGTCGGTCCGAGCAAGCTGCCCAAATATGCCACCATCTATGAAATGACCTTTGTTACCGAGGACGGAAGCAAGGTTTCCTACAACGTGTCCGAGGAGCTGTACGAAAGCACCCCCGAGGGCAAAGCAGGCACACTCGTTACCCAAAACGGCGAGTTTTTCGATTTCGGTGACGGAGAAGATATTCCCGAGTAAATAAAAGCTGTCGGAGAATTCTGCGAATTCTCCGACAGCTTTTATTATGATCGTAATACAAGTTTAGGATCAGCCCATTGACCGAGAAAATGTTTATTTGCAAAGCTCCACCGCGGCCTCTGCGGCACTTGCGGCATCGGGGGTATAGCAGTCTGCGCCTATCCTCTTGCAGAAATCGTCCGTTACGGGAGCTCCGCCGACCATGATCTTTACCTTATCGCGGATGCCCGCCGCCTCAACCGCCTTCACCACGTCTGCCATCTCTCCCATCGTTGAGGTGAGAAGCGTGGAACAACAGATGATCTGACAGTTCTGTTCGATCGCCGTTTTTACAAAAACATCGGCAGGAACGTCAATGCCGAGATCCACGACCTCAAGCCCCTTACCTTCCATCATCATCTTAACCAGATTTTTGCCGATATCGTGAAGGTCGCCCTTGACAGTACCGATACATACCTTTCCCTTGGCTTCAACTCCGCTTGCGGCGAGATAGGGCTTTAATTCTTTTGCGCCCATATTCATCGCCCTTGCAGCCACAAGCACCTCGGGAATAAACACCTGGTTGTTTTTGAACTTTTCTCCTATAACGTTCATACCGTCAAGAAGACCATCATTAAGAATTGCTTCAGCCGAAATGCCTTCAGTGAGAGCCTGAACAACAAGCTCTTTTACTATTTTGGACTTTC
>JAFSCG010000122.1 GCA_017436885.1 Clostridia bacterium | reverse complement strand
TGGATTTTGTCTTTTCAGCAAATTCGCAAGCGAATTTGGCGCCTTTGGCGCATCTCACCCCTTGCGGGGTTCGGTACGTAGCAAAAAAGAGATTTTTTGGAAAAACTCAATTTCTTGAGTTTTTCCTACCTTAGTTCTTCATCTTACCGATATTGAAACCATTGTGCTTTCAATGTTCTTTCTCTTTTTTGCGGTCCTGCCTTTTTTTACATCCCCGGTCTGTTTATTTAACAACATCCCCAACATGCTCAATGGCATATAAGGGCAAATTGACAAGAGTTTCTTCGATCTTGAAGCTTGACATAGACGTGCGTACGGAAACCTTTGGAGCAAATTTTTCCTGATAGCTTTTTAGGCTTTTTGCTTTAAGGTTGACCTCCGCCTTCGCCTCGAGAGGCACGATCAAGCCTCCCGTTTCAATAACGAAATCCACCTCG
This sequence comes from Clostridia bacterium, assembly GCA_017436885.1. Taxonomy (GTDB): domain Bacteria; phylum Bacillota; class Clostridia; order Oscillospirales; family CAG-272; genus RUG12395. The sequence continues at coordinate 2,872 of JAFSCG010000122.1, read as the reverse complement.
CATGAGTTTCTTTCGTTTGTGTAATAATAAATGCCCATATTCTCAAGTGTCTTTAATTGCTGGCAAACGTACTGCTCCGTAAGAGCACCCTTGAACTCAACAAAAAGATCGTTGCCATCAAGCAGAGCGTGCTGACCAAGTCCTGCCATACAACCAAGAAGTCCAACGTCCACCAAAAAAAGCTTAAAGGCTTTCAGATCTTCGTAAGCACGCAGCGGCACACCTGCGGTATTTATGCGGCTGACCTTGTGAATGAGTCCGCAGTCGGAAAGCCACATTATTGCCGTTTCATACTCCTTTGCTCGAGCACCTTCTCTGATAAGACCGTAAATAAACTTTTTGTTTTCCTTTGCAAGCTGAGACGGAATACTGTTCCACAGCATTCGAATGCGCGGCACTATCTCGTTGGGTGCGTGCTTTGAAAAGTCCTGCTCGTATGCCCCAAGAATACGTCCTTGAATTTCGCGCACCTCGTTAAAATCATTGTTTTCCGCAAAGCTTTGCACGACCTCGGGCATGCCGCCAACAAAATAATACTGTTTTAAAGCATCAATATACACATCCTTGAAGCCGGTTATCATTTGAAAGTCGTTTTTGAGAAGAAGGTCGGCAAATTGTTTCTTACCCGTTGCCATCAAAAACTCCTTGAAGGACAAAGGATAAAGCTTCAAAAAATCCACCTTGCCCACCGGAAATGAAGTTCCTTGGTGCAAAGCAATTCCAGGCAAAGAGCCTGCACATACTATATGGTACTGTGGTGCATTCTCATTGAAATACTTAAGCGAGGTCAAGGCTCGGGGAACCTCTTGGACCTCGTCGAATATGATCAAAGTGCTGTCCGGATCGATCTTGTGCCCGACATAAAGCTCCAATCCCATGATCAGTCTGTCGGTATTCAGATCAGATGCAAACAGTTCTGCCATTCTCGAATTGGAATCAAAATTGATATACACGGTGTCCGCGTACGCCTGCTTACCGAACTCCTTCATAAGCCAAGTTTTGCCAACCTGCCGCGCCCCCTCGATTATAAGTGGCTTCCGACGCTTATTATCCTTCCAGCATAATAGCTTTTCAATGGCAACTCGATACATACGACCACCTCCATTTTCGTGTTTCAAGCATAGTATACCACGCAAAAACAAAAAATGCAACGAAAAAGTGTGGAAGTTTACATTTTTTCCAACGAAAAAATGTAAACAGCAGGAGCAACCTCTTTCCGACCGTAAAGGATGATAGGAAGGGATATAGCTCCTGCTGTTTATATTCAATTATTCCGATCCGAAGCTCTCGTTTGCGAGATTACTTACAATGACGCATACGAACGTTGATGGCGCGGATCTTCTCTACGCTTACCTTGGGGTTGCGGTCCATATCAAGGAGACCGTTGACCTCCTGGAATACGTCGGTAAGCTGAGTGTAGCAATAGCCGCGGATGTAGGGCATGGACTTGAAGGCGGTGGTGATATCGTCGTAACGCTCGATAAAGATGTTCTCGTCGGTTACTGCTCCGCTGTAGCCCCAGTTGCCGTTGCCGCTGTCCTTTGCAAAGGCGATTCCGCCGTACTCGGTAAGCAGGCAGGGCTTGCCCGTGTTATCGTAATTATCGGCGGTAACTGCGCGACCCTTGTTGGGACAGCCGAGACCGAAGATCTCTGCGTCCTCGTAATCCTCGTGGCGCAGGTCGCGGTTGTAGCCGGTGTAATCGTGTGCGGTAACTATATCGGTCTCTGCCTGCTCCCAGCCGTCGTTGCCGGAAACGAAGCGAGTGCCGTCCAGAGAATGAACGACGTGATAGAGCATATCGTTGAGCTGCTGCATCTCGGGATTGGTTCTGATAGCGTGAACGCCCCAGCTCTCGTTAAGGGGTACCCAAGCGATAAGGGAGGGGTGGTTATAGTCGCGGGCGATAGCCTCGGAGAGATCACGGAGCATATTGCGCTTCTCGTCATCATTGAACCAATAAGCGGAGGGAAGCTCGCCCCATACAAGGAGGCCAAGCTTATCTGCCCAGTAAAGATAACGGGGATCCTCGAACTTCTGGTGCTTTCTTGCGCCGTTAAAGCCAAGCTTGCGGGTAAGCTCTACGTCAAGCTTAAGAGCATCGTCGGTGGGAGCGGTGAGAAGTCCGTCCTTCCAGTAGCCCTGATCGAGGATAAGCCTCTGGTAAAGCTCGGTCTTGTTAAGGAATACACGGTCGCCGACGATATCTATCTTTCTCATACCGAAGTAGGTAATGAGGCTGTCACACTCCGCATCGCCGTCGATAAGGGAGATGCGTACGTCGTAGAGGCAGGGATTTGCGGGAGTCCAATGGTGGAAGCCCTCAACGGTCTCGTCGTGTCCGAGAGATACGGTAACGTCCGCACGGCGGTGAGCAAAGTTTACGGTGCACTCGGCAACGGGAGCATCCTTGAAGCTGATCTCGATCTTTGCCTTTGCTCCTGCGGGCGCATTGTTTGCCTTGATCTCGAACTTAACGGTGCCGTTGTCGATATCGGGAGTCATACGCACGTTGGTTACGTAGTTCATTCCGACAGCCTCAAGCCAAACAGGCTGCCAGATGCCGCTCATAGGAGCGTACCAGCAAGCGAAATTCTCGGGGCGCCAGCTCTGCTTACCGCGGGGCTGCTCGGTATCAAGTCTGTCCTCGCACATAACGGAAAGGTGATGCTTTTTCTTGCCGTCGCACTTTACGTGATTGGTGATATCGAACTCAAAGGGAGTATATCCACCCTCGTGAGAGCCGAGATACTGACCGTCGAGCCATACCTTGGTAATATAATCTGCAGCGCCGAAGTGGAGAAGAACTCTCTTTCCTTCAAACTCTGCGGGAACGGTTACGGTGCGATGATACCATATGTAATCGGAATGG
>JAFSCG010000121.1 GCA_017436885.1 Clostridia bacterium | reverse complement strand
TCTGATAAGCGTCAGCTATGCGGTGTCCTTCGCCCATATAGATAGTGATGAACTTCTGGGCTACGTAGAAGCAAGAGCCGCCGGTCCCCACCAGATAATTGGCTATATCCCACACGGAATCAAGGCTAGGAAGCGAGGTCTTTCCCCTCTTGGCGTTCTTTTCCTTGATCTCCTTGGCAACGGTCTCGATGATGTTGAGCGCACCGGGGGTGCTCATGGATATCTCAAGGATGGAGCAGCCGCCGTCGCGGATAGCGCGGGTACGGGTCATTGCGTCAGCCTCGTTATTATCGCGTACGATACCTACGAGACCGTTCTTGTGCATATTCTCAATAACTTTGATTCTCTGAATTTCCATTTTCGTTGCTCCTTATCTCTGGATACGGCCGTTGCCGCTGCCTGCGATGAGGTTGAGAACGTCTTCCTTGGTGAAGCGAACGTAGTCGCCGTATACGGTGTGCTTAAGAGCGGAGCCGCCGATAGCGTACTCGATGACCTTCTGGTAGTCGCCGTCGAAGTTGCGGAAGCCGTAGATAAGGGAGCCGCCGAAGCTGTCGCCGCCGCCGATACGGTCAACGATGTTGGTGATGTTATACTTGCGGCTCTGGTAGAAGCCGTTGTCGCGAACTGCAAGAACGCCGGACCAGTTGTTGTGGTCTGCGCTGATGCTCTCGCGAAGGCTTACTGCAAGTGCCTTAACGTTGGGATAGTTGTCCATGATGATCTTTGCAAGATCCTTGTACATGTCAACGTTCAGCTTACCGGAGTCAACGCCGGTCTCAAGCTCGATGCCGAGGCACTTCTGGCAGTCCTCCTCGTTTGCGATCATAACGTCGATGTACTTGGCGATCTCGGGCATTACCTCGATGGGCTCCTTGCCCCACTTCCACAGCTTCTTGCGGTAGTTAAGGTCGCAGGAAACGGTGATGCCCTTCTCCTTGCACTTCTTGAGTGCCTCGATGGTAGCCTCGCAAAGGCTCTCGGAAAGAGCGGGAGTAATACCGGTAACGTGGAACCAGTCTGCATCTGCAAGGATGGTATCCCAGTCGAAGTCGCCGGGCTTAACTGCGGCGATAGCGGTATTGTCGCGGTCGTAGATTACCTTGGAGGGACGCATGTTGGAGCCGGTCTCGGTGAAGTAGAGACCAAGACGCTTGTCGGTGAACTTGATGGCGGAGGTGTCAACTCCGAAGCGGCGAAGCTCGCTTACGGCAGCTCTGCCGAGGTCGTTTGCGGGAAGGGCGGTAACGTACTTTGCCTCATCACCGTAAGAGCTTACGGCAACGGCAACGTTTGCCTCCGCGCCGCCGAAGGTGCAAACCATGTTGGGGGTCTGGAGTATCATCTCTCTGCCGGGAGGGGTGATACGGAGCATAAGCTCGCCGAAGGTAACAACTTTTTTCATTTTCGTGTCTCCTTTTGGTTTGTGTTTTTTGGTTTTTTCTCGTTTATTTTTAGCTAATTCCATACGTATACATTCTATCGCAAACATACGTTGATGTCAATTATTATTTTAACTTTGGTTAGGTTTCTGGAAGCGAATATTTATTTTAAAGAAATAAGCCGAAAAACCTTGTAAAATATGGGGTCTTAAGGGTTCTGAGAGCGGGAAATCCGAATGTTTTTTGTTAAAGCCCGTGTATTTTTTATAAACGCTTTTCAAGGGGCAAAAAATCACCGTGGTTTATTTTTCTGTAACGAAAAAAAGATTATTTTAGTGTAAAGCACCGTTGCGGCAAACGGCATATCCTGTTGGTTTTGTGCATATATTTTACCGCATACAGGGCAGCGGCGAGCCGAAAAAGGCATAATCATCCCTGCCCAAAAGGAGGAAAAAATGACAGAAAAATACGGAACCGCCCCTGTGTCCGAAGAGTTTTTTACCGAAGATGTCTTCGGAGATACCGTCCTTTGTGACGTTTCCGAGGAGTTCTCCCTGCCCGAATACGAGCCGGAGATCAGAAAAATACTGCGCGTCAGTGCGCGGGTGCTGCCCGCCGGAAAGTACGTCGGCTCGGGCAGAGCGGAGTTTGCGGGTACGGTGGTGTACACGCTTATCTATGCAGGCTCGGAGGGGGAGATAGCCTGCGTTAATCTTTCCTCGGATTACGAGTTTGCGGTGCCCTGCCCAAGCGGTGAGCCTGCGGTCTACGCCGACACCCGTGCCGACAGCGTGCTTTGCCGCCCTCTGGGGCCGCGCCGTCTGCAATTCCGCACAAAGCTGAAAAGCCGCGTGCAGATGCTTTCAAGGGCGGCGCTTCCCGCCTGCGATGCGCCGAAGGATGCCTGCGTGCTCCGCACTGCCGCCACGGCTTGCCGAAGGATGCGCACGTCCGGCGGTGAGTTTGAGATAAGCGGAGAAATAAAACTGAGCGGCAAGCCCATTGCCTGCGACGGAACGGTGTACGTTACGGACACAAGGATGGAAAGGGGCGCCGTGTATTGCAAGGGAGAGCTTTGGGCGAGAGTGACCTGCATTGATAACGGTCTTGTCACGGTGGAAAAGCGCATCCCATTCGAAAGGCGTACCGAAGTGGATGCGGAGGGAGATTGGGAGTGCGCGGCTCTGCCTACCTGCTGGTCCTGCGAATACTCCGGAGATGGCGTTGAGGGCGAGATAAGCGCGGTGGCGGAGATAGAGCTGGAGCTTTCAAGGGTATTTCCCGTCAGCATCGTCGAGGATGCGTTTATTTGCGGTGCGCCCTCGGCCACGGAGAAAAAAAGAGTGGAGCTTACCACCTGCAGACTGTGCGGCTCCGCTACCGTTCCCGTCAGCGGCAGTAAGAATCTGACTGCCGAGGAGGCAGGCGCGGATACCGTGTGTGCACCGTGGTGCGAGGTAAGCTTCGATTCGGCGGAAAGGGATGGCACGGGCACGGTGATACGCGGCAACGCCGTTGTCCACTGTATACTGTCGGGGGAAGGTGAGTGCGCTCCCGTGAAGCTTGAAATGCCCATAAGAGCGGTGCTTGAGGGAACGGCCGCCGAAAAAGGCTTGCCTCTTACCGCCTGCGTAAAGGGAGAAGTTACGTCCCTCAAGCTGAAAACCGAAAAGGGTGTGCTGCGGTGCGAGGGAGAGGTTTCGCTGAGTGTGGTGGTAACGGAAAAGCTGCAAGCTAACGCCGTGTGCTCCGTAAGGGCCGATACCTCCGTTCCGTCGGAGCGCCGCTGCGGGATCAGCATAGTTTATCCGGAAAGGGGCGGCACCCTCTGGCAGATAGCAAAGCAAAGGCAAACTGCACCCGAGGAGCTGTGCCGCATGAACGGACTTCCCGAGGAGCTGTGCGCGGACGTGGATTCCCCCGCTACCCTTGAGGGCGTGCGGGCACTCATCATTAAAAACTGAACTGAAAAAGCGCAAGGAAAGCAAAATTTCTTTGCGCTTTTTTTCGCAATTTCTTGAATTTGCCTCCAAGGTAGTGTAGAATTGAAAAAAACGAGAAAGGAATAAAGCCATGCTTCCAAAACCGAGAAATCTTTCGATCTGGCCCTCCGTGGTGCCCGAAAACAAGAAGTCCAAAATGCTGATAACGCCAAACGAGCGTGCCTTCCTGCTTTTTGAGGGCAAGGAATACACGGTGCGCATAATGGCCGTGAACGGCGACGACGATTACTACGCTCCAAAAAGCGACTCTATAGCTTGCGTTGCAAAAAACGGTATTCTGGAGTTTGAATACGGCTTCGGACCGGAGCAGGAGTACCTGATCCATCTCGTTTACGAGGATAAGGTAATACACAGGTTCAACGTCTACGCCGTTGGAGAGGATCTGTACGGGCTCACTCCTCTTAAGGGCGATCTGCACACCCATTCCTACCGCTCCGACGGTAAGCGCGACCCCGCGGCACTTGCGGGACATTTCCGCGAGCAGGGCTACGATTTCTTTGCCCTCACCGACCATAACAGATACTATCCCGGCGGCGAGATCGACGAGGTGTTTTCCGGTGTGAAATGCGGCATTACCCGCGTTCTCGGCGAGGAGGTGCACGCTCCCACCATCACCGTGCATACGGTACATATCGGCGGCAAAAAAAGCGTTTGCGAGCAGTATCTGACCGACCGCGAGGGATATGAAAAAGAGGTTGCCGCCCTTATGGAAAAGGTGCCCGAAAGCGTTCCGAGCATCTATCACGAGCGGTACGCAAAGATAATGTGGGTTACGGAAAAAATACACGAGGCGGGCGGTATTGCCATTTTCCCGCACCCCTTCTGGCGTCCCATGGATAAGACCTATAACGTTAATTCCGAGCTTGCCTGCATACTTATCAAAAGCGGAATGTTCGATGCCTACGAGCTTGTGGGCGGTATGCCCCAGCCCGATCTGAACTGCTCCCTTGCCATGTGGAACGATATGCGTGCGGAGGGACTTAAGATATCCGTTGTGGGCTCCAGCGACGTGCACGGAACGGAAAACGTTGCCACCTTCCCCCACTATTTTACCGTTGCGTTTGCAAAAGAGAACACAAGCGACGCAATAAGAGATGCGGTAAAAGCATCCCTTTGCGTTGCCGTTGAATCCTGCGGCGAGGAATACAAGCGTCAGCACCGTGCATACGGCAGCTACCGTCTTGTTGCTTACGCGCAGTTCCTTCTCAAGCATTATTTCCCCCTCCGCCAGCGTATGTGTCAGGGCGAGGGCTACGCCATGCGTGCATATTCAATGGGCGAGACCTGCGCACAGCTTGTGGAGCTTGAGGCGGAGATGACCGAGAGCTTTGCAAAGCGCTTCTTCGGCAGGATGGCACCCGTGCTTCCCACGGCGGAGATGATAGCCTTTGAGGATAAATGGCGTGCAGTGCATATAGAAAAGGGTCCCGTTACCAAGGGCAGCGCGGTGTATTCCTCGGTGATCTCCCGTCAGATCTGATCGTGCAATAAGTATCCAAAAGTGCAAATACGATCCGAGATGCGATCGTGCAAGCAGTATCTAAAAGTATAAATTCGATCTGAAAAAAGCGCTGCAAACAACATTTTGCGGCGCTTTTTTGTTGGTTTCTATTGAAAATAAAAACATACCGTGATATCATTAAGGCGATAAAATCTACAGTTAGGAGGCAGGCATGGCAACATTCAGACTTTGCGCTTTTTCCGACGAGGCGGCAGCTCCTCTGGAGGGGCAGATCGCTGCGTTGCACCGCAACGGTCTTGACCGCATGGAGATACGCGGAATTTCCAAAAGGAATATCTCCGTTATCGACGAAAACGAGGCGAGAGAGATAAAAAAGACTCTAGACAACGAGGGAATAAAGGTATTCTCCGTTGGCTCTCCCATCGGTAAGGTCGCGGTTACCGATCCCATCGAAAAGGAGCTTGAAAGGCTTAAGAGGCTTATAAACACCGCTCACATCCTCGGTGCGGAGCGTATGCGTATATTCAGCTTCTACTATCCCAAGGGCGAGGATGCCGATAAGTATTTCGACACCGTGGGCGAGGGACTGCTTCGCTTCACCGAGGTCGCGGCAGGAAGCGGAGTGCTCCTTTGCCACGAAAACGAGAAGGGCATATTCGGAGACGTTGCCTCCCGTTGCCTGAAGATACTTGAGGCATTGCCCTCCATCAAGGGTGTTTTCGACCCTGCGAACTTCATGCAGTGCAGCGAGGACGTGCTTCCCGCATACAGACTGCTTGCACCGTATCTTAACTACGTCCACATCAAGGATGCGGCAAGGGACGGAAGCATATATCCCGCAGGCCACGGCGATTGCGAGATCGAGGCGCTTATGCGTCTTTGTGCCGAAAGCGGACACACCGATCTTACCGCCGAGCCTCATCTTAAGGTATTTGCGGGTCTTTCCGAGCTGGAAAGTGAGGAAAAGAGCGACGATACCGCGCGCAGATACTCCCGCGGCTTCAAGACGAACGACGAGGCCTTTGATACGGCTATCTCCGCGCTTAAGGAAGTAATCGAAAGATCGGGTAATACGTACAGATAAGGAGAAAGATATGATAATCGGAGCACAGTTTTACACGGTAAGAGAATTCTGCAAGACCCCCGAGGGCGTTGCGGAGACACTGAAGCGCGTCGCCGACATCGGCTACAAGGCGGTGCAGATCAGCGGCACCTGCCCTCTTGATCCTGCTTGGCTCAAGGCGGAGCTGGACAAAAACGGGCTTATATGCCCCCTCACCCACACCAAGCCCGACCTTATTACGGGCAAGACCGACGCGGTGATAGAGGCACACGATATTATCGGCGCGCCCTACGTTGGCCTCGGCTATCGCAAGATACAGGCTGAGGGCGAGGGCTACGACGGCTTTGACCGCATTTTCCGTCCCTCTATGGAAAAGATCGCCGCCGCAGGCAAAAAGTTCATGTATCACAACCACGCCATGGAGTTTGAAAAGCTCGACGGCACCATAATCCTCGACACTCTGGCAGAGCGCTATTCCCCCGAGCTTCTGGGCTTTACCCTTGATACCTATTGGGTAAAGGTTGGCGGCTACGAGCCCGTTGACTACATAAGAAAGCTTGCGGGACGCGTGGACTGCGTTCACTTCAAGGATCTTGGGGAGGAGAAGCGCATGGAGTGGGTCGGCAACGGCACTCTCGATTTTGCCGCTATCGCCGCCGCCTGTGCCGATGCGGGCACCAAATACGTGTTCGTTGAGCAGGATAACTGCAATGGGGAATCCCCCTTTGATTGTCTGAAAAAGAGCTACGATCACATTGAATCGCTTGGATTGGAGTAATTAACATGGAAAACGTACTTAGACTTGGTATTATCGGCTTCGGCAACATGGGCACGTCCCACGCAAAGAACATTATTGCGGGTAAATGCCCCGAGATCGAGGTTACTGCCATCGCGGACGTAAAGCCCGAGCGTATCGACGCCGCACGCAAGCTTTTTGAGGATGCGGGCAAGGAGGCTCCCGCCTTCTTTGCCGAGGGCACCGAGCTTCTTGCCGCTCACCCCTGCGACGCCGTTATTATTTGCGTGCCCCACTACGGACACGTTCCCATGGCAAAGGCCGCCTTTGCGGAGGGATATCACGTTATGGTGGAGAAGCCCGCAGGCGTTCTTACCTCCGACGTGCGCGAGATGAACGCAGTTGCCAAGGAAAGCGGCAAGGTGTTCGCCATGATGTTCAATCAGCGCACCAACTGCGTTTATAAGAAGATAAAGGAGATAATCGACTCCGGCGAAATGGGCAATATGCGCCGCTTCAACTGGATAATCACCAACTGGTACCGTCCACGCGCTTATTACGATTCCGGTGATTGGCGCGCTACCTGGAGCGGAGAGGGCGGCGGAGTACTGCTCAATCAGTGTCCCCACCAGCTTGATCTGTGGCAGTGGTTCTGCGGTCTGCCCAAAAAGGTAGACGCAAAGCTCCATTTCGGCAAGTGGCACGATATCGAGGTAGAGGACGACGTTACCGCATACGTTGAGTACGAGAACGGTGCCACCGGAGTTTTCATTACCTCCACAGGCGATTTCCCCGGCACCAACCGTCTGGAGATCAGCTTCGATAAGGGCAAGCTGGTTGCAGAGGGCAAGGACCTTACCATGTGGAAGACGGAAATGAGCGAGCAGGAATTCTCCGCCGTTAACGAGATACCCTTCGGCACTCCCAAGCAGGAAAAGATAAAGATAGAGCTGGACGGCTCCAACCCCCAGCATCCCGCGGTGCTGAACGCATTTGCCGATGCCGTGCTTCACGGCGGCAAGCTTATCGCCAACGGCGAGGAGGGCATAAACGGACTTACCCTCTCCAACGCTATGCACCTTTCCGCGTGGCTCGGTCGTCCCGTTGAGCTTCCCTTCGACGAGGAGCTGTTCAGAACCGAGCTGATGAAGCGCGTTGCCACCTCCCGCCGCAAGGAGAACGTTAAGTCCGTTGTGGGAGATACGGAAGGAACCTATTGATGAGCAGCGAGGAGCGTAAAACAGCCGTAGGCGTTTGCGGAGTCGGAGCCATCGGCTCCGCCCATGCAAGCGCCCTGTACGGCGGAAAAATAGCGGGGGCGTATCTTTCCGCATTGTGCGATACCGACCCCGAAAGACGCAAAAAATGCGCAGAGCAATTTCCCGAGGTGCCCATATTCTCCTCCCACGAGGAGCTGCTTGCCTCGGGGCTTTGCACCGTGCTGATGGTAGCAACGCCCCATTACGCGCACGTTCCCATTGCCATGGACGCAATGAACTGCGGAGTGCACGTTCTCTCCGAAAAGCCCGTGGCGGTGGAGGTGTCCGTTGCCCGCCGTGCCGTGGCGCTCGCAAAGGAGCGCGGCGTATACTACGGCGTTATGTTCAATCAGCGCACATCTGCGGTATACCGCAATGCAAAGGAGCTTATATCCTCCGGTGCCCTCGGCGAGCTGCGCCGTGCGGTGTTTATCGCTACCGCGTGGTACCGCACACAGTATTATTACGATAACGGCGGCTGGCGTGCCACCTGGAACGGCGAGGGCGGCGGAGTGCTGTTGAATCAGGCTCCCCACAATCTCGATATGCTCCAATGGCTTATGGGTATGCCCGTCAGCGTATATTCCGATTGCGGCATCTCTCTCTGGCACGATATCGAGGTGGAGGACGATGCGGTAATAACCGGCAGATATGCAAACGGTGCCGCCATGGTCTTCGTTACCACCACGGGTGATATGCCGGGTACTGCTCGCCTTGAGATAACGGGCAGCAAGGGCAAGCTGCTTGTGGAAAACGGAAGGCTTAAGATATTTATCAACACCGTTGACGAGCGCGACGTGCGCAACAGTGCAAAGGTCAGCTTTTACCGTGCCGACGGAAGCTGGCAGGATATAACGCCCGAAAAGGACGGTCGCGACGGGCACGAGATAGTGCTGGAAAACTTCGTTGCCGTTGTGGACGGCAGGGAGGAGCGCCTCGTTTGCCCTGCGGAGGAGGCACTTAATTCGCTGGAGCTTTCCAATGCGGCGTATCTTTCCTCCCACAAGGGAGCGTCCGTTTCTCTGCCCTGCGACAGCGCGGAGTTCGACGCCATGATAGACGGCTACCGCAAGCACGGCAGGACCGTTGGTGCGGGACACGTTGAATATCACGACGAGTATTCCGCAAGATGGCGTCCATGAAAAGAAAAAAGCTGAAAAATGCGGCACCGACCGCAAAAATAAAAGGTGAAAAGGCCGTAAGGATCACGGGATATATCTGCGGAGCTATCATATTTCTGCTGTTCTTTTCCTATTTCCTGCGGCAGTTCGTTTTCCCCGAGGGGGCTACCACCCGCATATTTGCGGCGGCGGTATCCGCCTGTGCGCTGCTGCCTCTCCTTATCTATCCGCTGCTGAAAAGGCGGCTTCCGCGCTTTGCCTACGGGCTTCTGTGCATCTATACTGTCCTTGCGCTGTTTTTCTGCGTTACCTTCGTCATTCATTTGTGGGACACGCTGTTCTTTCCCGCGGAGAGTGCGGAGGCAAGCGAGCTTGAGGATGGTGCCGTGGTGCTCGTTTTCGGCTCGAAGATACAGGGCACACAGCCCGCTCCACCTTTAAAAAAGCGGCTTGATATGGCAGTTGCCGTGCTAAACGAACGTCCCGACCTTATCTGCATCGTTGCGGGCGGTCAGGGCGACGACGAAATAATGCCCGAGGGCGAGGCTATGCGGAATTATCTTATATCCGCTGGTATTGCCGCGGAGCGCGTGATCGCCGAAACAGAGTCGAGAAACACCATTGCGAACATTGCAAATTCAAAGGCCATCATGACCGATATGGGACTTGAAGGCAGGCAGGTGGCATGTATTTCAAGCAGCTTTCACATTCCCCGCATAGGGCTTTTGATGGAGCGGGCGGGATTTGAGAACGTGCGCTATTTTCCCGCACCATCACCCACTCCCGCGTCCCTATTCTTTTCCCTTATCAGGGAGTATTGCTCCAGAGCGAAGATAATCTTCGGTTGAATTATCAAAATATGCAAAAATATCACCGCTGACATTTACTTTCGGCGGTGATATTTGTATTATTTGATTATAAAGCTTTCGGAGGTCGTTATGGCGGAAAAGACCATTCTTATAAAAAACGGACGAGTTTTTGACGGCGAGTCCTATTTCTACGGCGACGTGTACGTGAAGGGCGGAAGGATAGCCGCAATGAAAAGCGACGTGCCCGACACGGCTGACATCGTTTTTGATGCAAGGGAAAAAACGGTCGTGCCCGGTCTTATTGATATACACGCTCATATCTTGGGCATCAGCAGCGATCAGTGGGGCACACCCGCAGACAGCAGCTTTTTCCCCTTCGGTGTAACTGCGGCGGCAGACGGCGGCGCGGTAAAGGGAACCGCAGAGCTTGCGGACTCCTTTATGATGCGGTGCGGAGTGTTTCTGTTTATTGGTGTAAAGGATGACCGTGCACAAACGGCAAATGCAAAAAAGCTTCTTGACGTTTACGGTGATAAGGTCATGGGACTCAAGACCATGTACGATGCCACGGATCCCAACGTAAGGACTCTTGCACCACTGAAGGAGGCCGTTGCCTTCGCCGAGGAATGCGGTCTGCCTCTTACCGTGCATTGCAATCATTCTCCCACCTCCATGGAGAGTATCGTTGACGTGCTTCGCAGGGGAGATATACTGACGCACATATTCCACGGGGACAGAAGCATCTGCTCCGAAAACGATTACGCCGCCTTTAAAAAGGCAAGGGAGAAGGGCGTTATCCTCGATGCGGGTATGGCAGGCTGTGTGCATACGGATTTTGCGGTGCTTAAGGCGGCAGTTGCGGCAGGCTATGCCCCGGACGTTGTCAGCACCGATATAACCAAGCTGAGCGCGTTCACAAGGGGAGGTAAATACGGCCTTGCCCTCTGCATGAGCATTATGCGCGCCGCAGGAGTAAGCGAGGAAAAGCTGCTTCCCATGGTTACGGTCAATGCCGCAGCCGCAGTGGGAAAGAGCGGCGAATGGGGCGTTCTCCGTGTTGGCGGCGATGCGGATATTGCCGTGCTTGAATACGGCGACCATCCCTTTGATTATAACGAAAACGGCAACGTTTTCTCATCGCAGAAGGGTTATGATTGCGTGCTTACGGTCTGTAAAGGACTTGTGGTCTACAAAAGATAAAACTCAAACGGCGGGAGCAGGCTCCCGCCGTTTGAGTTTTAATCGTTACTTTATCTTTATCTTATAAATCCGCCGAACAGTATGCGTCCGTCCTTGTAGAACACCGCGCTTTGCCCGGGGGTGATCGCACGGGCGGGAGCGTCAAGGGCCACCCTTGCAACGCCGTCTTTTACGGTAACGGTGCAGGGAACGTCGGGGGCGCGGTAGCGCAGCTTTACCGTACAGCGCAGCTCCCCTTCAAAGGGCTCCGCTCCCGAGAATATAAGTCCGTCCACTTCAAGGGTACTCTCGTATTCCTCACCTGCGGCACCGAGGATAAGGCGGTTGTTTTCGGGGTCTATCCTTTTTACGAACATGGGCTTGCCGTAGGCACCTATGCCCTTGCGCTGACCCACGGTGTAGCGCACAAGTCCCTTGTGCCTGCCTATAGCTTTGCCGCTTTCGTCGCAGATATCCCCCTCGGGGAAGGTGGTCTGCAGGGCGTTCTCTATATATGCGGCGTAATTTCCGTCGGGGATGAAGCATATCTCCTGACTTTCGGGCTTGTCCGCAGAGGAAAGCCCCCTTTCACGGGCTTTTTCACGCAGGTCGGTCTTTTTGTGTCCCCACAGGGGAAAGACCGTCCGCGCCAGGGTCTCCTGCGAAAGTCGCCAAAGCATATAGCTTTGGTCCTTTTTTTCGTCTGCCGCCTTGGTTACGCAGTATCTGCCGTTTTCAAGGCGCTCTATACCTGCGTAATGCCCCGTGGCTATCTTTTCGATGCCCTGCCTGTCTGCCTCGGAGAGGAGCTTTGCAAATTTGACCTTATCGTTGCATATTATGCAGGGGTTGGGCGTTCTTCCTGCGGCGTATTCGCGGCAAAAAGGACTGCAGACCTCATGCTCGAAGTCTGCGGCACAGTTAACTGTTACTATGTTTATTCCGAGGGAGCGGGCCGCATCGTACGCACCCTCGGTATCGGAGTATCCGTGCATGGCAAGAACGGCACCACAGACCTCGTAGCCCTCGTCCTTTAACAGGTCGACGGCGCAGGCGCTGTCCATTCCTCCGCTCATGCCCAAAAGAATGCGTTGATCCTTCATGGCCTTCCTCTGTGGGAAATTATTCTTCCTCGGTATCGTGGTGATGATGGTCGTGCTCGCAACCGCAGCAGCCGTTGCAGTCCATCTCACGGGTAAGGTCGTTTTCGATACCCTTTCTCTTGTAATAGTCGGCAATAGCGGACTTAACTGCCTCCTCCGCAAGCACGGAGCAGTGGATCTTCACTGCGGGCAGACCGCCGAGAGCCTCAATTACTGCCTTGTTGGTAAGACCAAGGGCGTCGTTTATGCTCTTGCCCTTTATCATTTCCGTTGCCATGGAGGAGGTGGCGATAGCCGCACCGCATCCAAAGGTCTTGAACTTAACGTCGGTGATGATCTCGCTGTCGTCAACCTTGAGATACATCTTCATAATGTCGCCGCACTTTGCGTTTCCAACGGTGCCAACACCGTTTGCATCCTCTATCTCGCCCACGTTGCGGGGATGGGCGAAGTGATCCATTACCTTTTCGCTGTAATCCATTTTCTATATCCTTTCGATCGGTTTTTGTGTATACCGCGCAGATCCTTCGTCGCTTTGCGCACTTGAAGGCGCGCGGTTATTTGCTGTTTTTCGCTACTTCCTCGTAGAGGGGGCTCATCTCGCGGAGCCTCTGAACGATGGGGGGAAGCTTTTCCAGAATGTAGTCCACGTCCTCCTCGGTGGTGTCCTTGGAAATGGACAGACGGAGGGAGCCGTGGGCCTTTTCAACGGGCAGACCCGTTGCAAGCAGAACGTGGGAGGGCTCCAGAGAGTTGGAGGAGCAGGCTGAGCCGGTGGAGGCGCAGATGCCCTCCATATCAAGGAGGAGCAGCAGGCTCTCGCCCTCGATAAACTCGAATGCAACGTTTACGTTGCCGGGAAGACGGGGGCTCCTGCCGCCGTTAAGACGGGAGTAGGGTATCCTTTCCAGAATACCGTCGATAAGCTTGTCGCGGAGCGCGGCAACCTTGTCCATCTCGGAAAGCTCGGCGTTTGCTATCTCGGCGGCCTTTGCCAGACCAACGATGGAGGCAAGTGCCTCGGTACCGCCGCGACGTCCTCTTTCCTGTCCGCCGCCCTCGATAAGCACGTCGGGGCGCACGCCCTTTTTGCAGTACAGCGCGCCGATGCCCTTGGGGGCGTGGATCTTATGTCCGGAGAGAGCGAGCATGTCAACGCCCAGCTCCTTTACGTCAACGGGAATGTTGCCGACAGCCTGCACGGCGTCGGTAAACATCAGCGCACCGCCATTGTGGGCGATCTCGGCGATCTCCTTGATGGGCTGGATGGTGCCTATCTCGTTGTTCGCCATCATAACGGAAACCAGCGCCGTGTCCTCGCGCATTGCGGCGGCTACGTCGGCAGGGTCAACGTATCCGTTTTCGTCAACGCCGACGTAAGTAACCTCATAGCCCTCTTTTTCAAGAGCCTTGCAGGCGTGGAGGGCGGCGTGGTGCTCGATCTTTGTGGTGATAATGTGCTTTTTGCCCTTTTTGCTGTGGGCACCTCCGCGGATCGCCCAGTTGTCGCTTTCGCTTCCGCAGGAGGTAAAGTATATCTCGTTTGCGTCGCAGTTAAGTGCTGCCGCAACGGTGGCGCGTGCTGCGTCCAATGCTTTTTTTGCCTCGCGGCCTACAGCGTGCAGGCTGGAGGGGTTGCCGTAGCTTTCGCAGAAATAGGGAAGCATGGCATCAAGAACTTCACGGCTGACTGCTGTGGTCGCCGCGT
This sequence comes from Clostridia bacterium, assembly GCA_017436885.1. Lineage (GTDB taxonomy): Bacteria > Bacillota > Clostridia > Oscillospirales > CAG-272 > RUG12395. The sequence goes on along the minus strand of JAFSCG010000121.1, from coordinate 1,409 downwards.
TGTCCGCATATATCCTTCTCATTTATTATTCTCCATCTTTGGGTATTTTTACATTCAGCATTATTGTATACTTATTTTTTATTTTATGCAATGGGGCAAATGTTAAATTTTTGTAAATATAGTTAGCAAACGATAACCAAAGCGCAATAATTTTATATTCTATTGACTTTGGTGCGGGAATCGGGTTAAAATATGCTTACGAAACAAATATTATTATTTTCGGAGTTGCTTATGAATTACCGTATAGGCGTTGACCTCGGAGGCACCAAGATATGTGCCGGACTTGTTGACGAGAGCTACAAAATTATCGACAAAAAGCAGATAAAAACGGGTGCGGAGAGGGACAGCGATCTTATACTTGCCGACCTTGCCGACCTTTGCCGCGACCTTTGCACCGCAAACGGTCTTGAGCTTTCCGCAGTGGAGGGGATAGGCATTGCCATTCCCGGTGCCGTAGTGCCCGAAACGGGCGTGGTGGTCTATTCCTGCAATCTGCCCACCTTTAAGTTCCTTGCCGTTACGGAGGAGCTGAAAAAGCTTACGGGCGTTCCCCGCATAGAGATAGCAAACGATGCAAATGCCGCCGCCCTCGGCGAGGCGGTAGCAGGTGCCGCAAAGGGCACGAGAAGCTCCGTTATGATAACTCTCGGAACGGGCGTTGGCGGCGGAGTAATTCTGGACGGAAGGATACTTACGGGCATCAACGGTGCGGCGGCAGAGCTGGGACACACCGTTGTTAAGACCGACGGCGAGCTTTGCTCCTGCGGTCGACGTGGTTGCTTTGAGGTGTATTCCAGCGCAACGGCGCTGAAAAGAATGACCCGTGAGGCCATCACCCGTGCCATTTCCCTCAGAATAGACACGGAGATGATAAACGCCGTAAACGGCGACCCCGATAACGCCGATACCCGCGTTGCCTTCGATTGCGCGAAAAAGGGAGACGCCGAGGCAAAGAAGATCGTGGACGAGTATATAAAGAACCTTGCCTGCGGTCTTACCAATATGATAAACACCTTCCAGCCCGAGGTGCTTTCCATCGGAGGCGGCATCTGCGGCGAGGGCGATTATCTCCTGAAGCCCCTCCTTCCCATTATCGAGCACGAGCAATATACCCGCGACTTTGGCGTGCGCACGCAGATCAAAATTGCGGAGCTGGGGAACGAGGCGGGCATTATAGGAGCAGCGGCGTTGGTTTAAGCCAAAAAATTCTTCCGCATACATCAGAAAAAGGGCAAAAAGCAGCTCGACGTACACCGCGTACGCCTTCGCTTTGCTTTTTGCCCTTTTCTTCGTCTGCGAAACAATTTTTAAGGCTTAAGAAATCGTGTGAACAAAAATGGCGGCGGGAGCAAGCCCCCCCCCCACAGTTGCCCTCGATTGGTCGTAGGGCGGGGGCTTGCTCCCGCCGT
>JAFSCG010000120.1 GCA_017436885.1 Clostridia bacterium | reverse complement strand
GGTGTCACCTTCGTGAGTAGCATTCTCCTGCATTATAGCGGTCTTTTCCTCTTTAAGCATTATTTTCACCTCTTTGATAATATTATATCGATAAAACCGAGTAAAAGGTATCAGGTGATTCCGCAAAAAAACGGCATAAACCTTAAACACAGAATTACGAACAGTAGTGATTATAACACATTGATTCCGATTTGTAAAGTGTTTTTTATGTAAACTTTATTTTATTCAAATATTTTTAAATTATTAATTTACTTGACTTTGTTAATTATATAACTTATTATATTAACTGTATAATTTTTACAACTGTATAATTTTTACTACTGTTGAGGTGTAGATTTAAATGAAGAACAACGAAAAAACAATGGAGAAAATCGTTGCATTATGTAAGGGTCGCGGATTTATCTTTGCCGGCTCCGAAATTTACGGCGGTTTAGCAAACACATGGGACTACGGTCCTCTTGGTGCCGAGCTTAAAAATAACGTTAAAAAAGCTTGGTGGAAAAAATTTGTTCAGGAAAATAAATATAACGTCGGACTTGATTCCGCTATACTTATGAATCCGCAAACATGGGTTGCTTCGGGACATCTCGGCGGATTCTCCGATCCTCTTATGGATTGCCGCGAATGTAAAGAGCGTTTCAGAGCTGAGAAGCTTATCGAAGATTGGACAGCAGAAAACGGTGTAACCCTCGAAAAGCCGATCGACGCATTTTCGCAGCAGGAAATGAAGGATTTTATTGAGAACAACAATATCCCCTGCCCCACCTGCGGAAAGCATAATTTCACTGACATTCGTCAGTTTAACCTTATGTTTAAGACTTTCCAGGGTGTTACCGAGGACGCAAAGAATACAGTTTATCTTCGTCCCGAGACTGCCCAGGGTATCTTTACAAACTTCGTAAACGTACAGAGAACCACCCGCCGCAAGCTGCCCTTCGGTATCGCACAGATCGGTAAGTCGTTCAGAAATGAGATCACTCCCGGTAACTTTATTTTCCGTGTGCGTGAGTTCGAGCAGATGGAGCTTGAGTTCTTCTGCAAGCCCGGCACAGACCTTGAGTGGTTCAGCTATTGGAGGACCTTCTGCCACAACTTCCTGCTTGCTATCGGTCTGAAAGACGAAAATCTCCGTCTCCGTGACCACGATCCCGAGGAGCTTTGCTTCTATTCAAAGGCGACCACAGACTTTGAGTTCCTTTTCCCCTTCGGCTGGGGTGAGCTTTGGGGCGTTGCGGACAGAACAGACTACGACCTGACACAGCACCAGAACACATCGGGCAAGGACCTTACTTACTTCGATCCCGAAACGAATACTCACTACGTTCCTTACGTTGTTGAGCCTTCGCTGGGCGTTGAGCGTACAGTTCTCTCGGTTCTTTGCGACGCATACGACGAGGAAGTGATCGACGCGGAGAAGAACGACGTTCGCACGGTTCTTCGCCTCAATCCCGCGCTGGCTCCCTTTAAGGCTGCTGTTCTTCCTCTTTCCAAGAAGCTTTCCGACAAGGCACTTGAGATCTACGGCGAACTTTCAAAGTACTTTATGATCGACTACGACGACGCAGGCTCTATCGGTAAGAGATACCGCCGCGAGGACGAGATCGGTACACCTCTCTGTATCACCGTTGACTTCCAGACGGTGGGCGACGAGAACACTCCCGCTGACAACTGTGTAACAGTTCGTGACAGAGATACCATGGAGCAGGTAAGAATCCCCGTTTCCGAGCTGAAGGCGTATATCGAAAAGAAGATTGAGTTTTAAATAATACGTAAGCACCGATCGGAGCAAAGCGCCCGGTCGGTGTTTTTCTTGATTCATACTTTTTGCACAAAAATTCATTCATTTGCACAAAAATTCATCTATTTTGCATATTTTTTTGATTTTTTGCATGAATTTGCAAAAAACTGTTGCATTATGAGGAAAGGTATGATATAATAGCCGCATATTATCAATAAATCTGTTTTTACAGAGCTTTGGAGAATCCCGTCTCGAGCGGGTGCCGAAGGTTTAAGGCGACAAATCCGACCGTCGCTGATATCTCAGGCAAAAGGACAAGGTTTTATATTTATTATGAAATTTCCGTCCGAGCTTCAGGCTTCGGACTTTTTTATTGGTGTAAATCAATTTAAGGAGAAGAAAGCTATGAATCTACTGGAAAAAATCACGAACGTAAACAATGCCGTCAACGGCTTTGTGTGGGGCTGGGTAGGACTTGTCCTGCTGCTTGGCACAGGCGTTGTCGCAACCGTTTGCACAAAGGTATTTCAGGTGTCTCACATCAAGGAATGGTGGAAAAACACCATCGGAAGCCTTTTTAAGAAGGAAGTAATCGGACATACAAAGGAGAAGGGCGCAATTTCTCCCTTCCAGGCTCTTTGTACAGCCCTTGCCGCAACCGTCGGCACGGGTAATATCGCGGGTGTTGCCGCCGCTATTTGCGTGGGCGGTGCAGGCGCGGTATTCTGGATGTGGGTTGCCGCATTCCTGGGTATGATGACAAACTATTCCGAGAACGTTCTCGGTCTCTATTTCCGTCGCAAAAACGAAAAGGGCGAATGGTCGGGCGGTGCCATGTACTACCTGCAGGACGGCTTTGGAAGCTATTCTTATAAGGATAGACACGGCGAGGCGTCCCTCAAAAAAACCGGTAAGCTCCTTGCGATCCTGTTCTGTATCTTCACAATGCTTGCATCCTTTGGTATCGGATCCATGGGTCAGGTAAATAAGATCGTTGCCAACGTTGCGGCCGCATTTGACGTAAAGGCTCTTTCCTCTGTTGAGGTGTTTGGCGGAATTTCCCTTTATAACGTTATCCTTGGCGCAGTTGTAATGATTCTGACAGCTCTTATTACCCTGGGCGGTCTTAAGAGAATTGCATCCGTTGCGGAAAAGATCGTTCCATTTATGGTGGTTCTTTTCGTTGTGGGAAGCCTTGTAATTATCGGTGTAAACTATGCGGCGATTTTGCCTGCATTCAAGGCCATTTTTGTTAACGCGTTCCGTCCCGAATCCTTTGTGGGCGGTACTCTCGGTTCCGCTATTATGCTTGCGGCTCAGCAGGGCTTTAAGCGCGGCGTGTTCTCAAACGAGGCGGGTCTCGGTTCTTCCGTTATGGTACATGCTAACTCCAACGTAAAGGAACCCGTAAAGCAGGGTATGTGGGGTATCTTCGAGGTATTTGCGG
>JAFSCG010000119.1 GCA_017436885.1 Clostridia bacterium | reverse complement strand
AATCCGCTGAGCGCAAGCTGTGCGGCATCATAGATTCCGACCTCGCAAATATCATAGGAAGAATCGTTAACTATGTAATCCTCGGATATTCTGCGGAAGCCGGGGCCGTCACCAAAAGACGTGCCCTTATCGTAAACGTTGGAAATTGTAACGTCATACCGTTCTTCTATTTCCGAATTGCGGCGGAATATCTGCTCGTTTACAAGGTCATAGCCGGTGGGATTCTTATCTCCGTCAAAATCACTGTTAACCAGTCCGTAGGCTGTAAGCAGGGTAAACTCATATCCGTCGTAAGTCTTTCCCGAAAGTTCGGGAAGCTCCTCGGTAACGCTCGGCTCAGTTACTGCAGGATCGGTAGTAACAGAAGGGGTCGTGCCGTCAGTAGCCGGAGATTTTTCTCCGCAGGAAACTACACAGGCTCCAAGCATTATCAGCGCAAGCAAAAGCGCGACGATCTTTCTCATAAATCATTTCCTCGCTATATCTTCAAAAGATTTTCACGGCACTACAGTGCCCAAAACGGCGTGGCGGGTATGCTCCGTCCAATCTTGATTGTATATCAAGTGCCGGAAAACGGTCAAGAAAAAATAAACATATGTTAAATAACACAACAAAATGTTAAGTGAAAAACAGTCAGATATCCTCGTCCGTTATAATAGAATAAATAATATCGGTTATCTTTTCCATTGACTCAATGCTTATATATTCAAACCTTGAGTGGAAATTCTCGCCTCCGGTGCAAATATTTGGGCAAGGCAACCCCTCAAATGACAATCTTGCTCCGTCGGTTCCACCGCGAATGGGAATGATACGAGGCTCAACACCGCAGGCTTTCATTGCCTTTTCGGCACGCTCAACGGTATACTTATGCTCCTCGATTATCTCGCGCATATTGTAATATGAATCGCGGAGCTGAACGGAAACGAGCTCCTTGCCGTACTTGCGGTTTATTTCCTCTGCCGCCTTTTGCATATACGCCTTACGCTTCTCGAACTGTTCCCTGCTGTGATCGCGGATTATATAGGTCATTTCCGTTTTTTCGATATCACCCTTGATATCGCAAAGATGGTGGAAGCCCTCATAGCCCTCGGTCATTTCGGGAACGTCCATTGCGGGAAGCAAGGAATTATACTCCATTGCGATGGTAACTGCATTTTTCATTTTGTTCTTGGCAGAGCCGGGATGGATGGAAACGCCGAGAACGGTAACACGGGCCGCGGCGGCATTAAAATTCTCGTATTCAAGCTCTCCAAGGGAGCCGCCGTCTATCGTATAGGCGTAATCTGCGCCAAAGGCCTTTATATCGAATTTATCCGCGCCTCTACCGACCTCCTCATCGGGTGTAAAGCCGATGCAGATATCACCGTGCTCCGCGCCCGAAGCAATAAGCTTTTCGATAGCTGTCATTATCTCGGCAATTCCCGCCTTATCGTCAGCTCCAAGCAGCGTCGTTCCGTCGGTTACTATAAGTCTGTCACCAATGTAATTATCAAGGGCAGGATACTCGTCCCTTGAAAGATAAATGTCTTTTTCGGCATTCAAAAGCACGGGGTCACCTGCGTACTTCACAACTTTTGCCGTAATAGGACCGTCGGATGCCGCAGGAGATGTGTCCATATGGGCAATAAGACCGATAGCGGGACGCTTTTTTGCGGAGTTTGAATGGAGCTTAGCGTAAACGTAGCCAAATTCGTCCATTCTTGCATTATCTACGCCCATGGTGCGAAGCTCCGCAACCAACGCCTCGCCAAGCACCTTCTGCTTTTCGGTGGTGGGAACGGTGTTGCTCTCCTCGCAAGACATGGTGGGATAAGAAACGTATTTTAAAAATCTTTCTGAAACGTTCATATACGACCTCTTTAATTGTTTTTATATATTTTAACACATATAGGCTACAATAACAATATATTTTTAATAAAAATCAGCACCGAGCGCTGCTCGGTGCTGAAAAAAGTTTTTTAGTCGTTTGTCGCCTTAAGATCATCGATCTGACTATTGATCGTCTTAATGTTTGCTTCGGCAGGCTTCTTGAACTTTTCGTACATGGAGGCAAAGCCGTCGGGCTGCTTGTTATTAAGAAGTCCGGCAAGCTGGGTGTAGTAGGTACCAACGGAGAAATAGTCGCCGAGGTCAACTACCTTGGTATCGAAGCAGATCTCAATAGAGCCTGCAGACTCCTCGTCGCGGATGTGAGTACCGTTGAGGGTCTTATCATAATACGCGGGAGTAAGAGTGGAGCTGCCGAGATATCCAAGAAGCTCTGCAATAGCACCCGTTCTTCCTGCGTCCTCCTGAAGGGTGGGAACGGCAAAGAAGCAAGCGTGGGTGCTTACGATAGAACTGTAATACTGCTCCTGATCCGCAAAGGACTTTGGCTGGGGCAGGATACCGTAGTCGGTCTCAAGATTACGGAAATAGTCGAGAGAGTTGAATGAGGACATGGTGAAGAGTGCCTGATTATTTATAAATATCTTCTTCCAATCCATGCCGCCGGTCATCTTTGACATATTAAGTACGTAATCATGCATGCATATTTCGATGAAGTTAGAAACGCTTGTCATGTTACGCTCGGTATTGAGGGTGAGACTAAGATAACCGTCGTCGTCAAGAGTTACCACCTTGCCGCCCGAACCGTGAACGGTTGCGATAACGCGGCTGTCCCAAACGGTAAGACCGTATCTATCGCGGGAGTCAAGGATCTCGTCGTTATTAAGATCCTCAGAAACGAACGCGGAATACTCGTTCAGCTTATCAAGGGTCCATTCGCCGTTCTCAACGAGCTTATAAAGCTCCTGGGTGTCCTTACCGACGTATTCCTTGAACATAGCCTTGTTGAATGCAATACAGCAAACGAAGTCGTTTACAAGGGTAGAAATATCACCGGAAGTAAAGTAAAGAGAGCCTGAAATGGTGGAATCCTTGGAAACGGTCTGATCCCACCAAGGCTTGGAAACGTCAAGATGGTCGAGATCCATAAGATCATAAAGGTGACCGTTTACCGTAAGCTTGGAAACGTCATAGCTGCGCGCAATGGTAAAATCATAATTCGTATTGCCTGCGGCATATTCCTGGCCAAGCTTAGTGTTTGCGGAGAATCCGCCTGTGAAATGCTCCTCGGTTTCGAAAAGCACACCAAACTCCTCCTCCATCTTCGTAGCACGAAGATAGATAGCATTACTGAAAACGCTGGAAGAATCGGTAGTAATGAACTCATTTCTGCCGAGAGTGGTCAGACCCAGAAGAACGGAGCAGGTATAATCCTCAAAATCAGCTCCCTCGTATACCTCGGGAAGAATAACGGTGGTAACGGGTTCGGTAACGGGCTCGGTGGTATCAACAGGTCCGTCGGTAACGTTGCCGTCAGTAGTAACCGCAGGTGGGTTCTTTTCGCCGCAGGATGCAAGGGCAAACACGGACGCAAGCATCAGTATTGCCATACAGAGCGCAAGCGCTTTTTTACCAAAGATCATAATAACCTCCAATTTGTACAGGTAAGAGTGCTTTCTAATGCAATCTTATCATATACTGAGCGCAAATACACAATGATTTTGTTGTGTCAAACTGACTTTTTGTTCGGTATTGCTCCATTCGCACAAATCCACTGTCTTAAACGAGTCCGAACAGGGACAATTTGAACAATAACCAACATCGTAAATTGTATTTAATACACAAACCGCAATTTACAGCGGCTTACTTACAATGTTTCCGTTATCCGCCATAAGACCGCGAAGCTTTTCCACCTTCAAGGAAGGAAGAAGGACTGAATCCTTGGCTGCTAAAGCGGCGGCAGTACCGCAAGCTTCACCGGTAAGAACGGCAACGGGAATAACTCGGCTGGCGTTCCACGCTTCACCGGTGGAGGAAATGATCCTTCCTGCCGCAAGCATATTGGGGTACTTGGAGGAGAACAGAGTTCTGTAAGGTATCTCATACCACTGGGTCCTGCGCGATGGACGGAAATCGGCAAAGGCGCCGATAGCATCATCGTAATGGGTGAACATATTATCCTCGGTAAGGGTAAAATCACCGATAATGCGCCTTATGGTGCGGAACTGAGCCATCATAGGCAGGGCAACGATCTCACCTGCCTTGTTATCCATAGACTGAAGCTGTGAGATAAGTATACGCTGACCGGTCTGTATGTGAAGATTGACATCGTCTGACGTAACACCAACTATCCTGTCCATACCCTCGGGCTGCCCCTTGCCGGTCATACCGGAGCCGGAGACCTTCCAACGGCGCATTCCAAGCATCTCGGGCTTTAAGGTCTCACCAAATTTATAATAATGCGATACGAAGGACATCCAGTTGCGGCCATCCTCACATTCACAGCCTGCGCGGGCAAATATTTCAGCATCGCCGGTTGCATCTATAATATACTTACAGGGATAGTATTCGCATCCGCTCTTTGTTTCTGCAAGAATGCCCTTGCAGATCCCACCTTCCATCTGGGGATGAGTTGCAAGTGTGTCGTATCTTACGGTCACACCTGCGTTATCAAGCAGTTCAAACAGAGCGATAGCAAATGCATTGGGAGAAAAATGGGTGGTATATCTCTTGGATACGCCGTCACTTTCGCACTTTTCTCTCCAATCGGCGGGAAGGGTATCCTGACAGTACTTAATGGAAGCATGCAAAAACTCTTCGCCAATACCGCCGATAAGCTTTTTACCGTTTCCGTCGCAAAGGGGCTCGTACCAGTTTATAAGTCCAATGGTTGCAAGTCCGCCGAGAAGTGCAGCCTTTTCAAGCAGGACGACCTTAACTCCCGCTCTTGCGGCAGCAAGGGCAGCAGCCGCGCCGGCAACACCGCCGCCGACGACAACAACGTCGCATTCCTTTTTGATCTCAGGAGTGGGAAAAACAAAATTTTGCATAATTATCTCCTTGTAATAAAACAGAGGCGCGATATCGCACCTCTGCAATTTTTATATTCGTTAGTGCGTTAGTCAGCTACCGTAAAGGTTATAAGCGTCCACATATCGTAATAGCGATAGTACATATCTTTATAAGACGCGCTATCCTCAAACAGGACGTTGTTGCCAAGGGCAGGATCGTAAGCCGCAGGGTCGCAAACACGGAAGAGATAATCCTCGGGATTCTTTGCATCGGGGTTTACGCACTCGGTAATAACGATGTAATGGCTGCCGTGGTAGTAGCTGTCCATTCCCACAACAACACCCTCGGGATGCTTATCAAGAGCTTCCTTTATCATACGCTTGTTCGCGTAATACTGGGTCTCGGTGGTTATTGCCTTGCCGTTCACGGTGAAGCGGGAGGCAACAAGGGACATTGCGGTGTAGATGGGATCGTAGTTAAGAACGCCCTTACCCGTGCGGCTACCGTGGTTATAGGTGTTTGCAAGAGCGCAGGTGTAGGGGTCTGCCTCTATGTTGGTGGACTGACCGCTACGGAAATCGTAGCCGTCCGTCATTCTTGCATCGAGGTTGCGAAGGACCATAGCGCAGCAGCAAAGTGCACAGCCCTCGTCCATCCAGTCCATCTTACCGTTAAAGCCGTCGATCATAAAGGGCTTGTATATGCCGTACGCGTAGAAATAAAGGTCCTTAAGTGCCGCCGCGTTCCAGCCGCCTGTGTACATATTGCATTGGCTGTACCAAGTGTATGCGACCTTATCCGTGATCGTAACGTTGCAGGAAACACTCTTCCCCGCTACCGTTGCGGTGATAGTAACGTTACCGTTTGCAAATGCACAGTAGGAGCCGTTATCGTCAACGATGGCGATCTTCTTATCGGAGGTGGTCCAGGTAACCATATCCGAATAAGCCGCGGGGGTAACGACGGTGTAAAGCTGATTTACGGTGTACTGCCTTACGGTGTCCTGAGTTTTGTTAATGGAAACGGAAATATTGATCTTCTGATCGGTAAGCTCCAGCTTCCACTTCTGAGAAGCATCGTTGGAATGACGCTGAAGCTCGCAAAGGCTGTAATAATAATGAGCAAAATTGGTCTTGGACTCCGCAAGAGAGAAACCGGAAAGCTCGGTGCTTGCGGGACGGATACGGAAGCTTCCGTCGGCATTAAGGGTGATGCGGAAGCGTGTAGACAGGTCGTTTACGTTGGATTTGTAAACCGATGCACCTGCCTTGGAGCCCGAACGGCACTCCAGCATGTAGATCGCCTCGTCGTTCTGGGGGCAAATGGAATATGTACCGTCGCCGTGGCCGATTATCGCAAAATTCTGCGCGGGAACGTAACGCCTTCCGTCCAGATGCATCCTGCCCTGACTGTCGAACTTATAGTCGAAAGCCTCCAGATACTTTCCGCTTGACGTATTGGAGATGTTGTAGATACCGTCGGTAATAACGCCGTTTTTGCTAACTACCGATGAGGTATTCTCGCCTGCGGCGCTGACAGGGACCGTAAATGAAACAGCCGCCATTATGAAAGCAAGGAACAAAGCCGCTATTCTGTTGCTTGTTTTAATAAAATTCATTATCCACCATTTTTCGGCATAATTATACTTTTACATACTGCTCAATTATACAATACCGAACCGTGCCCTGTCAAGCGAATTGCAGCATTTTAGGCTCATTGCACAATTTTTTCGATGATTTTTAGCTATAAATACCCTCAAAAACGCCTTTTTTACTGATTTTTCCTAAATTTCAGCCCCAATGCAAAGCATCGGGGCTGAATCAATTTAATTATTTGCTTTCAATAAGACCCTTGTCCCACATTGCGGGAGCCTCGTAACCGAGAAGATTTACAACGGTTGCGGCAACGGCGGAAAGACCGAAGCTTCCGTCGTCGGCACAGACCTTGTAGTCCTCCCTGCCGCTCTTGTCGTAGATATAGCAGGGCACACGGTTAAGCGTGTGGCTCGTCTTTGCCTTGTAGCTTCCGTTCTTCGACTGCTTGGGCTCGCCTGTCTTCTTGTCGAGCTCGTACATCTCGTCCGCATTACCGTGGTCGGCGGTAATAACGGCAACGCCGCCCATCTCCTCAACAACGGAAAGAAGACGTGCAAGCTGCAGGTCGAGCGCCTCAACGGAAACGATGGTAGCGTCGATATTGCCGGTGTGTCCAACCATATCGCCGTTGGGATAGTTAACGCGGAGGAATTTATACTTGCCGCTCTTTACGCACTCGATAAGCTTGTCGGTTATCTCGGCGCACTTCATCCAAGGACGCTGCTCGAAGGGCACGACGTCGCTCTGTACCTCAATGTAGGTCTCGAGCTCGTCGGAGAACTTGCCGCTTCTGTTTCCGTTCCAGAAGTAGGTAACGTGTCCGTACTTCTGTGTTTCGGAAATTGCAAGAACGTTTACGCCGCTACCCGCAAGATACTCTCCCATTGTGTTGGTGATCTCGGGGGGAGCAACAAGGTATCTGGAGGGAATGTGCAGGTCGCCGTCGTACTCCAGCATACCCGCATATACCACCTTGGGAACTCTTACGCGATCGAACTTGTCAAAATCGTCGCCGCTTTCAAAAGCGCGGGAGATCTCGAGAGATCTGTCGCCGCGGAAATTGAAGAATACAACGCTGTCGCCGTCGTTGATGGTTCCAACGGGCTTGCCGTTCTCCGCGATAACGAACGCAGGAAGATCCTGGTCGATAGCGCCGGTCTCCTTACGGTAGGTCTCGATGGCTTCCTTTGCGGAGGCAAACTGTCTGCCGTTGCCGAGAACGTGGGTGTTCCAGCCGCGCTCTACCATGCTCCAATCCGCCTCGTAGCGGTCCATGGTAATGTTCATTCTGCCGCCGCCGGATGCAATACGGGCATCAAAGCTTGCGTCGCAAAGACCTGCAAGGAACTCCTCAAAGGGCTCGGTGTAATCAAGGGCAGAGGTCTCGCCAACGTCGCGTCCGTCGAGAAGGATGTGGAAGCGAACGGTCTTAACGCCCTCGCGCTTTGCCTGCTCGGTCATTGCCTTCAGATGGTCGATGTGGGAGTGAACGTTACCGTCGGAGAAAAGACCGATAAAGTGGAGCACCGCGCCGTAGTTCTTTGCGTTTGCGGCGATCTCCTGCCATGCCTTATCGGCAAACATCTTGCCGCTTTCGATGGAATTGGAAACGAGCTTTGCGCCCTGTGCAAATACCTGACCTGCACCGAGAGCGTTGTGTCCTACCTCGGAGTTGCCCATGTCGTCGTCGGAGGGGAGACCAACGGCGGTGCCGTGAGCCTTCAGCTCAACGCAGGGGCAGGTAGCCTTAAGCATATCAAGGGTGGGAGTGTTGGCTCTCTCAACTGCGTTGCCCGCGTTCTTGCCGCCAACGCCGATACCGTCCATAACTATGCACAGCACGGGTCCCTTTGCGCTTTCAAATTTTTCGGATCTCTTGAGTGTCTGCATTTTTATACCTCTTATTTTTTATTGTTATCGTTATTATCTTTACCGTCATTTGCAAACATCTCCTCAATGTCTGCCTCGGTAAATACGTAGTTGTTACCGCAGAAGCGGCACCCCACCTCGATTACGGGGGGCTTGCCCTCGCTGACGGATTCGGCAATAAGGGAAAGTGCCTCCTTCTTGCCTATGCTGTGCACGGCATTGCCCGTTCTCTCGCGGGAGCAGGTGCATTTGTACTCCACCTCTATCTCGTCGAAAAGATCGTATTCAATACCGTCAAGGGCTATATCGGCAACGAACATATTAGCCTTGCCCGTTTCCGCATAGCGGGAGAAGATGCCAGAAACGTCCGTAAGACGTTCGGCGTTTTTTTCCAGCTTTTCTATCATGCTTTCATCGGCAAAGGGCAACAGCTGGATGATGATTCCCCCTGCTCCGATGCAGTCGCCGTTCTTCCCCACAAGCACGCCGAGAGCGCAAAGGGTGGGCACCTGCTCGCTTTGGGCAAAGTATGCCGCGATATCCTCGGCTATCTCGCCGGAGATAAGCTCCACGCTTCCGATGTGAGGCTCACTACCGCCGCAATCTCTGATAACGCGCATCATGCCGTGTCCCACGGCGGCACCAACGTCAAGCTTTCCGTTTCTCTTCGGAGGCGGATTCGCCAATGGGTTTTCGATATAACCGCGAACGTTGCCGAGCCAGTCGGAGGAAACGATCAGCTTGCCCGCATCGCCGTCGCCGTCGACGGTAACGGTAAGAGCGTCGGTCTTTTCCCCAAGCATACAGCCGATCATGGAGCTTGCGGTAAGCAGTCTGCCGAGAGCGGCGGTGGCTGTGGGAGCCGTGCCGTGGATGCGGATGGCCTCGTTTACAATGGCCGAAGACTCGATAATGTGAACTCGGGCGCTTCCGTCCCTGGTCATTATCCTTGTGATTTTTGATGTCATTTTATTATCTTACCCTCCTCGGGTCTTTTAGCAAAATAATACAGGCGCTCGTCGCCGTTCTTTGGCGCGGAAAGCTCCGTGTCGCCGAAAACGCCGCAAAACTCAAGCCCCGCAGCCTTAAGGGCGCGCTTTACCGTGCGCTCGGAAAAGTATTTTTCCCTTTGAATTGCATCACTGCGCACGTAGCTTCCGTCCTCGCATTCCTCAAACACGGAAAGTCGGAACTCGGCAATACCGCGCTTGGGATCGTAATAATTCTCCCAGCCGCAGTACATGCCCTCCTCCTCAAGAATATACGCATTATTACCGTAAATATTCTCGTATTTGTATTTGGAGTTAAGGTCGAAATATAATATGCCGCCGTATTCAAGGTAATTTGCGGCCAAGCGGAACACCTGCTCCAGCTCCTTTGCGGAGCTTAAATGATTAAGCGAATCAAGACAACAGGTGATGGCATCCACGGTACCGTAAAGCTCAAACTCGCGCATATCCTGGCAGAGCAGTAAAACGTCTGTATGACCTGCGGCACACAGCCTGTCCCTTGCCTCGTTCAGCATATTGGGCGAGATATCCACCCCCTGCAGGTCGAGCCCGCGCTCCGCAAGGGCAAGCAGCATGCTTCCCGTGCCGCAGCAAAGGTCAAGAACCGTGTGAGGTCTGTAGGAAAAACGCTCCGCACCCCGCAAGAAGCATTCCGCCATTGTCCCGTGATCCACAGAGGCATTTATAGCATCGTACCTGCTTGCAAGTATATCGTAAATACAATCGCTCATTACTTTTTCTCGATACGGTCAAGCGCCGTCAAGTAGCCTCCGTTTCCGTATTTCATGGAACGGCTGACTCGACTGATAGTGGCAGTAGAAAGTCCTGTTTCCGATGCGATCTTGGAATAGATATTGTTTCTGTAAAGCATTTTTGCCGCTTGCATACGGCGGGAAAGCTCCTTAAGCTCCTCTTGAGTGCAAATATCCTCAAAAAATCGGTAGCACTCCTCGGCATCCTTCAAACTAAGTATTGCCTTGAAAAGATAGTCGGTATTCTCGTTTTTTTCAAATGTCATAACTAACCGCCTCACTTCCTTTGTACTTCGGCATCGCCTCATAGTATTTTAATACATTCGCAAGCTAAAGTAAAGAGTTTTAGAAAAATTTGCAAAAATCCGCAAATTCCGAGCTTATCGTATGTAACGGAGCTAACTCCGTTCATCTCGTCGGTAACGCTGTTGTTTCTGCCCATGCTGTCGTATGCAAAGGTCTTTACCTTGTTGCGGCTGTTAGTTATGGTTCTTACCTTACCGAGGCGCGAAAGAGAAAGAACGGTTGGCTTTCGCCAACCGTTCCCTCGAAATTATTCAGCACACAGAACTGTCCCTCTGTGTTCGAGAAAGATCATGCCCGGAAATCCGTACATAAAATCAATCCTTTGTCAATGTGCTTGGGCGGCGGTACGGTCAAGAAACACACCCTTTGCCGCTTGGTTTTGGTCGCATCAAGGAAAGCTCGGTAAGAAAAAGGCTATTATCGCGGTTTCAAGAAAAATCCTTTCGCTAATTTATCTGCTTTTGTCTACAGATCAACTCTATGATAATGAGATAGCTATGGCAAGGCTTTCTTCTTGATTAACTCTTTGATATGTTTTTGGCCCAATTTCGCTTGGGTTTTCTTTCTGTACTCTTTTTGGCATTCTAAACCTTAGGTTTTCACGCTAACCGTCCCCTGTCTTAACCAGCCTAGTCTCACGGCGTGTTTT
>JAFSCG010000118.1 GCA_017436885.1 Clostridia bacterium | reverse complement strand
GATCCCACATTGCCATATTCTCACCTCGCTTAATTCTTATTTATCGTACTTCAAAATACTTTGCTCTCTCATCCATCCGACTTTCCTGCTTGACCGAGAAGGGGCAACGGCTCTCACAATGGCCGCAATGCAGACAAGATTCGGCATTGACCGACAGCTTGGTATAGTGGTTGGCAGCGATATCGTCCCCTGCCAGAGCAAGGTCATAATACTTGTTGACAAGTCCAATATCAATGCCCGCCGGACAAGGCTGGCAATGGTTGCAGTACACGCAAGTGCCCGTAATGGTATCCGCCGTAAAGCTACCGATGATGGAATAGTCCTTTTCCTCGTCGGTGGCGGTAAGGAATTTCAAAAGAGTATCAAGATGCTCCATCGTCTGCACGCCGGGAACGGCGGTCAGAACACCGGGGCGATCGATGGCATATTGCAAGCATTGATTGTGCGTCAAAGCAACTCCAAAGGGCGACTGATCGGCAGACAAAAGCTGACCCGCGAAAAAGGGCTTCATGACCGAAATGCCTACGCCCTCGCGCTCGCAACGCTTGAAAAGCTCAAATCGCTCACCCACCGAGCCGATGCCGTATTCATCTCCCTTTTCAAAATCGTAGGCAGGGTTTATAGAGAACATCATCATATCCACAAGCCCCGTGTCAAGGATGCGATTTGCCACGCTCGGTGTATGGGAGGAGAAGCCGATATGATGAACTACACCATGCGCTTTCAGCTCTTTCAGATAGTCCAGCACACCGATCTCACAAAGCGTATCAAAGTCCTCGTCATCATCCACGCAATGAAGGAAGCCGAAGTCCACGTAGTCTGTACCAAGCTGCTCGAGCTCCCACAGGAAGGTCTTTTTAATAGTGCCAAAATCGCGGCACCAGCCGTATTCACCGTCCTCGTCGTAAACGGCGCCGAAATGCACCTGCAAAAACACCTTCTCTCGGCAGTCCTTTATCGCTCTGCCGATAGGCGCATAGGACGCGCCTGCCGTGCAAAGGTCAAAGAAGTTGATGCCGTTATCGATCGCCTTGCGTATGATCGCTTCGATCTCATCTGCGGGCGTCTTTCCGATACCGCCCATTCCAAGACCTAGCACGCTGAATCTTTCATTTTCATTTCCGTGAGGAAGTCTTCTGTATTCCATTGTGTTCACCTCAAAGTATGCCTTCGCAATTCAAGCTTCATTAACTATCTTTCCCGTCATATGCTCTATATCAAGGCAAAGAACGGCGGTGTTGCTACCGTATTTTTCGATCTCGCTGCGGATGTACTCCGCATCATCCGTAAAACGCTTGCAAAAATCAGTCATCAGCTCGTCAGACCAATCGTCAACAATACGAATGCGTCCAAATATTATCACGCTTCTGATGTTGAGCGACCAATGTCCGTCCTTGTGATAGCCCTTGTCGTAAACGCAGAATGAAACCTTATTGCTGTTTGCGATCGCGTCGAGCTTATGTCCTACCCTTCCGCTGTGGAAGTAGATCTTTTTGCTTTCATCATCAAAATAGAAATTGATGGGCAGAGCGTATGGATAACCGCCATCACCGTTGACGGCAAGCACGCCACGCACCTCTTGTTTTAATATTTCCTCGCACTCTTGAGGCGAGAGCTGTTGCTTCTTTCTCGTTAATTCTCTGAACATACTTTTCTCCGTATAATTCTTACTTGTTCATCCCATCTGTCGTCTCGCAGGATCTCGCCGTCATTTCCACCCACGCGGGACGGAAACCGCTTTTGATGGCGTTGCGGACAGATCCCACATTGCTCCAAGCGGCGCAGTAAAACGGCACTTTTCCGCGTTTCAAAATCTCGGTGGCAAGACGGCTTGTCAGCGCCGAGGCAATTCCCTGCCTCCGATACTGAGGAAGTACGTCAATGCCTATCTGCCACATGGTATCGCAATCAGCAGAACAGCCAGCAAGACCCACAAGCTTATCCCCATCATACGCACCGACCCCAAGCACGTCAAGATGCTTGCGCTTCTCGCACAGGGCATTCGACCATTCGGGCAGGTATAGGTCGGCAAAGTCGGTCTGCGTCAAAAGCCGCATTTCGTAGGGACCGGCGTCCCCGACGGTCCGTTTTACGGAGTCCTCAAGGACACGTTCGCGCAAAGCGTCCACATCCGGTAAAAAATACTCCGCCATAAAGCAGATCTTCTGCCCTTTTTCCATCAGAGCATCGTTCAGAACGTGCAGATGCGGAGTTTCGAACAGATGCTCCACGGGATATTTGTTTATGTAATTCTCGGTGATCTCTCGGAATTCGGGCAACACCGATGCCACCACGTTGTTACCGTAGGACACCAGCTGACAGGAAAACGGGAGCTTCAAATACCGCCTCGCACCATCATTTTGACGCGACGTGACGACCACGTTCTCGCTCTTTTCAAAGTCATCGGGCTCGGCACAAAGGTCAACGGCAGATTGCGTCATCGCGATCTTTAATATTTCTTGGTTGGTCATTGTTTCTTATCCAATTCTTTAACGTACATCCATTCTTCAGCCTCCTGTTCGGGAGGAAAAAAACCGCCGACTTTGTGATAACCGAGCTTTTCATAGAACTGCCAAGCATCTTCGTCTGCCTGCGTGCTGGTCATAACGTACTTGTATCCGCAACTCGCCATTGCCTTTTCCCATTCGCGCATCATCTGTGTACCGAAGCCACGATTTCTGTAGGCTTCATCAATGTAGAGCAGATCAAGGAACGGGATAGTTTGCCAAAACAGGCTGTATCTCAAAACGCCAACCACGGGATCCTTTACCCGATGATTCTGACCGCCATTTTTGATGGAGTCGTCCTTGAGTACGTAGACTTGGCCGTTCAAAATGCACTCGCCCAAGCGAGGTGACGGAATATGGCTGTCTAACCTCGCTATTTTATGCTTGTCATTACCTTGCGCAAGCTCGATTATCATAGATGCACCTCGTTTTTTTCGCAACTCTTATATCAAGAAAGCTTGAATTTGAAGCTACATTCAGCATCGGGCATATTAGCAACAAAATCCACGTACCAAACGGTAAACGGCTTACCACCGTGATCCTTCTCCTCGGAGGAGTGGATGTGCGCCGCGGCAGCCCCCTCGGTGATCGTGAGAAGCATAGATGCGTTGTTGTTTCCGATTGTAACTCCATCCACGGTAAGCACGGGCTGAAAACGGGATATAAATCTCTCGACAAGCCTATCGGGAGCCTTGGCAAGCTTAAAGCGGTCGGAAACCGTAAGAACTCCCGCCTCACGATCGAAGCGGATCTCGCGGATGACGGAATTATCGCCCCCAAGACCATATGCAGGTGCAATATCCATGCAAACGCCCGTGCTGTCCATCGTAAAGTCCTTTGCGGCGTAAGCTTTGCCCGCCTTCTGTACCGCGCCGTCAATAAGCGGTACGCTGTGTCCTTGGGAGCCGCAATGGGTCAGGGTATATCTCTCGCGGCTGAAATACTTCTTATCGTACTCACCTGAGCCGAGATCCGCAATTATCTCCACCCCGTTCTTATACACAATGAAGTTTCCTATATCGTTATGATTATGGGGCTCGCCGTTATTTCCGCCTTTTATTGCAACGCCCACGTTGTCCTTTCCCGAGGCAATATACCACTGTGCCGAAGGAAGCTGATAGTTGTCCGCCATAGGCACACGTTTGACTTCTCCCTCCGGAGTCCACAGGATCTTATTAAATCCCAAGGAAAAACGATGACAGCCGCCAATAGAGATACCGTCGCCCGTATAAACGTTTTCGGGAATGAACACGTCGTCAAAATGCTTGGAAAGCATATTTGTAAGTCCAAGGCTGAGCGAGACCTTGCTTCCCCCATCCGAGAAGCTCACACCGCGACTGCCGTAGAAGCAGCACTTTTGCGGGAACAGAGCAACTTTGTGTACACGCGGATCGTCAAAAAGATCTATCTCCCCGCCCGTGCGCCGATAAAGCATATCGGCAAAGCACGCAAAATATCCGAAACCGTAGCTCCAATATCCGGTTCCCTCAAGGCAGGCGCCGTCATCCGAAAAGCCGCTCATAAAGTTTCGCATTGCACCGAGCAGCCGTTCTATCAACCGTCCAAGGCGCTGATCATCATCAAGCTCGCAGATACACGCCATCCCGACCGAACCGGCGCAAACCGCCGCCCAGTTAGTGAAATTTGATTCGCACCATCCGAACCTTCCGTTCTCAAATCTGTCAATTATTCTCTTTTTCAGTTCGCGCTTCACTCTCTTTACAACGACGGGGTCAAGCCTGTCCCCCAGCATCAAAAGAGCCTCTGCCAGAGTGTCTCCCGTCTCTGCGGCAAAAAGGTCAATGGTGTAGCAATCCTCCTGAAGATTGACTCTCAACGCTTGCTCGCCGTTCATGTGCGCAGGAAGCGACCATGTGTACTCATCGCATATCGCCCACATAATGTCCTGTAGAGCATCCAGAACGTCCTTCCTTTCGGGGTAAAGCCAAGCGGCGATAAGCTTAATTTCAAGATGTCCGCGGCGTACAAAATACCCTTTGTCCGAATACTCATACTCGCTGCGGTCTCCGTCGTCCTCAAAGCGGCGAAGCATAGAAAACGGAATGGAACAGATCGGCTTTTCCATATAATATTCCAAGCAACTATCAAGATCGCTTCTGAATTTCGCAAGATTAGGGTTGTTAAGAACTCTGCTTCTGTCCTCTTCAGTGCGATAAATCAATGATTTAGGATGACGCTTCAGCGCCTCGGTTATGCGCTCGGCAGTATAGTCAAACATATCTTTTCCTTTCTATCGGACGGTGTTTTGCTTTTTGTCAAGAATCTACGTTGAGATTATTATATTATGTTTTTGAAAATATTTCAACCGCTTTATTATCGATACTTATTGAACTATCCACATTTTTGTGTTAGAATAGCTTTACAAGCAGTGGCTTGAATATTTTATCGGAGTGTGCTTTTTGAAAAACACCGTAATTCTGGAGATTGTACTGTAAACGAGAGGTTTGCAAATACATTCTCGGCAATCCTCTCGTACTATTAGCATCAACAAATACGAAAGGATCGAAAATGAAAAATCTGACGATACGTTTAGAAACAGAAAAAGATCACAGAGCTGTAGAAGAACTGACCCGCGAGGCGTTCTGGAACGTCTATAAGCCCGGCGCGGACGAGCATTATTTCGTTCATCAGATGCGCTCCCATCCCGACTTTATCCCCGAGCTTGCATTCGTGCTTGAGCTTGACGGCAAGCTTGTGGGCAACATTATGTACACGAAGGCGTGGCTTGAGGATGAAAATGGCGAGAGGAAGGAGATACTTTCCTTCGGACCGCTTTGCGTTGCTCCCGAACACCAACGGCAGAAGCTCGGCAAAATACTGATCGAGCATTCATTTGAGGCAGCGCGCAGGATGGGCTACGACGTTAACATAAACTTCGGCAATCCGGGCAACTACGTCAGCCGTGGATTTGTGAGCTGTAAAAAGAAGAACGTCAGCTTTATGGTGGACGGAAACTTCCCTACAGCCCTGCTCGTTGCAGAGCTTGTGCCGGGCGCACTTGACGGCAGGAAGTGGATGTATATTCCCT
>JAFSCG010000117.1 GCA_017436885.1 Clostridia bacterium | reverse complement strand
TAGCGCTAACGTTGGAGTCAACGGTAATGGAGCCACTATTGGTATTGGTCAAGTAAACGTTGTAGCGAGTTGCGTTGGTTACGGCATCCCACTCCGCAACGTTACCGTTCCAACGGAGATTCGCGGGAGACTGCAGCTTTTCGTATATGCTGCTGTAGTAGATCAGCAAGCTGCTTGATTTGTATTCGGGATCGGAGCCGAACACCTCCAACTCGATCATATAGTCGCCGTTATCGTACTCCAGCTCATCCAGCTTGCCGAACAAATCATAAGACGTCTTATCAGAACTGACGTCGTCGGTAGTCAGAAGGAAGTTTCCGGGATGCTTGCAGACGTTAACGCAATAGCCCGTTGCACCGTCAACCGCATCCCAACGAAGGACACCCGTATCGTCAAGACGAAGGTTCATACCCCCCTCATTCTTCACCGGTACTACGGTTCGCGCAAATACGTTCATGGGCATTAAGCCAGCAAGCGTACATACAACGAGCAAAAAGCAAATTAACCGAAACTTGGATCTCATTTTCATACTTTTTCTCCTTCGGCCGGGTCCGTGCAGGACCGAATTTTTGCAACATTTGAAAAACAGGTTAACGTTTGGTCTTTACAATTTGAAACAAAGATGATATAATACAGAAGGTCGGGGAAGTCTCCGCTTGCACGGCAATGCAACCGGAGAGCGTTCTGCAGGATCTGTTCCGACAGAACGTGGTACCCGTAGTGCCTTTCAAGACAACAGTTACACCTTCCGCAACCTTCTAAGACAATTATAATTGTTTCCTACACCGATTTCACCACACTTTCCAACTTTTTTTGGTGTGGGAAAACAGGTTTATGCGCTTTTGGTGTGGGAAAAAGTGTGGGTTTTGAATCAAACGAAGGAGTTATTATGAAAAAAACATTTTCAAGCATTGCAATATTAACTGCGCTGCTTTGTACGTTATGCAGCTGCTCATCGGGCGGCGGTGAAGACGTTGGTATCACCACGGTTTATGCCGTATCCGCCTTTCTGTCGATTGCTATGCTTTTTTCCTATTGTGTGTTTTTAAGACGCAAAAACGATCTTTGGTTCACCGCGCTGTTCTCTTCCGTGGCGTTGATCAACCTAAGCTATTTTTTGCTTTCCGTTTCCAACACCATAGACGGTGCGCTGATGTGTAACCGTTTTGCATACCTCGGTTCCGTTTTTCTGCCTATGGCAATGCTTATGATAATCCTGCGCTTCGCAAAGATAAAATACACCAAGACACTGCCAACAGCGCTGTTTATCATCGGCTTTGTTATTCTGCTTATCGCCGCCAGCCCCGGAATTTTGCCTATCTACTACAAGGACGCCTTTATCGAAAAGATCGGCAACGCTACGGTGCTGAGAAAGGAATACGGCCCCCTGCACCCCATATATATGGTCTATCTGTTCGGGTATTTTGCCGCGATCGTATATACCGTTTTCCGCGCTGTACTCAAAAAGAAGGTCAGCTCCAATTCCCACGCCTTTGCACTGTTTTTTGCGGTGTTTATAAACATCGTAGTATGGACTGTGGAGCAATTTATAGATAACGACATAGAGCTGCTTTCCATCTCCTATATGATCAGTGAATTCTTCCTGCTTTCCCTTGACCTTATGTGTCAGGAGCACAGCAAGCAGCTTAAAAAGGCGCTCGAACGTGCAGCTTCGGCAAACACCTCTACTTCCGACGTTCCGGCAAGGGGAGAGGTATCCCTTACCGACATATCAACGCCCGATCTCTCATCGGTTACGGACGAAAAGCGCATTGCCTTTATCAAGGGCATAAACAATCTGACAAAATCGGAAGCATTGATATACGATATGCATATGGAGGGTAAGAGCACCAAGGAAATAATGGCCGCGCTTTCCATCACGGAAAACACGCTGAAGTTCCATAACAAAAACCTCTACGGCAAACTATGCGTTTCCTCACGCAAGGAGCTGCGAGAAACAGCAATAGCGCTTGGATTGCAAAACGCAAAAAAGCAGAGCTAATAAAAAACCCTTCTATGGTCCAAACCGTAATGACCATAGAAGGGTTTTTATTTTTTCCGTTTTATCCGGCGCTCCTTAAAACACACAAACCGTCCGCCCTGCAATGCGTGACGGTTTGCGGGGCGGACGGTTCCATTATATGCTTATCTTGCCTTGGTTGCGATCTCCACAGCGAGCTTTGCGAGGAAATCGTTAAGGGGCATAGTTTCGTTTGTGCCTTCCTTGCGGTTGCGTACTGCAACGGTACCGTCTGCCGCTTCCTTCTCGCCCACGACTACTGCGTAAGGGATCTTCTGGATCTGTGCCTCGCGGATCTTGTAGCCGATCTTCTCGTTGCGGAGGTCGGTCTCCACGCGCACGTTCATGTTCTCCAGCGCGGCGGCAACCTGCTTTGCGTAATCGGCGCAGGCGTCGCTGATGGGCATTACTCTTACCTGAACGGGTGCAAGCCAAGTGGGGAACGCGCCTGCGTACTTCTCGATAAGAAGGGCGAGGGTGCGCTCGTAGCAGCCCATGGAGGTACGGTGGATAATGTAGGGCAGCTTCTGCTTGTCGTCGCTGTCGGTATAATACATACCGAACTTTTCCGCAAGCAGCATGTCTATCTGAATGGTTACGATAGTATCTTCCTTACCGAATACGTTCTTGCACTGGATATCGAGCTTGGGGCCGTAGAATGCCGCCTCGTCGATACCGATCTCGTAATCAAGACCGATATTGTCAAGGATGCGCTTCATAACGCTCTGCGCCTCGTCCCACTGCTCTGCGGTTCCCTCGTACTTTGCGGTATTATTGGGATCCCACTGGGAGAAGCGGAAGGTGCAGTCCTCAAGCAGACCGAGGGTGTCAAGGCAGTACTTTGCAAGCTCCAGACAGCCGCGGAACTCCTCCTCCAGCTGATCGGGGCGAAGAACAAGGTGTCCCTCGGAGATCGTGAACTGACGAACGCGGATAAGGCCGTGCATCTCGCCGGAATCCTCGTTGCGGAACAGAGTGGAGGTCTCGCCGTAGCGGAGAGGCAGCTCGCGGTAAGAGCGCTTCTTTGCCAGATATGCCTGATACTGGAAGGGGCAGGTCATGGGACGGAGAGCAAAGCATTCCTTGGTCTCGTCGTTGGGATCGCCGAGAACGAACATACCGTCGAGGTAGTGATCCCAGTGTCCGGAGATCTTATAAAGCTCGCGCTTTGCCATAAGAGGAGTTTTGGTAAGCAGATAGCCGCGCTTCTGCTCCTCGTCCTCGATCCATCTCTGCAGGGTCTGGATAACGCGAGAGCCCTTGGGCAGGATGATGGGAAGACCCTGACCGATAACGTCAACGGTGGTAAAGAGCTCAAGCTCGCGGCCGATCTTGTTATGGTCGCGCTTTCTTGCCTCCTCTACCTGTTCAAGATACGCCTTAAGCGCATCCTTGGAGGGATATGCGGTTCCGTAGATACGCTGAAGCATCTTGTTATCGGAATTGCCGCGCCAATATGCGCCCGTGCAACTGGTAAGCTTGAATGCCTTTACAGCACCCGTAGCAAAGAGATGAGGTCCTGCACAAAGGTCGGTAAAGTCGCCCATGCGGTAGAAGGAGATCTCCTCGCCCTCGGGAAGCTCGTTGATAAGCTCTACCTTATAGGGCTCGTCCTTCATAAACTCCAGTGCCTCGGCACGGGGGAGGGTGAAGCGCTCAAGTCGAAGGTTCTCCTTGACTATCTTCTTCATCTCGCCCTCGATGGCAGCAAGGATATCCTGCGAGAAGGCGATCTCGGAATCGAAATCGTAGTAGAAGCCGTTATCAACGGCAGGGCCGATGGTCAGCTTAACTTCGGGGTAAAGTCTTTTTACCGCCTGTGCAAGAACGTGGCTTGCGGTATGC
>JAFSCG010000116.1 GCA_017436885.1 Clostridia bacterium | reverse complement strand
GATTATTACACCAAGACCGTATTTGAGTTTATCTGCCCCGGTATAGGTGCGCAGTCTACCGTATGCGGCGGCGGAAGATACGACGGACTTATCTCCGAGCTTGGCGGTCCCACCCTGCCCGCTGCTGGCTTTGCCGTGGGTATCACCCGCCTTGTGCTTGCCCTCGAGCAGTGCGGTGCAAAGATCCCCGAAAAGGAAAAGCCCGTGCTTTACATCGCACCCCTCGGTGCCGATGCGGCAAAGCACGCCGTTACGCTTACCCACGGTCTGCGCAAGCTTGGCATTTTTGCGGAATGCGACATTATGGGACGCAGCCTGAAGAGCCAGATGAAGTACGCGGACAAGCTGGGAGCAAGGAACACCCTTATTATAGGCTCCGGCGAGCTTGAAAGCGGAAAGGCAAATCTCCGAAACATGGAAAACGGAGAGCAGCGCGAGGTATCCTTTGCTACTGCAGAGGAGCTTGCAAACGAGCTTAAATAAACATCACGGATCGGGGGATTTACTCCCCCTTTCTCATTTGGAGGATATTATGGAAAGATCAAAGGTCTACTTTACCAATATGCGCACGGAGATAGGCGACGGCCTTCCCTCCAAGCTGAAAAGGCTTATAAAGGCCGCGGGCATCGGCAATATAGACATGGACGGAAAGTTCGTTGCCATCAAGATGCACTTCGGCGAGCTTGGAAACATCAGCTTCCTGCGCCCCAATTACGCAAAGGCAGTTGCAGACGTTATCAAGGAGCTGGGCGGTAAGCCCTTCCTTACCGACTGCAACACCATGTACCCCGGAAGCAGAAAGAACGCCCTTGAGCATCTTGAATGTGCTTGGGAAAACGGATTCTCTCCCCTTTCAACGGGCTGCCCCATCATCATCGGCGACGGTCTTAAGGGCACGGACGACGTTCTCGTTCCCGTTGAGGGCGGCGAATGTGTTAAGGAAGCCAAGATCGGACGCGCGATAATGGACGCGGACGTGTTCGTAAGCCTTTCCCACTTCAAGGGACACGAGATGGCGGGCTTTGGCGGAGCCATCAAAAACATCGGTATGGGCTGCGGCTCCCGCGCGGGAAAGACCGAGCAGCACTCCAGCGGCAAGCCCGTGATCTACGAGGACAAGTGCCGCGGCTGTAAGCGTTGCCTCAGCCAGTGCGCCAATAGCGGTCTTGAATTCCACGCAGATACGAAAAAGATGACAGTAAACTACGACAACTGCGTCGGTTGCGGCAGATGCCTTGGTCCCTGCCCCTTTGATGCCATCGACTTTGCCTGCGACAACGCATCCGAGGAGCTTAACAAGCGGATGGCCGAGTACGCAAAGGCTGTCGTAAGCGGCAGACCCCATTTCCACGTTTCTCTGGTTATCGACATTTCCCCCAACTGCGACTGCCACTCCGAAAACGACGCTCCCATCCTCCCCAACGTTGGCATGTTTGCATCCTTTGATCCCCTTGCACTTGACCGCGCGTGCGTTGACGCCTGCCTGAAGCAGACTCCCATGCCCGGCTCCCAGCTTTACGACAATATGCAAAAGGCGGACTTCTGCGACCACCACGACCACTTTACCAACTCCACCCCCGAGTCCGAGTGGCAGACCTGCCTCTCCCACGCGGAAAAGATCGGACTTGGCACCAACGAATACGAGCTTATAACGGTAAAATAAAATGGACGAAAAGCATCTGTTCACAGAGATAGTACCGAATATATATCGGCTTACCGTTCCCTTTGAGGATCTTTACACCACCGTTTATCTGTGCGTATGCGAGGGAGGCACGGCGATCATCGACTGCGCCACCACCGCATACGACGTGGATGATATCATAATTCCCGCTCTGCGGGAGCTTAACGCAACGCCCGACGTGCTTCTGCTTACACACTGCCACGGCGACCACGCAGGCGGAAGCCGTGCACTTACCGCCGCATTCCCCGAAATGAAGGTATACAGCGCCGCGCCCGTTCACATGGGAAAGTACCTTGGCACACCCGTGGAAACGCTTACGGACAGCACCGTGTTTTTTGACCGTATACGCGCCATCGCCCTTATCGGACACTCACGGGATTCCTTTGGCTTTTTGGATACGGTTAGCGGGACCCTCCTTGCCGGCGACTGCTTACAGCAGTACGGCATTGGTCGATTCGGCGTTGGTCTTGCGGACGCAAACGGATATTTAAGATCCATAGACAAGATCCGAGAGCTTAAGCCCGCAAGAATTATCTGTGCCCACGATTACGCACCCCACGGACACCGCGCAGAGGGCGACGGGGAAATTGAGACACTTCTCGACACCTGCCGCAGATACGTTTTGGAAAAAGCTCGTAAATAACACAAAAAAATTTGACGTGCACAGAAAAAAGTTTTTCCGAAAATATTGATATTGGCGTAATTTTGTGTTATATTAATGCGTGGCAATTTTTTAATCCATTCCCAAAGAATCGAGGAATACAATTATGGAAAGACTTATCGGAACAGTTTCTCGCGGAGTTCGCGCTCCCATTATCAGAGCGGGCGACGATATCGCTGATATAGTAGTCAGCAGCGTTATCAATGCCGCCGAAAGCGAGAATATCGAAATACGCAACAACGACGTTATCGCCGTAACGGAAGCGGTAGTTGCCCGCTCACAGGGAAATTACGCATCCGTTGATAATATCGCTGACGATATTAAGGCAAAATACCCCGACGGTACCCTCGGCGTTATTTTCCCGATTCTTTCCCGCAACCGCTTTGCTATCTGCCTCCGCGGCATTGCAAAGGGTGCGAAAAAGATATATCTTATGCTCAGCTACCCCTCCGACGAGGTTGGAAACCACCTCGTTGACATGGATGCACTCGACGCCGCAGGCGTTAACCCTTGGACCGACGTTCTGACCGAGGAAAAGTACCGCGAGCTTTTCGGCATCGTGAAGCACCCCTTCACCGGTGTTGACTACATCGAATACTACAAGGATCTTATTACCGCCGCAGGCTGTGAGGTCGAGGTAATTCTGGCAAACGACTGCCGCACCATTCTTAAATACACCAAAAACGTTCTCTGCTGCGATATCCACACCCGCGCGCGCAGCAAGCGTCTGCTTAAGACAAACGGCGCAGAAATAGTTTACGGTCTTGACGAGATCCTCACCGCACCCGTAAACGGAAGCGGCTTTAATGCGGATTACGGTCTCCTTGGCTCCAACAAGGCAACCGAGAACACCATCAAGCTTTTCCCCCGCGATTGTCAGGCTGTGGTTGACCGCATTCAGAAGGAGATCCTTGAGAAGACCGGCAAGCACGTTGAGGTCATGGTATACGGCGACGGCGCATTCAAGGACCCCGTAGGAAAGATCTGGGAGCTTGCGGACCCCGTTGTTTCCCCCGCATTTACCGCAGGACTTATAGGTCAGCCCAACGAGATCAAGCTCAAGTACCTTGCGGATAACGATTTTGCACATCTGAAGGGCGACGAGCTTAAAGCTGCAATTTCCGAATACATCGCACACAAGGATAACAACCTTGTCGGCAATATGGTATCGCAGGGTACGACCCCCAGAAGACTTACCGACCTTATCGGTTCCCTTTGCGATCTTACCTCAGGTTCCGGCGATAAGGGTACTCCCATCGTTTGGATCCAGGGATATTTTGACAACTACACCGCATAAAAAACGACAGTCCGAGATACTCTCTCGGACTGTTTTTAAGAGAAACGATATGAACGATATAAAAGCCATACTTTTTGACCTCGACGGAACTCTGCTTCCCATGGATATGGACAAATTTACCGCCGACTATATGAAGCGCCTTTGCGCCTATCTTGCACCGCTTGGGTACGAGCCGTCCCTCGTTGCCGAGGCTATGTGGCACGGTATTGCCGCGATGGTCAGAAACGACGGAAGCATTACCAACGAGGATGCCTTCTGGCAGGTATTTACCAAGCGCTTCGGCGAAAAAGCAATGAAGGAAAAGGAAACCCTCGTGGACTTTTACAGAGGCGAGTTTCCGAAGATACAGCCATCCTGCGGCTATGATCCAAAGGCAAAATGGGCAGTTGACAAGCTGAAGGAAATGGGCTACCGAACCGTGCTTGCAACCAACCCTCTGTTCCCTGCCCTTGCCACGGCACACCGTATCAACTGGGCGGGATTTAAGACGGACGAATTCGAGTTTTTCACCGCATACGAGGATTCCCACTACTGCAAGCCAAACACCGCATATTACAAAGAGGTGCTTGCCCGCGCAGGTCTTAAGGCAGAGGAATGTCTGATGGTCGGCAATGACGCCACCGAGGACATGATCGCCGAGACCCTCGGAATGAAGGTATTTCTGCTTACCGACTGTCTTCTTAACAAGAATGACGTTGATATTTCAAAATATCCTCAAGGCTCCTTTGAAGAGCTTGTTGAATACGCCAAGACGTTATAACACAAAACGATCCGCGCTTACAGTCGCGGATCGTTTTTATTTTTTACTTTTCGTTATAGCAGGTAAAGATCTCGTCAACTCTCTCGGGGTCCTTATTTTTTGTAAGGAGGCTTACAACGGGGACTACGATCATGGAGACAGCCATTGCGGCAACGCCCATCTCGGGAGATTTTGCGGCCGCAGAGGAGAAGCCCGAGTTAAGAGAGATCACGAGTGTCGCACCGCCAACCGTAAGCAGTCCGGAAAGAACGCCCGCCCATGCACCGACCTTGGTGATCTTCTTGGAGAACAGACCCCAGATGTAGGGACCGATGAAGCAACCGGAAACGAGTCCCCAGGAGAAGGACATGAGGCTTACGATTATCGGGATGTTACGTGTCGCAAACACGAAGGAGCAACCAACGAATACAAGGCAAAGAATTCTCGTAAGAAGCATTTGGGTCTCGGAGTTTGTTGGCTTCTTTCTAACTGCGGGAATAAGGTCTACCGCAACGGCAGACGCGGAGGTAAGGACCACGGCCTGCAGCGTAGACATTGACGCGGAAAGCAGCAGGATCATAATTACAGCAAGCAATATAAGCCCAAAGGTTCCGCCTCCGAGGACCTCCATAAGCACGGCGGGAATAACAGCGTCAATACCGCCCTCGGGCAACTGACCGTTAAGGACGAGTCTTGAGGTACTGCCGATCAGATACGCACCGCAACCGATAATTGCGCAGAATGCAGTGGAAATAATCGTACCGCGCTTGATAGCGGCTGTGTCCTTTACGGCATAAAACTTGCCGATCATCTGTGGAAGTCCCCAAGTACCGAAGCTTGTAAGCATGATGTTAAAGCAAAGGAATTTAAACGCTGAGCCACCGAAAATATCAGTAAGCTGATCTCCCGTGGTAGGATAAGGATCTCCCTCCACAGATACAAAGTTCTTGAGGTTTTCGAAAAGCCCCGTAATACCGCCAACGTTGCCGTGGTTAAGAACGGCAGCTACAAGACATACAACACCGACTATCATGACCGTGCCCTGCACAAGATCGGTATATGCGGTTGCCATATATCCGCCGGCAACAAGGTAAATTGCGGTAAGACAAGCAATAAGAAGCATCCACACCCAAGTTTCCACACCGGGGAAAACAGAACCGAACAGAGAGCCGAGGCCCTTATATACGGCAGCGGAATAAGGAACGAGAAACACGAAGATTATAACGGCCGCGAGGATCTTTAGACCCTTGGAGGCATATCGCTTTTCAAAATAATCGGGCATCGTCCTTGCGTTAAGCTTTTTTGTCATCTTTCTCGTGCGATTCGCAAGTAAAAGCCACGAAAGCAAGCAACCGAGAACGGCGTTACCGACTCCGATCCAGATACTGCCGATACCGATATTCCAGCCGTGCTGACCGGCATATCCAACGAATACCACCGCAGAGTAATACGTTGTGCCGTAAGCAAAAGCCGTTACCCAAGCACCAACGTTCCTTCCTCCCAACAAAAATTTATCGAGGGTCTTGGATTTGCCGTAGCTGATACATCCGATCAGCGCCATTATGCACCCGTAAATACAAAGCGCAATGATGGTGTAAAGTTGTGCGTTTGTCATAATATACCTCCCAAGGATGCGAATACGGAAATAAAAAATCCTCCGTATTCCAATGAATACAGAGGACGAGAAAAGCTATCCCGTGGTACCACCTCAATTTACCGAGCTCTCACGACCTCGGCCTTTTAGAGTGCAAGCAACACTCCTATTCTATAACGGGAACTCCCGTTGCAGCCTACTTGACAGCCTTTCGGTGCACAGCTAGCAGGATGTATTCAGCCCGTACTTCCCCACCGCCTTGCACCGACCGACGGCTCTCTGAAGGTTCCATCCAAGCTTACTTGTTCCTGTTCAAACGCTTTATGGGTATATATTACCACCGTTTTGGTTTTATGTCAATAGGTTTCAAATGATTTTTGAAATTTTATTTTTTAAAAATTTCATTTATGGGCCGCTACGGATATTGTTTGGGAGCAAAGAAAGCTCAAAAAGCAATTTGCCGCGCCTCATCCTTCGAAAAATATAATAACAAAATTTATTTATCGCACTTTACATTGAAGGAACAAAAGTGTATAATAGAAAAAAATGACAAGTGGAGTTTATTATGAAAGTTTGCGTTATACAACCACCGTACAAAAGCGATACATCAATGGCAGACGAATGCTTTTCCTCGCAAATCAAAATGCTTGATGCATGTGATGAAAGCGTGGATCTTATCGTTCTTCCCGAGGATGCTGATATTCCCTGCTATGCAAAAAGCAAGGACGAAAACAACAAAATGGGTGCAAAATATAATGAGACCATTCTTAAAAGATCCGCCGAAGCCGCCAAGCGTTGCCGCGCCATCGTATGTGTGAACGCCCGAAGCGTCGGTGATAAGGGCTATCTGAACACAACGTACGTTTTCAGCCCCCAAGGAGAAATAAAAGGCAAATACCTCAAGCAGCACCTTACCGAGGGCGAGGTAGTAAATATCGGCCTTGAAAACGACTACACCCGCGAGTATTCCGAGCCATACGTATTGGATATCGACGGTATAAGATACGCTTTCCTTACCTGCTATGATTTCTATTTTTACGAGAGCTTTGCAAACATAGCAAGGTATAAGCCCGATATCATTATAGGCTGCTCGCACCAGAGAACGGACAGTCACGAAACGCTGAAATTCATTTCTCAATTTCTGGCATATAACACCAACGCATACGTTGTTCGCGCTTCCGTGTCCCTAGGCGAGGGATCGGAAACAGGCGGAGCTAGCATGGTAGTTTCTCCGCGAGGAGAGGTACTGCTTGACCTCGAAAACCGAGAGACGGCAGGATGTGTCAGCTTTGATCCCCACGACAAGCTTTATAAGCCTGCAGGCTTCAATAATCCACCATCCTCCCATCCCGAATACGTTGAAAAGGGACGGCTTCCTTGGAAGTACCGCCCATCGGGCAGCGCAATTTCCCTTACAAACGACAAAATGCCTTATCCGCGCGTATGCGCACACAGAGGCTTTAAGACAATAGCACCCGAAAACAGCATGCCCGCCTTTGGTGCCGCAGTTGCCATGGGTGCAGAGGAAATTGAATTTGACCTTTGGTACACCAAGGATAAGGAAATAGTGTCCATCCACGATCCTACGCTTGACAGAGTTTCCGACGGAACGGGCAAGGTCGTCGAACACACCTACGAGGAGCTTTTGCAGCTTGATTTCGGTAAAAAGTACGGCGAACGCTTTAAAGGGTTAAAGATAATCAAATTCGAGGATATACTTAAAAAGCTTGCGTGCCATTGCGTTATGAACATCCACATCAAGTCTTGCGACGAGGAAGTTTTCAGAAAGATCATCGCGCTCATAGACAAATACGACTGCAGAAAGCACGTATACTTTATGTCAAGCACCGCCATCCTTGAAATGGCAAAGGAGATAGCTCCCGACATTCCCCGTTGCGCAGGCGGCGGTCCCACGCCCGAAACAAAATGGGATATAGTTGACCGCGCAATACGCACGGATTGTCAAATGGTACAATTCTTCAAGCCGTACTATAGCAAGGAGCTTGTAGACAAGGCTCACGCACACGGAATTATATGCAACGTTTTTTGGTCCGATGACGTAAACGAAACAAGAGAGCTTCTTGAAATGGGAATGGACACGATCTTAACCAACGATTATCATTTGATCGCATAGGAATTTAAAAAATTCGTTTCCGAAAAGAATAATTAACTAAAAGACCGCGCGGAATGCATCCGCGCGGTCCTTTTATTAGTGCTTATTTCTTTTTCTTAACGAGAATAACAACGGCGACTATAACGATAACAGCTGCAGCCACACCAATGATGATGGGAATCATATTGCCGTCATTCTCTGCGGGAGCCTTGGGCTCGTCGACAGGCACGGTGGTCTGCACGTCGGCAGGCTCGGTATCAGGTCCGGCAACGGGAT
>JAFSCG010000115.1 GCA_017436885.1 Clostridia bacterium | reverse complement strand
GTCGCCTACGGCGCCAGCTCCCTCCCGGAGGGAGCCTTAGGATGCGCTCAACCTTAGGGGTATGGGCTTTGCCCAAAGCGTTTGTAATGCAAATACGAAACCGGCGATAAATGATAAATCATTGCTATAAATCATCGAAAGAAATCAAAATGGAAAACAGTAAGATAGAGCAATTAATACGTGACAAAGAGTTTTCATATCTCCAACCGTATTTTTATAATAATCGATATGCACTGCGCTGTGAATTAGGCGTTGGTGAGGGCGATCAATATATGATCAATGCCAAGAATCGCGCAATGGAAATATTTAATATTTTATTTGCTGATGGCATAGACGCCATTATTTTCAATTATTGGATTTTTGATTATTCTGATAGTGGTTGCGCAGAAAAAATAGAACTTGAAGAACTTGAAATAACTGTTGAAGATAGTATTCATAACACACTTGAAAGTGAAGCCGATAATTTACGATTCCTTTTAGAAATGCAAGCGGAATATCGGCATTTTTCAGTAAGGGATTTGGAAACATATGGCGATTTTGATGATGAATACATCGGTAAACAACGAAGAAATAGAATCATATGCTATAGTGATGGTAAAGCCTTTGATTATAGCGGACTAATCGACCAAGAGATTAGCGGGAACGGTCACAATGTTGGATTGGTATCATTTCAAAATGAATGTATCTTTTCTGTATATGATGATCGAGGTTGTGATATTGTTTTTGCAACACATGAAAAAATGAAAAAATTCTATCACTTACTTGAACCATATTTTCTTTCTTATGATGCAGAAGAAATGAAAAACCGTTTCAATCAATAAAAGATGGCCCCGATCGATTTTTTACAAATCTGTCGGGGCTAATTTATTTGTTTACTGTGGATCAAATTTGCAACATAGCAGCAATCTGATTCGTGATTTCTCCGCTAAGAATATCGCCCTTTCGGCGGATGCTTTTAAAATTACATAAATGACACGACAAGTGTCATTATAATCAGAAGTGCGAAATTAATTAAAGTGAATATCAAGAGATATTTCTTTATTCCCGGCCGGTCGACCTTCATGTATCTGCGGAAGGTTATAAGGCTTGCAAGGGACGATATCAGCGTGCCGACACCACCAATGTTAACGGAAATAAGCAGGTCTGCGTAATTCTCGGTAAACTTAGAAAGCAGGATGGCGGTGGGGACGTTGCTGATAAACTGGCAGGAGATAACGCCGGAAAGCAAAGTACTGCGAGATACAAAACCGCCGATAAGATCGTTAATTGCGGGGATCCTTGCCATATTGCCCGAAAAAATAAAGAACGCACAGAATGTGAGAAGCAGACCGTAATCCACCTGCAGAAGTGCTTTCCTATCCATAACGAGCAGTACGGCAATAATTATTCCGATTCCGATCAAATAGTGGATAACGTTAAAAACTATTGCTATGGAAAGTGCAAAAAGAATAAGGTACGCCGTCGTTCTGAACACCGAAAGCTTTGCTTGAAAGACGCGGTGTATCGCAAGTACATCCGGCTTAACGAACAGGAAAACGAGCAAAGTGATCAACGTGAATGCCAGAATAAACGGAAATAGCATTATGCTTACAAACTCGCCGTTGGGTATGCCGAAATATGAATAGAGATACAAATTCTGCGGATTACCGAAGGGTGTAAGCATTCCGCCGAGATTGGCGGCAACGTTTTGCATAACGAAGGTAAAAGCAAGATATTTTCTGTTGTCCGTGCTTTCCAGAACAAAGTAGCTTAACGGCAAAAAAGTTATAAGTGCCATGTCGTTTGCAATAAGCATGGAGCCGAAAAGCGTTATGTAGGTCAGGGCAAGAATTACGGATCTCGTGTTATGAAACACCTGAACGATCTTTCCGGAAATGCTTCTGAAAAACCAGATATTCGACAGTGCGCAAACCACGGCAAGGGTACCGAATAAGCAGCTTAGCGTACGCAGGTCAAAATATTCAAGATATTGCGCATCCGGCGGCACAATAAACATCGTAATAAGCGCAACAACAAAGGCAATACTCAATACCGGATTCTTTTTGATAAAATTCAATACAGTTTTCGTAATATACTCCGATGTAAATGACGTTTTTTGAGGCTGTGCAAGCACAGCCTCAATTTTAAATTATTTTAATTGCTTCGTCAAAGGACTTACGAGCTTTTGGGCGCACGGTAGGATCGCTTGCATAACCGAGAGCGATCACCATAGCCACGCTCTTATCCTTCGGTATGCCGAGAACGGTTTTGACGCTGTCCTCATCATAGCTGCCGAGAATGCAGGATGAAACTCCAAGGCTTTCAGCCTCGAGGCAGATCTGCATTATGCACATGCCGATATCAAATTCCGCATATCGCCTGTGCATTTTTAGTTCCTCGGGTAGCGGCTCCTCAACGATGGCAATAAACGCACCGCAATCCTTTACAAACAGATTACGACCGATAGCGGCAAACCCTGCACCGAGCTTGTCTATGACCTCTTTGCGGGAGGTGCAGTATATGGTCCACGGCTGCGTGTTTCTTGCGGATGGAGATAATCTGCCTGCTTCAAGGATCTTTTCAAGCAAATTGTTGTCGACTAATTTGCCTGTGTATGCTCTCGTGCTTTGGCGATTGCGTATTACGTCAATAATGTCGGACATTACTTATTCTCCGTGGGCTTGAAGCTGTCCTTAAGACTAACGATCCTGTTAAAGGTGTTGGGGTGCTTGGTATCTGTTACAAAATAACCGGTTCTGACGAACTGATATCTTGCGACCTCGCCGTCCTTGAACAGACCGGGCTCAACCATAACGCCGCAAACTGTTTTTGCGGACTCGGGATTGAGATAATCGTCAAAGGTCTTGTCTTCGGGAATATCACCGACGTTTGCGATGGTAAAGAGCTTGTCGTATTCCATAACGGTTACCGGCTCTGCATGAGCAGCGGCAAGCCAATGGATAGTGCCCTTTATCTTACGTCCGTCTGCGGGATTTCCGTTTCCGGTCTCAAGGTCAGCCGTGCAGTAAACG
Organism: Clostridia bacterium; assembly: GCA_017436885.1. GTDB lineage: Bacteria > Bacillota > Clostridia > Oscillospirales > CAG-272 > RUG12395. The sequence goes on along the minus strand of JAFSCG010000115.1, from coordinate 9,936 downwards.
GTAGTAACGTTGCCGTTTTCGTCCTTATCAAAGCCCGTGCATTTAACGATATATCCACCCATCAGGCGAACCTCGCCGTCGGGCTTAAGACGGTGGAACTTGGGAGGCGGAACCTCGGCAAAGTCGGCACGGTCGATAAGAAGCTCTCTTTCAAAGGGGAGCGCTCTTGTTCCTGCCTCGGGATCGGATGGGTTATTGGGGAAATTGAAATACTCGGTCTTGTCATCGGGATAATTGGTTACAACGAGCTTTACGGGATCCATAACGGCAATTCTGCGCTGTGCGCTTGCGTTCAGCTCCTCGCGGATGCAATGCTCAAGGAGCTCGATATCCACAACGCTGTAGGCCTTTGCAACGCCTGCACGGCGAACAAAGTCGAAAATAGCGGTGGGGGTATAGCCGCGGCGGCGAAGACCGCAGATGGTGGGCATGCGGGGATCGTCCCAGCCGTCTACAAGTCCGCGCTCAACAAGCGCACGGAGGTAACGCTTGCTCATTACGGTATAGGTAACGTTGAGACGGGCAAATTCTCTCTGCTTGGGCTTGGAAGAGAAGCCGATGTTGTCAACTACCCACTCGTAAAGAGGTCTGTGATTCTCAAATTCAAGGGAGCAGAGAGAGTGCGTGATTCCCTCAAGAGCATCCTGAATGGGATGGGCATAGTCGTAGAGGGGGTAAATGCACCACTTACTTCCCTGCCTGTGGTGAGAAATGTGAAGAATTCTGTAAATGGCGGGGTCGCGCATATTCATGTTCGGGGACGCCATGTCGATCTTTGCGCGCAGAGTTTTGCTTCCGTCGGGGAATTCGCCGTTCTTCATTCTTTCGAAAAGATCGAGGTTTTCCTCAACGGTCCTGTTGCGGTAGGGGCTCTCCTTGCCGGGCTCTGTAAGAGTGCCTCGATAATCGCGAAGCTCCTCTGCAGTAAGGTCGCAAACGTATGCCTTGCCGTCTTTAATAAGCTTGATCGCGTACTCGTAGCACTTATCAAAGTAATCGGAGCCGTAGTAGATGCCTCCCGTGGGCTCTGCGCCAAGCCAGATAAGGTCGTTAAGAATGGACTCAACGTACTCGTTATCCTCTTTTGAGGGGTTGGTATCGTCATAACGGAGATTGAATTTGCCGTTATACTTCTTTGCGGTAGAGCTGTTGATCCAAATTGCCTTAGCACTGCCGATATGAAGATAACCGTTGGGCTCGGGAGGAAAACGTGTGTGAACGTGGGTGTATTCGCCGCTTTCAAGATCTGCGTCGATAATATCGTGAATAAAATTATTAGTTGATTCAGCCATAATTAACTCCTTAAGAAAGTCTTGCAATTTCAGAATTGATGCGTGCCACTACCGTATCCTTGCCAAGGACCTGCATGACCTCGTACATATCTGGGGAGGAAAGCTTACCCGTTACGGCAACGCGGATAAACGAGCTTATATCGGCAACGTTGCCCTTAAAGCTATCGGGCTGTGCCTTATACGCCTTCATGTCGGAGGCAAATCCCATGCTGTCGGCAAGAGCCTTGATCTTGTCAAACCAAGTGTTCATATCGTCGGAAAAATCAAAGGTCTGAAGGAAGCCTTCGATAGCACTTCTGACTGTTTGATTATCAAACTTTTCGGGATATGCGTCGATTACAGCAAAATACTCGTTATAGAAAAGGGACATATAGGGCTTTGCATCTGCAAAGGTAGCAAGGTCCTTGCGCGGCTTCTTTCCTCCGCGACCGATGGAAAGAATGCGAATAGCTTTCTCCTTATCGGCAGAAAGCACCGCCGCAAACTCGGGATCGTACTCCTCTGCCCAAGGCAGAAGCTTTGCATATACCTCGTCGGCAGTCAGCCTGGAGATAACGTTTTTGGAAACGTCGGTAAGCTTTGCAAAATCAAGCAGACAGCCGGAGTTACTCATCTTTTTAAAGCTGAATGGGAACTCCTTGTAGGACTTTTCGGGGTTTTGCATTCTCCACTCGTCGTAATTGGAGTTGAGAATGGTCATTATATACTCGCAAACGCACTCGGGAAGGTATCCGCCGCGCTTATAGTCCTTCATGTCAAGACCCATATCGCGCTTGGAAAGCTTCTTTTTATTGCCGTTCTCGTCAAGCTTCATAATTTGAGCTGTGTGGAGATATTTGGGCATCTTAAATCCGAGATACTTGAAAAGCTGAAGGTGCTTTGGAAGGCTGGGAAGCCACTCCTCGCCTCTGATAACGTGGGTAGTGCCCATGAGGTGATCGTCGATTGCGTGGGCAAAGTGATATGTGGGAATTCCGTCGGACTTCAAAAGCACGAAATCCTCGTCGTTTTCGGGAAGCTCAAGAGCGCCGCGAACAAGGTCGCCGACCTTGGTTTTCTTCTCACCATCACCCTCGGAAAGAATGCGGAGAACGAAGGGGTCTCCCGCTTTAAGATGGGCTTCGACCTCATCAATGGTAAACTCTCTCTGCTTCAGCATCTCCTCGCGCTGTGCATTTGCTGCTTCCTCGGTCCATACCTTGCTTTTGACCTCGGCCTTCTTATCGGTGGCGTTAAGCTCGTCAAGCTCCTCCTGCGTTGTAAACACAGGATAAGCCTTCCCTTCACTCACAAGCTTCTTTGCATAAACGTGGTAAATGTGCGCACGCTCGCTCTGCTTGAAGGGACCGTAAATACCCTTGTCGCATATTTCGCCGTCGGGACTTATTGCAGCACCCTCGTCAAACTCCATGCCGTATTCGGCAAGGGTCTTGATAAGCTCAACCGCAGCACCGGGAACCTCACGCTTTGCGTCGGTATCCTCAATACGGAGATAGAATATTCCGCCCGATTGATGTGCAAGTCGCTCATCGATCATTGCGCCGTATATACCGCCAAGGTGAATGAATCCCGTGGGGCTGGGGGCAAAACGGGTCACCTTTGCGCCCTCAGGCAAGTTTCTGGGAGGATATTTGTTTTCAATATCCTCGCAAGTATCTGTTACGTTGGGAAATAAAAGTTCTGCAAGCTTATTGTAGTCCATGGTTACCTGCTTTCTGTCATATATTCTGCGTAGAGTTACGCATTAATTCATAGTTATGCTTTCGTTCCATATCAAGGGTCGTAAGAGCATCGTGTCCGGGATAGACCTTCAAGTTTTGCGAGATCTCTGAAATTCGCGCAAGACTGCGGCGCATTTTTATATAATCTCCGCTCGGGAGATCGCACCTTCCTATTCCTCGGCGAAATAACGTATCGCCGCTGAACATCACGTCGCCGCAAATAAAGCAAACGGAGCCCTCGGTGTGACCCGGAGTATGAAAAACTTTTATCGACTCATTGCCGAGGGTAATGACGTCCCCGTCATTTACCAAAAATGCGCTGACGTCACATCTCACTTCGGGCAGACCGAAAAGCGTAGATGCATTCAGCCTTCCGTCAGAGAGCATAAGAGAATCATTTTTGTGAACGTAGACCTCCGCTCCGAGAGAAACGAAAGATTCCAGTGCGAGAATGTGGTCAAAATGTCCGTGTGTAAGCAAGACCTTTTCGATGATTATATTATCGGGGATATTAAACTCGGATAAAGGTACCGACGGATCGATAACGGCGCCCTTACCTTCCGATACTATCATATAGCAATTTGAGCAATATCCGACCGTGTGTGCTGTGTAGATCTCCAAAACGACCTTCCTCCCCACTTTATTTTATTATTTTACTACAATCAATCAAACATTTCAACATCATTTTGAAAATTGTTTTACACAAATGAAAATATTGTTCAGCTTCGCACATTCGGCATATTATGTTAATGCGGTAAAAACCGTAAAGGAGGCAATATGTTTACTTCAGTTATTACAGTTGGCTCCCAGACCAACACGATCAAAGGACAGCGTTTGTTAAAGCAAAGCGGCATAGGAACCGAGCTTGTCAAGGTCAACGTTACGAAGGGGCGCGGTTGTATTTACGGTCTGCGCTTAAACAGCGACAGCGTAAATGCAGCTCGTGCAATATTAAATAATAACGGAATCAAAATATTGGAGGGCGATTGAGTGTGTCTTCGCTATATTTTGACAATGCGGCAACAAGCTTTCCAAAGCCCCAATGCGTTTATAAGGCCGTAAATAATGCCCTCAAATACTGCACGGGAAATCCCGGAAGAAGCGGACACGGACACTCACTTGCATCGTCTAATACGATATATGAAGCTCGATGCAAAATTGCCGAGCTTTTTGACGCGGATGATCCATCACGAGTGATCTTTTCGCTAAACGGAACTGCGGCAATAAATACGGCGGTATTCGGGCTACCTTCATCCTGTAAAAATATTCTGATCTCAGATGTGGAGCATAATTGCGTTTATCGTTCAGTGGTTGAAAGATGCAGAAGAAACGGGGGAAAATTCTCAGTTTTCAAGACCTTTTACGACAAGAACGAAACTATAGCAGCATTCAAAAATGCGGTTAAAGACAGAATCGACGCGGTGGTCGTAAACGGTGCATCAAATGTAGACGGAAGAGTTCTTCCGATAGAAGAAATAGGTATACGTTGCAAAAAACTAAATATACCGTACGTTATAGACGCATCGCAGCTTGCGGGGCACTTCCCTATTTCGTTTAAGCGATCAAACTGCGATTTTTTGTGCTGCACCGGCCATAAAGGTCTATTTGGACCAATGGGCTGTGGCTTTGCTATTTTAAGTGATAAAGGAAAAGATATGCTTCCGCTGATATACGGCGGAAACGGGCTTAATTCAAGCGATGCTTTTGTAGGTTCTGATATACCGGAGCGATTCGAATCCGGAACATTACCCGTTTTGGGTATTGCAGGTTTATCTGCAGGCGTAGACCATATTTTAAAAAACGATATTAAAGAAAAGCACGACCGATATCAATCTCTTATTTCGGCTTTTGTGAACGATATATCCGAGAACAGAAATTTGAAGATCTATCATGCACATGGAGGATGTCCCATAATAAGCATAACTCACAACAGTGTCGGCGCAGAAAGTATTGCGGAATATCTGTGGAAAAACGGAGTTGCTGTAAGAGCAGGGCTTCACTGCGCGCCCCTTGCACATCAAGCCGTTGGAACGGCAGATATCGGGACCGTACGTTTCAGCTTTTCTGAGTTCAATACCGTTAGCGATTGCAAATACGTTGCATCATTATTAAACAAATTGAGATAAAGAAACGGGCTATCTCGATTGAGATAGCCCGTAATTTTTAAATATTACTCAACAGAAGGCCAGCCTTCGTTATACCACTCAAGGTAAATCTGTGAAACTCCGTCGGTAAGTTCTTCATTATTCATGACCTTAGCATGCTTAATGTCAGGATTACCGGCGAGCTCGGACTTCGCGGTAGCGAAGAACGCCTCAAGCTCCTCGGAGGTCTTGCAAGCATTCATCTTATCCTCGTACTCTTTGGTAAGAGCGGTTAAACGCTTCATAAGATCGGGATTAACGTTTTCCCATACGGATCTGAAGCCAAGAAGAATGTGAGCGGCAGCATCCTGATTGTGAAGCTTACCGTAGGTCCACGCGTCAACATCCATTCCCTCTTCGGGATAAGCCATAAAGATGTTACCGGTCTTCTTTATATCCATCATATAGTCATTGTTAAGGCGCTTGATGGAGCCGTCGTCCTCGATGGTGTAGTGAACGTCCTCGATACCGTACTGAAGAATGTTGCGAAGCTCGGAGGTAGTGTTAAGCAGGGTGATGACCTCCATGGCACGCTTAATGTTTGCGGTATAGGTGGAAACACCAAAGAAGGACTCGTAAACGTCAGCCTCGGTGGCGATGGGATTTCTGAGAACCTTAACGATGTAATCGTCCTCATACTCAAAGCGAAGAGCATAATCGCCCGTAACAACGCCAACACCGAACTCTTCGTTTTCGGTCTTTGCAAAGTAACCGCCCTCTTCGTATTTTTTCATACGGAGAAGATGTTCGGTATGCTTGGTGGAAAATACGTCGGTAACGTTAAACTTCTGGTTAGAAGGAGTGGTGGAAGCAACGCCCTTAACACCAAGCTGCTTCATGGAAAGGGTGTAGTTGGATGCGAGAATGCTGAATCCGTCGCTTTCGATATCCTCGCCCCAGAAGTATGTAAGATAGTCATCAAAAGGAGCCTTGACGGGGGCGATCTTTTCGTTAGCCTTGATGTCCTCAACAAGATTGAGAACGTCCTTGAAGTCAGAAACAGAACCCTCGTGGATATAGTACTTTTCAGCCATATCTCTGTTTATAAGGAGATAGGTGTACTCGCCGATGAGATGGTTGTTGGGGATGGCATAGGTGCTTCCCTCGACCTTGGTGTGATTAAAGAATATAGGGTGAATATAGTCGTTAAGAGCCTTAGAGGTACCGGTATCGCTGATCTCATCGTCGAGATCCTCAAGATAAGCGTTGGCAACAAGCTCCTCGAGACGCTCGCGACCAAGAATGAGCACGATATCGATCTGATCGTCAGGGATAGCGGGATACTCAAGCTCTACAACGCCGTACTCATTGAGAATAGTAGCTTCTTCAGTGATAACGGTGGTAACTTCCTCTGTGGTATCGGCAACGGTGGTGATACCGGCGGCCTTAAGGGAACGCGCCTCTTCCTTCTTGCGCTGCTCCTCGGCCTCGGCGGCATCGATAGCTGCCTGAATACCCTCGAATTTTGCGTCGAGGGCCTTGTTATATTCGCTCTCGGTGCAGAAGATGAGGTCTACATAGGTGGTGAAGCGGGACTTAGTTACTTCATTGAACGCGTTCTCGATGAGCGCTTCGGTCTCCTCGGAGATCTTGTTCTCGGTAACAACCCACATATTAAGGGAAACTGCGGTACGAACGGATTGCTCTTTGTTGAGATCTTCCTCGTCGACCTCTTTCTTTTGACAACCGGCAAAAACAGTCAAAAGTGTAACGAGACAAAGCATCAGGGACAGAATTCTTCTCTTCATGAGGCTCCTCCAAATGGTTTTAAGCGTATGCGAAATACTGCTTTTATAATTGTACTACAAACTAGCGCGTATGTCAAGGACAATTTTACCTTAGTAAGTAAATAAAATAATATAAATTCGATTTTAGTCGAGATAATCCTTTAATCTCTTGGATCTGCTGGGGTGGCGAAGCTTGCGAAGTGCCTTTGCCTCTATCTGGCGGATACGCTCGCGGGTGATGTTGAACTCCTTGCCGACCTCCTCAAGGGTACGGGTACGACCGTCTTCAAGACCAAAGCGAAGCTTAAGTACGTGCTCCTCTCTGGGGGTGAGGGTGTGCAGGACTTCGTTTATTTGCTCCTTAAGAAGTGAATAGGACGCGGTCTCCGCGGGTGCGGGAGAATCGTTATCCTCGATAAAGTCGCCCAGGTGGCTATCTTCTTCCTCGCCGATAGGAGTTTCAAGGGAAACGGGGTCGAGGGCGATCTTCATTATCTCACGTACCTTCTCGGTGCTCATTCCCATTCTTTCGGCCACTTCGGCGGCGGTAGCCTCGTGACCAAGCTCCTGCAGCAGTTGGCGCTGATAACGGCTGACCTTGTGAATGGTCTCTACCATATGAACGGGAATGCGGATGGTTCGTGCCTGGTCCGCTATTGCGCGGGTTATTGCCTGTCTGATCCACCAGGTTGCATAGGTAGAGAACTTATAGCCCTTGGTGTAGTCGAACTTCTCAACGGCCTTCATAAGTCCGAGATTGCCTTCCTGAATAAGGTCGAGGAAGAACATACCCTTACCAACGTAACGCTTTGCGATGGAAACGACAAGGCGCAGGTTAGCTTCAACGAGCTCCGTCTTTGCATCCTCGTCGCCGTTTGCTATCTTTTCGGCAAGCTCAAGCTCACGATCGGTATCGAGAAGCGGTATTCTTCCGATCTCCTTAAGATACATACGAACGGGATCGTCGATTGCAAGCCCCTCTTGTGTTACGGGCTGCTCAACCACCTCGCCGGTATCAACGTTATCAACGCTTGAATCAATATCGTCGAAATCATCCGGATCGATAAAACCGGTTATCTCGATTCCGTTTGCCTCAATTGCCTCGTAGATCTTTTCCATCTGTTCGATGTCAAGATCTACGTCCTCCAGAGCTTCAAGAATATCTCCGTTTGAAAGAGAACCCTTTTGCTTGCCCTTTTCAATGAGGGCTTTTACGTCAAAGCCTTTTTCGTTTGCCATTTTTTAACCTTCCGTATATTTATATTTTTTTATTCATCGTGGAAAAATATTCAGCAAGCTGAGCAGCGGAAAGCTCGCCCTCCGACATGCTTTTCTTGCGTTTTTCTGCGCGTAGTGCCGCAGCAAGTCCGATAAACTCTTTCTCGCCGTTTTCTGTAAGCTCAAAGCGCTTGAGCTTCATTTGTTCAAGCCTGGACATTTCATCAACGTTGAGATGCGCGCCAAGCTCGGTTTCTGAAAAATCGTCGCTTTTAATTATAAGCTCGAATATTCGTTTTCCAAAATCCGTAATAAAATCGTCGGGTGAAAGCATATCGGGATTTTTGAGAACCAGATCGCGGTTTTCCTGCTTAAGAAGTAAAAGTGCAATTAGCTGCTCCTCGGTATTGGCAGCTGCAACGTTTGAAACGAAATCCGGATTCACGCGGTCGCCGATGCCGGAAACACTGCGAAGAGCCTCTTCCCTTTCGTTATTGCGGCGCTCTCTGTCCATTTTGCGAATCAACTTTTTTGTATCCGCTTCAATAGCCTCCGGCTTTACACCGAGCTCTTCTGCGATCTCGCGTGTATATATATCACGCTCGGCGGATGAATATACAACGGCAAGCATTTTGCAGATCTCGGACAAAGCGCGCACCTTACCGTCCGTTTCGGTAACGTCGTATTTTGAAAGGATCGAATCAAGGGTAAATCTGAACTTGGATTTTGATTCGCCGATAAGCTTGGAAAACGCGGGGGCTCCAAATTTTTTAATGAATTCATCAGGGTCCTTGGCCCCGGTGACGTTCAGCACAGATGTTTCCGTGCCGGTTTCGCTGATAAGCTTGATGGCTTTTTCCGCAGCGTTTTTGCCCGCAGTATCGCTATCGTAACAGATGACGACCTTCTTGGTGTATTTTGCCATCAGCCGTGCTTGATCGGGGGTGATAGCAGTGCCGAGAGTTGCGACGGCATTCTCGAATCCAGCCGAATGTAACGCAATAACGTCCATATATCCTTCGCAAAGTATCATTTTCTCTGCGCAGAAATTTTTTGCATATCTTAAAGCGTAAAGATTTTTGCGTTTTCTGAAAACCGGCGTATCGGATGAGTTAAGATACTTTCTGGAGTCGGAATCATCTACGATCCTGCCTCCGAACGCAATAATATTACCCGAAACGTCGATTATGGGAAACATAAGACGTTTTCTGAACATATCAAAAGGTCTGCCGGTTTTGCTGCTTTTTCCCACAAGGAAAGCAGCATTCATTTCATCGTCGCCGTATCCGAGATCCTTCAGGTGAGAATATAGGGCCGAGAAAGAATCCGGCGCAAAGCCGAGTCCGAAATGCTTTATGACCTCCGGTGTCAGTCCACGGCGTTCAGCGTATTCGCGTCCCATAGCGCCTGCGGGGTCATTAAATAAGATATCGCGGAAAAATCTTGCGGCTGCCTTATTCATCTCGTAAAATCGACGCTTATCAAAACGAGGAGCATCCGAATCGCTGTCTATAACGTCTATACCTACTCTGCGCCCCAGATATTCAAGGGCTTCGGTATATTCAAGACCTTCCGCGCGCCGAACAAGACTTATAACGTCACCTCCGGCGCCGCATCCGAAGCAATAAAACGACTGTCTTGCAACGAAAACGGTGCAGGAAGGAGTTTTTTCTGAGTGAAAAGGACAGGAACAGATAAGATTGGAGCCTGCGCGGCGCAGTGACGCATACTGCGCCATTACGTCCTCGATGGGATTTCTTATCTTAATTTCTTCAACTATTTTTGGATCTATCATTTATCTGCCCTTCCAAACAGCCGGAACGAACAAGCTGGT
>JAFSCG010000114.1 GCA_017436885.1 Clostridia bacterium | reverse complement strand
TTCGTAGGGCAGGGGCTTGCTCCTGCCGCTTTTTTATTTCGTAGGGCAGGGGCTTGCTCCTGCCGCTTTTATTATATTATCAAATCAAAGCAATGCCGTAAGCTTAATAACGTCCCCTGCGCCGGTAACGAGCAGGGTATCTCCCTCTCTCAGCTCTCCGCGCAATATCTCCGCAAGCTCCTCAAAGCCTTTTGCCGCGTAAGCACCCGGAATTTTCGATGCCAACAGTTCCGAGGACATACCGAGGGTATCCGTCTCTCTTGCGCTGTAAATGGGCAGTAAATAGACCTTATCCGCCGCAGACAGAGACGTCGCAAAGTCCTCCAGCAGCTCCGCTGTACGGGAATACGTGTGGGGCTGAAAAACGCATACTACCCTGCCGCCCTGTGCCGTTTTTGCGGCGCGGATGGTGGCTGTTATCTCCGTGGGGTGATGGGCGTAGTCCTCGAATATCTTCGCACCGCCCACCTCTTTTTTGAACTCCATGCGTCTTTTTGCGCCCATGAAGGAGGAGAATGCCGCCGCGGCTTTTTCCCTGTTACCGCCGCAAATATCGAGGGCGGCAAACGCCGCAAGCGCGTTATATACGTTATGCTCACCTGCCACGGGGAGGGCTATGCGATACCGCTCTCCATCGGGGCAAATAAGCGTGAACACGGGCTTTCCGCAGTCGGCAGTTATCTCGACTGCGCGGTAATCGTTGCCTTCTCCAAGGCCGAATTTGACGTGTTCAACGCCCTCAAGAGCAAGCTGTGTGCTTGCATCGTCGCCGTTTGCAAGCACCTTACCGCCCGCAGCAAGGGACAGCCGCGCATAGGACGCAAACGAGGCGCGCACAGCGTTTATATCGGCAAAATAATCGCCGTGGTCAAACTCGATATTAAGTATTACCGCAAGATTGGGGCAGAAGGAAAGGAAGTTATCCATATACTCGCAGGATTCAAAAATGAAGTCGCGCTCCGCACCTATGCGGTAAGCACCGCCCATACCCGCGTACTCCGCACCGGATATGACCGTGGGGTCCATGCCCGTTTCGGTAAATATATGTGCCGCCATGGAAACGCAGGTGCTCTTTCCGTGGGAGCCGCTGAAGCCCACGCGGTTCTTATAGCCTGCCATAACGAAGCCGAGAAAATCCGCACGGGAAACGGTGGGAATTCCCTTTTCCACCGCCGCAAGGTACTCGGGATTGTCGGGGGAGATAGCCACGGTGTAAACAAATATCTGCGCCCCCTGAATATTTTCCGCATTATGGGAATAATATATCTTGACACCCTCTCCCTCAAGGCGTTCCGTAAGAGGGGAGCGGTTGCGGTCGGAGCCGCTGACGGTACAGCCCATCAGTGCCGCAATGTGGGCAAGGCTGGACATATGTATGCCGCCTATTCCGCAAAAAAAGATATTTTTGCCTTGGGAAAGCATCTCGGCGATCCGCTCGGGTCCAAATCTCGTATTTTGCAAAGACATATAAAAAACACCTCATTTTCAGGTTTGTTTACAATTTATTAATAATTTAATAACAAAAATACTATTTTTTGTTCGCATATTCATCATAAAACGAATATATACTATTGTCATTAAGACTAAAAACTGTCGATAAGACATTGTGGAGGATGAAAAAATGGAAATTACCGATATCAAAGTAAGAAAATTATTTGAAGACGGCCCGATGAAGGCGATCGTGTCCGTAACCTTCGACGGTCAGCTGGCTCTGCACGACGTTAAGGTGATCAGCGCAAGGGACAAGATCTTCATCGTAATGCCCAGCCGCAAGAATCCCGACGGAACATACCGTGACATAGTGCACCCCATCAATTCCGATTTTCGCGCAAGCCTTGAGCAGCAGGTGATCGATGCTTACAACCGCGAGCTTGCCCTTGCCGAGGTTATGGCAAACGAGGAGAACGCCGAGTCCGCCTTTGCCGATAACAGCGAGAGCACCGAGCTCTGATAACAGTATACCACCGCACCCAATATGTGTCAACGAAAAAATGCCCCTCGGGGCATTTTTCTGTTTTGAGCGTGCAAACGGAAATTAAAAAACCGCCAAAAAATGGCGGTTTTTCAATTTTGCAATTTACGCATTTGCTTCGTCGGCGGTCTTAACGATCTGTACGCCGTCATAGTAGCCGCAAGCTGCACATACACGGTGAGCGCGGGTATACTCGCCGCAATGAGGGCACTTAACAAGTCCGGGAGCAGCGAGCTTCCATACGTTGGAACGTCTCTTATCTCTGCGAGCTTTAGATGTTTTTGCCTTTGGTACTGCCATGGTTACACCTCCTGAGTGTGCGGAAATCCGCTATCTAATTATTTTTAATACTATTTAACCGACCCTCGGTCAATCCGGAAATTTCATGGTTTTCAGCACGTCCCAACGGGGGTCGTGATCCTTTTTCACGCAACCGCAATCACCGTTTTTAAGGGATTTGCCGCAGCGTGAACACATTCCGGGGCAATCGGGATCGCACAGCACCTTCGAGGGGAACTCGTATGCGATGCTGTCGGACAGCTCTCTGACGGGAGCGATCTTGCCGTTCTCGGCGATAAGATACTCGGAGGAATAATCAGCGATCTCCTCCTCGTTTTCAAGGGTGCCTTTGGCGGCCACGGTACGCTCAAAGAAAAATTCCAGCGTTCCGCTTACCTCCTCCAGGCAACGGGCGCACTCGCCCTGCCACGGCGCAGTAACGTTAAGCTCCAATCTGATGTAGCCGGCGTTATCCACCGCACGTCCCTTTGCGTGTGCACCGCTCGGAAAGGTAACATCCGCAAGCGCCATTGGAGGTTCCTCGCCCATATCGGGAGCGAAGTCGAACTCTATATCAATGGTGGAAGCCTCTCCTGACAGGAGAGCGGTAAGATCGATTATCATAATGCCCTCCAAAATTGCACAGTAATAGACCATTAAAGAACAGCACAAGATATTATACACATAAAAACAGTCATTGTCAAGTTTTTTTTGATTTTATCGGCTATTTTCCGCAGATTTTTTAAAAAAATTTTAACCGTCTGCCATCTTGTTTTATTCTTCTGCTTTACTTTTTTAAAAAGCCGTGCTAAAATAGTGCCGAAAAGAAATGCAGAGGTAAAGTATGGAAAAAATCAAGGTAAAAAAGCTCTCCGAAAACGCAAAACTTCCCGTATACGCCACGGAGCTTGCCGCAGCTGCAGATCTATGCTCTTCCGAGGGCGTTGCAGTTACGATAAAGGCAGGCGAGACCGTGCTGATCCACACGGGCATAGCAATGGAAATACCCGCAGGCTACGCGGGATTTATATATGCCAGAAGCGGCCTTGCATCCAAAAGGGGTCTTGCCCCCGCCAACAAGGTCGGAGTTATAGATGCTGACTATCGCGGCGAGATAATGGTCGCGCTGCACAATCACTCCAACTGCGACCAAACCGTTGAAGCGGGTGAGCGCATTGCGCAAATAGCCATCGCGGCGGCCCCGCAATTCGATTTTTGCGAAGCGGAGGAGCTTACCGACACCGCGCGCGCGGCAGGCGGATTTGGCTCCACGGGAAAGAAATGATCGGTCATATTCCGAATACCGTCAGTTATTCTTCTCCCAATCGGACTTTGTAAGACCGTAAAAATACTCGGCAATGAACTTGCCGTTATGATAGTACATTTCTCTGTGCACGCCCTCCTCCTTACAGCCGAGGGAAAGATGCAGGCGCTTTGATGCATCGTTGCCCTCGAGCACGCGGGCGTTCAGCTTATTGAGGCGGAGCTCATTGAAGCAGTATTCAAGGAGGATGCTCATCATCGTGCGGGCATATCCCTTGCCCCTGTGCTGTGCGCACACGGCAACTGCGATCTGGAAGGTGCCGTTGCGCCTGTCCACCGCGTAAAGATCAAGGGAGCCGACCACGTTTCCTTGCAGGTCCTCTGCCGCCATATTCATATAGCCCTTTACCTTCGAGCTTGCAAGAAACGCGGCATACCTCTCCCTTGCAGAGCTTTCGCTCTCGGGACCTTCTGCCTCGGAGTAAAAGTAATAGCGACCCTCGCTGTCGAAATAATTATCGTAAAAATGCACCCAATCCTCTTCCATTTGCGGGCGGAGGGTGATACCGTTTTTATGCCAACGATAGCGGGAAAGATCCTTTTCCATAGGGCTTCTCCTTTATTTTTCTTCCTTTATTGTACCACGTTTTTCGTTTTTATGCAAGCACTAAAATATGCGAGGTTGCCATGTACGATATTATTCTGAAAAACTGCCGTCTTTTTAACGGAACCGATTTTCTGCCCGAGCCCACGGATATCGCCGTATATAACGGAAGGATAGCCAAGGTAGGCAATATCGGAGAATATGATGCCGCGCACAAAATAGACTGCACGGGCATGACCGTTACCCCCGGTCTTATTGATGCCCACGCGCATTTCGCGCCCTTTTCGGGCATTGGAGTCGACCCTGCGCTTTCCTGTCTGCCCTTTGGCGTTACCGCAGTCCTTGACGCGGGAAGCGTGGGCTGCAACACTCTCGAGCCCGTGGCAAGCGCCATGTATACCGCCCCTGTGGAAACGCGTCTGTTTATGAACCTGTGCTCCTTTGGGCTTAACAGTATGCGCTCATTTCCCGAGGATATCGACCCCGATAAATTCGATAAAAAGAAGATAGAGCGCGTTTTTGAAAAGTATCCCGACAAGCTTTGCGGTCTTAAGATACGCATGGGCAAGGAATGCTCGCGCCATTACGGCAAAGCACCTCTTGCCGCCGCCCTCGATATAGCTCACGGACTCGGTGTGCCCCTTTGCACCCATGTGTCAGACCCCGACTTCCCTGCGGGAGAGCTGGCGGAAATGATGGGGGAAGGCGACATCTTCACCCACACCTATCAGAGCAGAGGCAACACCATTATAGACGGCGGCTCCGTCGATAGGCGCATACTCCGCGCACGGGAGAGAGGCGTGTTATTCGACGTGGGCGACGCACGCGTTCATCTTGATTTCGAGGTATTCAAGACCGCCCTCGGGGAAGGCTTTGCGCCTGACCTTATCGGCAGCGACATTACCGACCGCGGCGCATTCGATAAGGGCGTATTCGCCCTGCCGCTGACCTTATCAAAGCTCGTTACCCTCGGCATGGACGAAAAGGAGGTCCTGCGCCGTGCAACCTCCCACGCGGCAAAAATACTCGGCTTCTCCGGCGGCATTATTGCCGAAGGCAGAGTGGCAGACGTTGCCGTATGGAACGTTAAGCACGATTACGGCAAGCTCTACGACGGCGCAATGCGCGAGATAGACGCAAAATACTTTCTTTCCCCGCAAATGACGTTGAAAAACGGAAATATTGCTTGGCGCAGCATGGACTTCAGAACAGACTTTTGATCTTAATGGAATATTAGGCGGAACCGAGCCCCGTTCCGCCCAAAACAGCAATCGGACAAACGCGGGACGGTCCCGCAGGAGGCATTTACGCAACGCGTAACAATTATATACGCAGATTATTACAAGGATTTTAAGTGCAAATGCGGCGAGTGCCGCAAAAACTGCTGCAACGGCTGGAAGGTATCACTTTCCGATACCGAATTCACACGGCTTGGCTCCGTTCCCTGCGAAGCAAAGCTGAGGGCGCGCCTTACCGATGCCCTTGCAATGGAGAACTATCCCGAGCCACAGCTGTACGCCTATCTCAAAAAGGGCTGTAACGGAAGCTGTATGCTTCTGGACGAGGACGGCTTATGTGCCGTGCACCGTACCCTTGGCGAGGATATGCTCCCTTCGGTGTGCAGGCTGTTTCCGCGCTCGGTTAAAATGGGAAGCATGGCAGAGCTTGTTTGCTCAGCGGCCTGTGAAAAGACCGTGGAGCTTTTGATGCGCTCGACGGACCCGTTGAACTTTATTTCCATCACGCGGGATTATTACGGCTCGGTTCCTCAAACCTATCACGACGCCATACAGCGGGACATTATGCGCTGCTCCGCCATGTCGGTCATGAGATGCAGGAGCCTCAGCATTTACGAGCGCTTTGAGGAGCTTGACCACCAACTGCCACGCCGCGGAGGAAAAAGCCTTACCTACGACGAAAGGGGCGTTTACACCATTGCAAAGCTGTTTATTACCCATTTTGCGGAAACAGGCATTGCAATAAAGGCCTACGGAGTGCCCGCACTGGCAATGGTGGATGATGCCGAGCAATATGCAAAATTGCGCAAAAAGGCGTATTCCATGCTGGCCGACATGGATATCTATTTTGAAAAGCTGATCCAGAATCATATGTTCTACGAGCAGTTCCCCTTCACCTTTGAGGACAGAGGGCGATTGGAAAGCGCCGCTACCCTGTTTGCCTGCTACGCCATGGCAGAGTTTTTTGCCGTGTGCAATATGCATGATGCAGAGAGCCGCGAGGACGCATCCGCAAAATTTGTGGATGCCGTTGCCGCCGCCTTCCGCTTTGCGGAGCATACCGATTTTTACCGAAACGCGGAAATTTTTATCGCTTCTCTCTAATAAAAATATTTTCGACAAAAACAAAAAAAGTATTGACAAAACCCTTTGCATCTGTTATAATAACTCTTGCTTTGGGAATGCTGCTATGGCTCAGATGGTAGAGCGCGTCCTTGGTAAGGACGAGGTCACCGGTTCAATTCCGGTTAGCAGCTCCAAAACAAAAAGCACTTCGTAAGAAGTGCTTTTTGTTTTGGAACGATGTGTTCCGCAAGCGGAACGAGATGCGCCCGAAAAGATTTTAGAAAATCAGACGCACCCGCAGCCCAAGAAAAACGAATAAAAACGGTGTGTTGCCTTTAGCTATTTCGCAACACACCGTTATTTTATCCTATAAGCGTAAGAAGCACCTTCCAGATCCTCTCGCAAGAGGAAATAGACATTCTCTCTCTGGGGGTGTGGATATCGTGCATATTGGCACCGATGCTTATCATATCCATCTCGGGTGCCTTCTTTTTGAATATACCGCATTCAAGACCCGCGTGTATGCCCATAACGTTGGGGCGCGTGCCGAACACCTTTTCGTACGCATCGCCGTACTCGGCACAAAGAGCGCTGTCCTTGCTGTACGCCCAGCCGGGATAACGGTTCCTTTCGGATTTTTCCGCACCGTGGAAGATGCAGAGAGAGGTAACGATGTAATTTACGTCGTCAAGCTTTTCGTCGCTTGCGCTGCGGCAAAGCATGGAAACGGAAAGTCCCTCCTCCGTCAGCTTCACGATGCCGATGTTTGCACTTGTTTCCACGATGCCAAGGTCCTCGTTGAACTCCAGCGGACCGTAAGGAAGGATGGAAACGAACTCCGCACAGCGGCGGCTGTCCTCGCGGGAGAGCATTCTTTCGGGGGCGAGCACCCGCTCGAGGGTGAAGTTAACGCCTGCCTTGTCCTCGTCGGTAAGGCTTTCGATAAACTCGGCCTTATACGCCTCAAGTATCTCCGTTGCCTTCTTTATATCCGTAACGGCGAAGGTGGCGGATGCGGAACGGGTAATGGCATTATCCTTGCTTCCGCCATCAAAGGCGCAGAGGTTCACCCTGATCTGACGGCAAAGAGTCTGCAATGCCTTTGCAAGCTCACGGTTTGCATTTGCGCGGCCAAGATGTATATCCGCGCCGCTGTGTCCGCCTGCAAGACCGTCGATGGTCAGCTTAAGGGCAACGCCGTCGCAATCCATAAAGTCGAATCGGAGCATCATATCCATGCGCATACCGCCCGCACAGCTGACAAGCACGGTGTCCTCCTCCTCGGAATCGAGGTTAACGAGCTTCTTTGCTGTAACGGGTGCAAAATCGAATGCCGTTGCACCGCCAAGGCCTACCTCCTCGTCGGAGGTGAACAGAAATTCCATCTTGGGATGTGAGGGTGCGGCACCGTCCAAAAATGCCAGCATTGCGGCAACGGCAAAGCCGTCGTCCCCGCCGAGGGTGGTTCCGTCGGCATGGAGCCAATCTCCATCCCGAAGGAGGGTAACGCCCTCGTTCATAACGTCCCATTCCTTGCCCTCGTCTGCCTCACATACCATGTCGGTATGACCCTGAAGCATAATGGCAGGCTCACCTTCCCTGCCCTCGGTTGCAGGCAAAACGGCAAACACGTTGTGCTTTGCGTCGCGCTTATACTCTATATTTCTTTCCTTTAAAAACGCCTCCAGATAGTCGGCGATCTTTTCCTCGTGCCCCGAGGGACGCGGGATCTTTGTTATCTCCTCGAAATAGCGAAGCAGCTTTTCTGCCGAAGATGCGGAAAAATCCATAATTTCCTCCAATATGATAAGGGGATCAACCCAATTTTATACTCTTCCATTTTCCGCCGGCAAAGCGGATATTGGATGCAACAAAGCGAGTGGTCTGGTCAATAAACAGCGCGATCCAAGCGCCGATAACGCCAAATCCCGCAGGATAGCAAAGCAGATACGCCACAACGGGACGAATGGCCGCGATGCTGAAAAAGGAAACGACTGCGGTGTAGTGAGTGTCACCCGCACCTCTCAGGCAACCCGTGTTGATGGTCTGCACCACCTGAAAGAGCGCCACAACGGCAACGATGCGCATTATCTTTTCGCCCGTGTCCACAACAAAAGCAACGTCGGAGAACAGGCTTACAAGCCATCTGCCGCCAACCATAAATACGGTGAACATTACAACCGAGATAAGCATTCCAACGCGCTGTGCAGCCTTTGCGGAAAGCTCAGAGAGATCGGGGCGTTTTTTACCCAGATTCTGTCCCACCAATGCCGAGGCCGCAACTCCAAGTCCGTCGCCAAAGGCGAAGGTTATGGAAATAAGGGTCATACATATCTGGTGGGTGGCAAACTCGTCGGTACCAAGCTCCGCAACTACCTTTGCAAACATAAACATACCGAAGCGGATGAACATCTGCTCCATTCCCGTGCCAAGGGAAACACGGCCTATCATACCCATATATCTGGCACTTATATGCTTCAAACGGAAAAAACTCAGCTTAAGATAGCCGTCCTTTTTAAGCACAGAGGCAACGGACACCGCGCAGGCACAGATATTTCCAAGCAAGGTGGCAATGGCCGCACCGGTGACTTCCAAACGAGGAAAGCCGAGATGTCCGTTAATGAGCAAGTAGTTGAAAGCCACGTTCACCACGTTTGCAATTACCGTGGTGCGGAATGCTATCTTCGTGTTTGAGCAGGCGCGCTGTGCGGCGTTTAACGCCATACCGAAGGCATTTATGCATACACCGGCAACGGTAATAAGGAAGTACACCTTCGCCTGAGGTAAAATGCCCGCGTTCTCACCCGTTGCACCCGCAAACTTCAAAAGCGGAACGGAAAAAACACTTGCAAGCGTGAAGGCAAGCACCGCAAGAACAAGGCAAAGGAGCAGGCCCGTGTGCATGGCGGCATTTGCCCCATCACGGTCGCCCTGCCCCTTTTTACGGCTGACAACTGCGGTAATTCCCGCGTTTATGGAAAAGAATATAGCGAATATCAAAAGGCGGGGCTGTCCTGTCAGTCCCACGGCGCTGATGGCGGCGGTTGAAAGCGTACCTACCATCATAGTATCCACGAATCCCGTAAGCGAGGTTACGGCCGACTCAAGCATAGTGGGCCACGCAAGCTTGAAAAATCCGCTGTAGAGCTCACGGGAGGATGGCACGTCGCCAAGCCTGTTTTCCGGCTTTAACAGCCGCTCCACGGAAAATAACCGTGCAAAAAAACCAATTATCCTTTTGATCATCTCAAATATCTACCGTACAGGGCTCTCTCCGTGGGCCCCTCGCTGAAAAATCGCATTGCTTTTCCCGTTCCGATGGCAACGCACTGGTCGGGGTTTTGAGGAATACGCGCACGCACGCCGATACAGGAGGTTACTACCTCTCCAAGACCGGCAAGAAGGCTTCCGCCGCCCGTAAGGAGTATACCGTTGCTGACGATATCGCCGTCAAGCTCCGGTGGAGTATTGTCGATAACCTCGGTAATGGCATCAAGGATCTGATTTATGGGATCCGTAAGCGCGGCCTTGATGTCGTGGGGATATACGCGCACCACCTTTGGAAGTCCACGGGCAAGGCATCTGCCCGTAACGTCCATATATCTGTCCTTATATTTGGGATCGCCGGGAGTAAGCGTGCCTATGGTACGCTTTAATTCCTCTGCCGTGCGTTCTCCTATAAGAACGTTATGCAGATTTCTTATGTAACGAACGATGGCCTCGTCGAACTTATCTCCCGCTATCTTAATGGACTTGGAAGCAATAACTCCACCAAGGGATATTACCGCCACGTCCGTGGTTCCTCCGCCAATGTCAACCACAAGGTTTCCGTTTGGCATTGAAATGTCGATACCTGCGCCAATGGCCGCCGCCACGGGCTCGGAGATAAGCATGGGACGGGAATATCCCGCACCGGTTGCCGCATCATATACGGCTTTTTCCTCAACCTCCGTAATATCACCGGGTATGCAGATAAAAATTCTGGGCTTAATTATTTGAGTGCCGATAGCTTTGCGCAAAAAGTACTGCAACATTTTTACAGCCAGCTCGTACTGGCTGATAACGCCGTCCTGCAAGGGCTTGACGACGTGAATATTAGCGGGGGCGCGTCCGAGTATCTTACGCGCTTCCTCGCCGATGCAAACTATTTCTCCCGTATCCCGACGGACCGCAACCACCGACGGCTCCTTAAGGGCGATGCCTCTGCCGCCCATAGACACGAGAACGCTGGACGTTCCAAGATCGATTCCGATATCTCTGCTCATTTCACTTCCGTTATAGGACCGCATTAAGCGGATAATTCTTTAATATTGGATATACATATTAATTATATAATACGATTACAGTAAATGCAACACCGAAAAGAAATTTTCGGTGTGTTTTTTGGATGAAGTGCGATATGTTTGCTTCGCAAACGAGATATATTTTGCCTTCTGCAAAATGCGATATATTTGCGGTCGAGCATTGCTCGCCCCTGCAAATGCGATATGATACAGATCCCCCTGTGCCCCGCAGGGCATATCGCACGCGCACGCGTATATCGCACGCATGGCGTATATCGCAGATCCTGCAAGGGATCTATATCGCTGTGAGCTTATTCCTTCGGAACAAGCTCACATATCCTGCGCGCAAGCCCGCTGTACCTTACTGCGCGGGAATCATTGTGCACCATAGTGTCAAGCACGTCCCTGCTGCCCACCAGAATGACGTAGGTCCGCGCCCTCGTTATAGCCGTGTACAGCATATTCCGGGTCTGAAGCATGGGTGCGCAGGGATAAAGAGGCATAACCACGATAGGATATTCCGAGCCCTGACTTTTGTGAACGGTAATGGCGTATGCGTGGTCAAGATCCTCAAAATCAGAGAAGGGGTACTTTACCTCCCTGTCGTCAAAGCGCACCACCGCACCTCCGCTGGAAAGATCGTAGCGTAAGATAACGCCGATATCGCCGTTAAAAACTCCCCTGCCCTGACGGGTACCGGAGCGCCACTCCAGATCGTAATTATTGCGGGTCTGCATTACCTTGTCGCCTTCGCGGAATATTCTGCCCCCTATCTCCTTTTCCGTCCTTCCCTTTGCAGGGGGATTAAGGCTGTCGCGAAGCAGGAGATTGAGATTTTCCGTGCCTGCAGCACCTCTTCTGCTGGGGGTGATGACCTGCACTCCGCGCCTTCCCATATCGCCGTAGCTCTTCGGCAGACGGCGCAGACAGAGATCCGCCACAGTTGCGGCGGTGCTTTGCGCATTTTCTCGCGGAAGGAAGAAAAAATCCTCGTTTGTACTGTCAATAACAGGCAGCTCGCCTCTGTTTACCGCGTGCGCGTTACGAACTATCAGGCTTTTTTCCGCCTGACGGAATATCTCCGTCAGCTTCACGGTGGAAAACGCACCGGAATCTATAATGTCCCACAGCACGTTTCCCGCACCAACGGGCGGAAGCTGATCGCTGTCGCCGATGAATATAACGCGGCATCCGGGTCTTACCGCCCGAAGCAAGGCATCACACAGGAACACGTCCAGCATACTTGCCTCGTCAATAATTATAACACGGGCCTCGATAGGCGTTTTTTCGTCCCGAAGGAACTTTGCATCTGCACCCTCGCCTTGATAGTCCATCTCAAGAAGCCGATGCACGGTCTTTGCCTCGTGGCTGGTGGCCTCGCTCATACGCTTGGCCGCTCTGCCCGTAGGCGCCGCAAGGGCACATTCCTGCCCCATTTCCTCAAAAATACGTATAAGCGCAAGAATTACGGTGGTCTTTCCCGTGCCGGGGCCTCCCGTTATTACGGAAACGCCCGAATTCACAGCGCTGATTATTGCCTTGCGCTGAAGTCCCGCATAGCTTATGCCGCGTTCGGTCTCTATGACCTTGATAAGACCCTCTAAGTCCGAAACACCAACACGGGCACAGCGCTTGTCAAGCTCCGCAAGGCGGGAGGCGATACTTTGCTCTGTCCTCCACACGCTGCGCCTGAAAAGCAGTCCCGTGCGCCCCTCGGCCACTACGTCGCCTGCGGCAATCAGAGCGTCTCTTTCGCTCCTTACGGTTGCCGCATCCGCGCCAAGAAGGCGGCACGCCTGCTCCTCCAGCACGTCGGGCGGCAGACAGCAATGCCCTCCGCTTGAGGCCGCAATATCAAGAATATGCAGAATACCGCATTGCACGCGGTAGCCTGCGTTGCCCGAAAAGCCAATGGAAGCGGCCAGCTTATCAGCCCGCGAAAAGCCGATACCCTCAAACTCGGAAGCGAGGCGGTAAGGGTTTTCCTCCACGAGCTTTGCGGCGGCACTTCCCCATTTTTTATACACGCGCATAGCCATTGCAGGGGAAAGAGCATCCCCGCAAAGCAGCAGCAGGGAGCGCATTCCCGAGCGCTGTGCAAAGCACTCGCCTATCTCATTCGCCTTTTTTGCTGATATTCCGGGAATATCCGCGAGCCACGAGGGATGCTTATCCATTACCTCAAAGGTAGACTCACCAAAGCGATTTATTATCTTTACAGCTGTTTTGGGTCCTATGCCGCTGATTGCGCCGGAGGCAAGATAGCGAAGCATAGAGTCAACTCCCGAGGGAAGCTGTCGCTCGTATTCCTTTACCTTCAGCTGCTTTCCGTACTCGGCGTGCTTCATCCATTCGCCGATGGCATCGATGCTCTCCCCCTCGGCGGCATCGGGCATAATACCAACGACGGTGACCTCTTCCTTCCCGCAGGAAATACGCAAAACGGCGTACCCGCTTTCCTCGCTGCGGTACACCACCTGAGTTACCGTTCCCTTTATTCTTTCCTCGTTCTCCCTAAGCTCTTCCCTCATCTTCTCCGTCCTTATCGGATGATGCCGATCTTCTGTCAAGTATCAAATACAGCTCTCGCAGTGCGCAAAACAGTCCGTAGACCGCAAATACGCAAAAGAATATTTCAAGCATAACACCCCTCCGATTTCAGAATATGCCAAAACCGAAGGGGTGCCAAAAAATTCGGATATTTACTTACTTAAGACTGTCCACGAGATCTCTTGCTTCCCACGCAACGTTCAGATCCTCGCGGCCCATGTGTCCGTAAGCGGACAGCTGACGGTAGATGGGGCGACGCAGACCGAATCTTTCGATGATGGCGGCAGGACGCAGATCGACCAGTGCGCTGACCTTTTCCGCTATCTCGCTGTCGGCTATCTTACCCGTGCCGAAAGTATCAACACGCACGGAAAGGGGACGTGCAACGCCGATGGCGTAAGCAAGCTGTACCTCGCAACGGCGGGCAAGACCTGCGGCAACTATGTTCTTTGCAAGATATCTTGCGGCGTAGCAAGCGCTGCGGTCCACCTTGGTGGGATCCTTTCCGCTGAACGCACAGCCGCCGTGGCGTGCGTATCCGCCGTAGGTATCAACGATTATCTTGCGTCCCGTAAGACCCGTATCTCCCTGAGGACCGCCAACAACGAAGCGGCCCGTGGGGTTAACGTAGATTTTGGTATTTTCGTCTATAAGCTTTTCGGGGCATATCTTGTATATTACCTCGCGGCAGATGTCCTCGCGGATCTTCTCCTGAGTAACGTCGGGATCGTGCTGGGAGGAAACGACGATAGCCTCCAGACGTGCGGGCTCGTCGCCCTCGTACTCAACGGTTACCTGAGTTTTTCCGTCGGGACGGAGGTAGGGCAGGGTCTTTGAGAGGCGCACCTCGTCAAGACGCTTTGCAAGAGCGTGAGCAAGGGATATGGGCAGGGGCATAAGCTCGGGAGTCTCGTCGCATGCATAGCCGAACATAAGACCCTGATCTCCCGCGCCGGTATCAAGTCCGTCGCTCTCTCCCTGCTTTGCCTCAAGGCATTTATCAACGCCCAGCGCAATATCGGGAGACTGACCGTGAATGGAGTTGAGCACTGCGCAGGTGTCGGCATCGAAGCCGTATTTTGCACGGGTATATCCGATCTCTCGAACTGCGTTACGAACGATACCCTCTATGTCAACGTAAGCATCGGTGGTTATCTCACCCATAACGCAAACGATTCCGGTAGTGGTAAAACTCTCGCAGGCTACGCGAGCCTTGGGATCTGCCTCGATGATAGCATCAAGAACAGAATCACTTATTCTGTCACACATTTTGTCGGGATGTCCCATGGTGACGGATTCACTTGTAAAAAGCTTTCTTTCCATATTTTCCTCCGGGCGAAAAAAAGCGCTCCCGATATCCCGAGAGCGCGTTTATCTCATCTCTCAGGATTTGGCACCTTTTTTGCAATGCAAACAGGTTGCCGGGCTTCATCGGGCCAGTCCCTCCGCCTCTCTTGATAAGAAATTATTATTTTAACCGTGTAATTATAACACGCAATTTTAAAAAATGCAATAGCTTTGGGGGCAATTCCCCGCTTCCAAATTGTTTTTTAAAGCAAAAACTTAAGAAATCCCAGCGCACCGTAAGCAATAAGCGTTACGATCACACCCGCGATCAAAACACCGCAGAAAACGGAAAGGAGAGAATGCTTCAAGCGCATCTCCATAAGTGCCGCAACCAAGGATCCGGTCCAAGCCCCGGTGCCGGGCAAAGGAAGGGCAACAAAAACAAGAAGACCGAGGGTCGCATACTTATTTACCTTATCGGATTTTTTTGCGGCGCGCTCCTCAAGCCAAATAGCGATCTTATCAAGCTTTGGCACCTTTTTCATCCAATTAAGAATGGCGCGGATGAACAACAGAATGAACGGGACGGGCAAAAAGTTGCCGATAACGCATACTATGTAATTAACGTACCACGGAAGTCCCAAGCCCGCGCCCAGCGGAATAGCACCGCGAAGCTCGATTATAGGCACCATAGACAGCAAAAATGTGTAAATTACGTCCCAAAGCTCAACCATTTGGCAGCACCTTTCATAAAAACAACTGAAGTAATTGTATCATAGCCCGAATACCCTGTCAAGGCTATTTTATTTTGCCGTATTTTTTACGGAAAATCAAGAAGGAAGTGACGATAAGAAGCATATCTATACCGAGAATGACCCAAAATGCAGGAGTGCCCCTGCCAACTGCAGCGCCGCCAAGAAGCGTGACCCATATCATTCCGGGAGCAATTCCAAGCATACTGCTTAAAAGAAAAGCAGGATAGTTCACTTTCATAGAACCAAGGAAAAGTCCGAGGAGATCGCTTGGAAGACTCATTACCCGCAAAACAAGGGAAAGCATAAAGGAATAGCTCTTCTCACATTCGGAAATACGGCGCAGTACCTTGTTTTTTTCAATAGCCTTTTGCACAAGAGGTCCGCCCGCCTGCGAACGTCCCACAAAATAAGGCAGAGAAACGCAGATCGCAGTACCGATAAGATTGATTATCAACGCCTCCCAAAACGGAAAGAGCAATCCCGCAGCCGCCACGGGTATGTTATACAGCACGAACACCGTCATACTTTTCACCGCAAAAAGCAGGATGATAAGCAACGCGGTAATTATGCGGTTACTACCCGAAAGACGCTCATATATCGCCTCTGCAGTAAGTCCGTCTCCCGAGGTAAGCAAAAATATACCGGTTCCCACGGTAAAAATGAGCATAAGGACAACGGGCAGATATCCAAACATCTGTCCCATATTCGAAATATTGGTCTTTTGCTCATTTTTGCGGTTTTTCATAATGAATATAGTATATCTTATTTACTCAAAAAAATCAATTACTCAAACAAAATCTTAATCGTTTCTTAATAAAAGAAGGGGCGTGAATTTCTTCACGCCCCCAAAGCGGTATTGATAATTACTCCTCTGCAGCAACCTTGTGTACCTGAACGTCGTTGTAGCAGTCAAGACCGGTACCTGCGGGAATAAGCTTACCGATAATAACGTTCTCCTTAAGTCCGAGAAGGTTATCCACCTTACCGCGGATAGCAGCCTCAGTGAGGACCTTGGTGGTCTCCTGGAAGGATGCGGCAGAAAGGAAGGACTCGGTCTGGAGAGATGCCTTGGTGATACCGAGAAGTACGGGTGCGCCGACTGCGGGACGAACTGCCTCGCCTGCGGCTATGCGGCTTTCGATCTTCTCGTTAGCCTCGCGGAACTCGGTAATATCCACCATTGCGCCGAGAAGCAGATCGGTATCTCCCTCGTCCTCGATGCGGACCTTGCGGGACATCTGACGGGCAATAACCTCGATATGCTTATCGTTAATGATGATCTCCTGAGAACGGTAAACCTTCTGAACCTCACGAACGATATAATCGAACACAGCGTCCAGACCCTGAATGCGCAAGATATCTGCGGGAGCCTTGTAGCCCTCGGTCATTCCCTGACCAACGACCACCTTGTCGCCATCCTGAACCTTGATGTGCATACCGAAGGGAATGGGGTATGCGACCTCCTGTCCGTCATCAGCGGTGATAACGATATTGCGCATACGCTTATCCTCGCGGATAGAGATGGTTCCGTCGATCTCTGCAATAGCAGCGGTCTTCTTGGGTCTTCTTGCCTCAAAGAGCTCCTCAATACGGGGGAGACCCTGGGTGATGTTTGCACCTGCGATACCACCGGTATGGAAGGTACGCATGGTAAGCTGGGTACCGGGCTCACCGATGGACTGTGCAGCAATAATACCGACAGCCTCACCGACGTTGACCTTCTTGCCGGAGGCAAGATCGGAACCGTAGCAATGTGCGCAAACGCCGCGCTTTGCCTCGCAACGAAGGATGGAGCGAACGTTGACCTCGGTAATGCCTGCGTCAACGATCTGCTTTACCTGTGCAGGGCTTATCATAGTGTTATCGGGAACGATGACCTCGCCGGTAACGGGATGAACAACGTCACCGATAACGAATCTGCCGCCGAGACGGTCGGCAAGGGACTCGATAACAGACTGCTCGTGGTCGGTGGAGCCAAGGCGGTCGCTTTCCTCGTAGATAGCGGAAACGACAAGACCGTGCTTGGTGCCGCAGTCCTCCTCGCGAACGATGACCTCCTGAGATACGTCAACGAGACGGCGGGTAAGATATCCGGAGTCTGCAGTCTTAAGCGCAGTATCGGAAAGGGACTTACGTGATCCGCGGGCACCGATGAAGTAATCCAGGATGTTAAGACCTTCACGGAAGTTGGACTTGATCGGGATCTCCATGGTCTGACCGTTTGTTGCAAACATAAGTCCGCGCAGACCTGCGAGCTGACGGAGCTGGCTGGAGTTACCGCGGGCTCCGGAGTCGATCATCATCTTAATGGGGTTGTAGGGGTTGAAGCCCTTCTGAAGGGCATCGGTGATCTCCTTGGTCGTTGCCTCCCAAGTGCTGATAACGCGATCGTAACGCTCACGATCATCCAGCTCACCTTCGTTGAAGTACTCGGTGATCTCCTCGACCTTCTCCTCAGCAGCCGCAATAAGAGCGTTCTTTTCCGGAGGAATGGTCATATCGTACACTGAGATGGACAGCGAGCTGATGGTGGAATACTTAAAGCCGGTAGCCTTGATAGCGTCAAGAACCTCGGCAGCCACGGTAAGACCGTGGATCTTGATACAACGGTCAACGATCTCGGTGAGCATCTTCTTCTTTGCAACGAACTCAACCTCAAGACGGAACTCGTTAGCAGGATCGGAACGATCTACAAAGCCGAGGTCCTGAGGAATGTTGCGGTTGAATATAAGCTTTCCGAGGGTGCAGTCGATAACCTTGTACTTGGTCTCGCCGTCGATGACCTTGCTTACACGAACCTTGATCTTTGCCTGAAGGCTGATCTCGTGATTCTGGTAAGCCATCATTGCCTCGTCGAAGTCGCGGAAGCACTTGCCCTCGCCGATCTCGCCGTCTCTATCCATAGTAAGATAGTAGGAGCCGAGGATCATATCCTGAGAAGGAACCGCAACGGCACGTCCGTCAACGGGCTTCAGCAGGTTGTTTGCGGAAAGCATAAGGAAGCGTGCCTCTGCCTGTGCCTCTGCGGAAAGCGGAACGTGAACAGGCATCTGGTCACCGTCGAAGTCAGCGTTGAACGCGGTACATACAAGGGGATGGAGCTTGATGGCTCTACCCTCAACAAGCACGGGCTCAAATGCCTGAATGGAAAGACGGTGGAGGGTAGGAGCACGGTTCAGAAGCACGGGATGCTCCTTGATAACGTACTCCAGCGCATCCCAAACGTCGGGATTAACGCGATCTACCTTCTTTTTGGCTTCCTTGATGTTAGAGGCCTTATTGGTCTCCACAAGGCGCTTCATAACGAAGGGCTTGAACAGCTCCAGAGCCATCTCCTTGGGAAGACCGCACTGGAAGATCTTAAGATTAGGACCAACAACGATAACGGAACGTCCGGAATAGTCAACACGCTTACCGAGAAGGTTCTGACGGAAGCGACCCTGCTTACCGCGGAGCATCTCGGAAAGGGACTTAAGGGGACGGTTGCTGGGGCCGGTAACGGGCTTGCCGCGGCGGCCGTTGTCAATAAGTGCGTCCACAGCCTCCTGAAGCATACGCTTCTCGTTACGGATAATAATAACGGGAGCGCGCATCTCCATCAGCTTGCGCAGACGGTTGTTGCGGTTGATAACACGACGGTAAAGGTCGTTAAGGTCGGAGCAGGCAAAGCGTCCGCCGTCCAGCTGAACGAGGGGACGAAGCTCGGGGGGAAGCACGGGCACAACGTCAAGCACCATCCACTCGGGGCGGTTACCGGACTTGCGGAATGCCTCTACAACGTCAAGGCGCTTGATAAGCTTAAGCTTTTTCTGACCGTTGGCGGTAAGAAGCTCCTCCTTGAGCTGGGTGGAAAGAGCATCGAGGTCAAGCTCGCAAAGGAGCTCCTTGATAGCCTCGGCACCCATACCCACGCGGAAATCATTCTCGAACTTTTCCTTGAGCTCGCGGTACTCGCTGTCGGAAAGAGGTGCGCCCTTCTCAAGCTGAGTGCTACCGGGATCGAGAACTATATAGCTTGCGAAATACAGTACACGCTCAAGCTGACGGGGAGAGATATCAAGCAGAACGCCGATACGGGAAGGGATGGCACGGAAGTACCATATGTGGCTGACGGGAGCCGCCAGCTCGATGTGACCCATTCTCTCGCGGCGAACCTTCTTGGTGGTTACCTCAACTCCGCACTTGTCGCATATCTTGCCCTTGTGGCGCTGTCTCTTGTACTTGCCGCACTGGCACTCCCAGTCCTTGGAGGGTCCAAAGATCTTTTCACAGAAAAGACCGTCCTTTTCGGCTTTGAGAGTTCTGTAGTTTATGGTTTCGGGCTTTTTGACCTCACCGTGAGACCAGCTTCTGATCATATCGGGGGAGGCAAGACCGATCTTTATTGAACTGAATACGTTCTTATCCATCTATTTATTACCTTGCTTACCGCTTATGCGGATAAGCTCCTCTCGCATAAATTGGGAAAATGCGGCTGACGCTTACTCCTCGTCACCGAAATCGTCATATTCCTCGCTGTCCTCGTCAAGGCGGATGCCGAAGCGATCGTGGTCCAGATCGTCCACGATATCCTCGCCCTTTTCAGAGAAGGAATCGAACAGATCGTCGGTAGCAACAAGCTCGCCGAGATCCTCGTCACTGACGTAGGTGGGAGTTTCAAGCTCTTCTTCATATTCGGCAAGCTCAACCTCATTGCCCTCGCTGTCAAGCACGCGAATATCGAGGGAAAGGGACTGAAGCTCCTTAACAAGTACCTTGAAGGATTCGGGAACACCGGGGCTGGGAATGTTCTGACCCTTAACGATGGCCTCGTAGGTCTTAACACGGCCGGTAACGTCGTCACTCTTAACGGTAAGTATCTCCTGAAGAGTATACGCAGCACCGTATGCCTCAAGTGCCCAAACCTCCATCTCACCGAAGCGCTGTCCGCCGAACTGTGCCTTACCGCCGAGAGGCTGCTGAGTAACAAGGGAGTACGGACCGGTGGAACGTGCGTGGATCTTATCGTCAACCAGATGGTGAAGCTTGAGGTAGTACATAATACCAACGGTAACGGGGTTATCAAAGGGCTCTCCGGTACGTCCGTCGTAAAGGATGGACTTACCGTCCACAACGCGAAGCTTACCCTCGGCATACAGTCTGTCATAACGCTCGGGATCGTCCGCGCGAACGATATCTCTGTACTTGGGCTCGCCGGGCTTGGGATCGTCGATAAGCTCGATAACGTCCTTGCCGTCAACGTTTTCGTTATATTTGATCTCGCGCCACAGACCTGCATCCTTCAAGCACTGGAGAATATCCATCTCGTTTGCGCCGTCGAATACGGGGGTCATGACCTTCATTCCGAGCTTTCTTGCGGCCATACCGAGATGCACCTCAAGAACCTGTCCGATGTTCATACGGGAAGGAACGCCCAGAGGGTTGAGCACGATGTCAAGGGGAGTACCGTCGGCAAGGAAAGGCATATCCTCGGGGGGAAGGATGCGGGATACAACACCCTTGTTACCGTGGCGACCTGCCATCTTATCTCCGACGGAGATCTTTCTCTTCTGCGCGATGTAGATGCGCGCAACCTTGTTTACGCCTGCGGGAAGCTCGTCGCCGTTTTCGCGGGAGAATACTCTAACGTCAACAACGATACCGCTTTCGCCGTGAGGCAGACGGAGGGAGGTGTCGCGAACCTCGCGAGCCTTCTCGCCGAAGATGGCGCGGAGAAGTCTTTCCTCTGCGGTAAGCTCAGTCTCTCCCTTGGGAGTAACCTTACCTACAAGTATGTCGCCTGCGCGTACCTCGGTACCTATCTTAACGATACCATCGGCAGTAAGATCCTTCAGAGCATCCTCGCTTACGTTGGGTATCTCGCGGGTGATTTCCTCCGGTCCGAGCTTGGTATCTCTTGCTTCGTGGGAGTATTCCTCGATGTGAATGGAGGTGTAAACGTCGTCGCGTACAAGACGCTCGTTCAAAAGGACCGCGTCCTCGTAGTTATATCCCTCCCAGGTCATAAAGCCGATAAGAGCATTCTTACCGAGAGCCATCTCACCCTTGTCGGTGGAGGGACCGTCGGCGATAACGTCACCCTTTTCGATGCGCTGACCCTCGCTTACGATGGGGCGCTGGTTTACGCAGGTGCCCTGGTTGGAGCGCTTGAACTTGAGAAGACGGTAAACGTCCTTCTGTCCGTCGTCGCGACGGATGGTGATCTCGGAGGCGGTAACGCGCTCTGCGATTCCGCTCTCCTTGGCGATAATGGTAACTCCGCTGTCGTATGCGGCGGTGTACTCCATACCCGTTGCAACGATGGGTGACTCGGTAACCATCAGCGGCACTGCCTGCTTCTGCATGTTGGAGCCCATGAGCGCACGGGAGTTATCGTCGTTTTCAAGGAAGGGGATCATTGCGGTGGCAACGGAAACGACCATCTTGGGAGATACGTCCATAAGGTCGACCTCGGAGGGATCCACCTCGATGATAACTTCCTTTGCACGGACAACGACTCTCTTGTTCTTAAAGCGGCCCTCTTCGTCAAGGGGCTCGTTTGCCTGAGCAACGATGTAATCGTCCTCGGCGTCGGCAGTCAGGTATACTACCTTGTCGGTAACAACACCCGTTTCCTTATCCACAACGCGGAAGGGTGCCTCGATGAAGCCGTACTCGCTGATCCTCGCATAGGTCGCAAGATAGGAGATAAGACCGATGTTAGGTCCTTCAGGGGTCTCAATGGGGCACATTCTGCCGTAGTGAGTGTAGTGAACGTCGCGCACGTCAAAGGATGCACGGTCGCGGGAAAGACCGCCGGGACCGAGGGCGGAAAGACGGCGCTTGTGGGTAAGCTCTGCCAGAGGGTTGTTCTGGTCCATGAACTGAGAAAGAGGAGAGGAGCCGAAGAACTCGCGAATGGCAGTAACCACCGGACGGATATTAATGAGCGCGGAGGGAGATACCTCGTCGATGCTCTGGATGGTCATCCTTTCCTTAACTATCTTGTCAAGGCGGGAAAGGCCGATGCGGAGCTGGTTCTGAAGCAGCTCGCCAACGGAACGCATACGGCGGTTGCCAAGGTGGTCGATATCGTCGGTCTGACCAACACCGTGGCTCAGGTTGAGCAGATAGTTGATGGAGGAGAAGATATCGTCAACAAGGATGTGCTTGGGGCAAAGCTCGGGCAGACGGGCAAGGCAAAGTGCCTCTACCTTCTCTCTGTCACCTGCTGCCTCCTCGATTATCTGAGTGAGTACGTCGAAGCGCACCTTCTCGCTCATACCGCGAACCTCGGGCTTGTAGCCGAGAACGGTTTCGGGATAGATGGCGCCGT
The DNA here is from genome assembly GCA_017436885.1 of Clostridia bacterium. GTDB lineage: Bacteria > Bacillota > Clostridia > Oscillospirales > CAG-272 > RUG12395. The sequence goes on along the minus strand of JAFSCG010000114.1, from coordinate 1,801 downwards.
TTGCAAATACGTGCTGCTCGGTGCCGTCGTCCGCAAGGATGTAGGCCTCGTTTGCGCCGCGGTGCTCAAGGTCGCGGGACAGAGCACGGTCGATGTATACGTCGGCATCGCAAAGGAACTCGCCCGTCATACTAACGATGGGACGGGTGGTCTTGTGACCTTCGATACGGCGGGATACGCCCAGCTTACGGTCATACTTATAGCGTCCAACGTTGGAAAGATCGTAGCGCTTGTTATCGAAGAAGGTGTTATTCATAAGGATCTCGGCGCTCTCAACGAGAGGAGGCTCGCCGGGACGGAGCTTTTTGTAGATCTCCTTAAGGGCCTCGTCGCGGAAGGAGGTTCCCTTTTCAATAGCTATGCGGCGGGCATCGTCCTTTTCAAAGGTTGCGGTGATCTTGGGATCGTCGCCGAACATAGCAACAATATCCTCATCGCTTTCAACGCCGAAGGCGCGAATGAGGACGGTAATGGGAAGCTTGCGGTTTTTATCGATCTTTACGTAGAAAGCATCGTTGGCATCGGTCTCGTACTCAAGCCATGCACCGCGGTAGGGGATGATGGTAGACGAGAACATAGCCTTACCGGTCTTGTCTATATCACTGCCGTAGTAAACGCCGGGAGAACGGACGAACTGAGAAACGATAACACGCTCCGCACCGTTGATAACGAAGGTTCCGTTTTCCGTCATCAAGGGGAAGTCGCCCATGTATATCTCCGATTCCTTGACCTCTTCCGTTACTTTGTTGGTAAGGCGGACGGTCACCTTGAGAGGTGCGGCGTAGTTAACGTCGCGCTCCTTACATTCCTCTACCGGATACTGAGGCTTGGAATCCAAAGAATATCCGATAAAGTCGATAGAGAGATTGCCCGAATAATCCACAATGGGAGACACGTCCCTGAGTACCTCGGGAAGTCCCTCCTGTAAGAACCATTCGTACGATTTCTTCTGAACCTCTATCAGATTCGGCATTTGGATAGGGGCTTCGATCTTGGAAAAGCTCATTCTTTCGTTGATGCCGAGTTTTTGAGGTTTGAGCATGTTCAGAATCACTCCATTTCATAAATTAGAGATCGCCGTTCGGGCCTGCGGAGTTTTCGCCGCAAACGCGAACCGACTGCTGACCATAGGACAAGCGATTATAATGCAGTGTATTATTATAGCAGAGGTTTTCCATAAAGTCAAGGCATTTGGTAAATTTTTTATAAAATATTGCAGGTGTTTTTCAATCGCAGGCGGGGCTTGATGGTGCGCCCGCACTTTTTCGGGAGGAGCAAGCCCCTCCCCTACAAACGTTAAGGTCGCGTACGTTACACCTTCCGAAATATGCGGAGGAATTTTCAAGGCATTGCCGCAGTAAAATTGTTTCGCAGACGAGGAAAGAAGTTGTGTTTGGATGACGGCGTACTTGCGTACGCCGAAGTCAAACACGACGAACTTTCCGATGTATGCGGAAGAATTTTCAAGGCAAAAACCGAAGCAGTGCGCTAAAACACACTGCTTCGGTCTTGTTATTACTTATTAAGCTGAGAACAAGGCAAGAATTACTCGGTAACTCTCTTCTTGAAGAATACCATAGCTGCAACTGCAACGAGGGCAGCAGCGCTTACTGCAAAGAGTACAGCGGAGTTATCACCGGTGGGAGGAGTAACCTGGCCGGCAGCCTCGGTGGTGTCAGCAACAGCGGCGGTGGTATCAACAACTGCTGCGGTGGTGTCAACTACTGCAGCGGTAGTGTCGGCAGCGGTGGTAACGGCAGCGGTGGTATCAGCGGCAGGAGCGTCGCCAAGAGTGCCGGAG
>JAFSCG010000113.1 GCA_017436885.1 Clostridia bacterium | reverse complement strand
GGTACCATGTACGGCACCAAGGCAAAGGGCGTTCGTTATCTTGAGATGACCGAAGGCTACTGCACCAGAATGGCTCTTGACGCCAACAACGAGGTTATCGGCTACGAGTTCGTTTATCTCGGCAAGATGACCGACCTTATCAAGAAGGGTGTTGAGCCCAACGAAGCATACAAGCAGTCCATGGGCACGTACGGCCGTTTCGCAGATGCGGTTAAGTACATCGACCCCAGACACGAATAATTAAGGAGGGAAAACGTAATGGCAAAGTTTGAAGGTTATGAAAGACGCGAGGCGAAAATTCTCGCTACTCTTAAAGAATACGGCATTTCCTCCATCGACGAGTGCAAGGAAATTTGTGCCGCAAAGGGTATCGACCCCTACAAGATCGTAGAGGAGACCCAGCCCATCGCATTCGAGAATGCAAAGTGGGCATACACCGTAGGTGCCGCAATCGCAATCAAGAAGGGCTGCACCAAGGCTGCTGACGCCGCTGCTGCAATCGGTATCGGTCTCCAGTCCTTCTGCATCCCCGGCTCCGTTGCCGAGAACCGCAAGGTTGGTCTCGGACACGGTAACCTCGGCAAGATGCTCCTCTCCGAGGAGACCGAGTGCTTCTGCTTCCTCGCAGGCCACGAGTCCTTCGCTGCAGCAGAGGGCGCTATCAAGATCGCTCTTAACGCAAACAAGGTCCGCTCCAAGGATCTCCGCGTTATCCTTAACGGTCTTGGCAAGGATGCCGCTTACATCATCTCCCGTATCAACGGCTTTACCTACGTAGAGACCAAGTTTGATCCCTACACCGAGGAAGTTTCCGTTATCAGAGAGGTTGCATTCTCCGACGGTCCTCGTGCAAAGGTTAAGTGCTACGGCTCCGACAACGTTCCCGAGGGCGTTGCAATCATGAGAAAAGAGCACGTTGGCGTTTCCATTACCGGTAACTCCACCAACCCCACTCGCTTCCAGCATCCCGTTGCAGGCACCTACAAGAAGTGGTGCAACGAGAACGGCGTTAACTACTTCTCCGTTGCTTCCGGCGGCGGTACCGGCCGTACTCTCCATCCCGATAACATGGCAGCAGGTCCTGCTTCTTACGGCATGACCGATACTATGGGTCGTATGCACAGCGATGCGCAGTTCGCAGGTTCTTCCTCCGTTCCCGCGCACGTTGAGATGATGGGTCTGATCGGCGCAGGTAACAACCCCATGGTTGGTATGACTGTTGCAGTTGCAGTTGCTATCGAAGAGGCTTGCAAGTAATATTCAAGCAATATTTGAAAACTGAACGATGATTTAGGGGAGTAAAGAAACTCAAGTTTCTTTACTCCCCTTTTCTGATATTATATTTGAGCTCTAATAAAGCTCCGGATGCCTTCTGTCAAATATTGATTGACCTCCCGCGCGGCACTTTTCGATCATCTGCAGATCACATTCTGCGGATATGATCTCCTCGGTCGGACCCGCAGATGAAATAATCTTTCCGATAGGTTCGATAATTGCCGATTGACCGCCGTATACCTTCCCGATACTGTGAGAACACGAATTACAGTTGACAACGAATATCTGATTTTCTATCGCTCTTGCAAGGCGCAAGGCCTTCATACGGAAGATGCTTCCCTCGGGCCAGGCTGACGGAACAAAAAGGATGTTGATCCCGTCAAGTGCAAGGGACCGTGCAAGCTCCGGGAACTTCAGATCATTGCAGATGATAAGTCCGCATTTTACACCGTCAAGCACAAAAGTGCACAGGCTGTCGCCTTCGGTATAATACTTGAATTCCCCGGGATAGACCAACTGGATCTTATCGTAGGTAGCTATGCAATCTCCGCACCGATCAAAAACAAAAGCTGTGTTATAGAACTTTCCGTTATGCATCTCCGACACAGATCCTGCTACTATATTCACGCCATGTTCTTTTGCAAATCCGCCAATGCGAGCCTTGATCTTATCGCCGTCCTTGCAGCAAAATTCCGTCATTCTCTCCTTAAGCTCACCGGGATTGTCAAAGATCTCGGGTAATACTATTACGTCAGGCTGCTCTTTAAGTGCTTCCTCCAACAATTCCACAGCACGATCAAAATTCTCATCAGGACAGCCGAGCTTTGACTCCATCTGAATACATACAATCTTTAATTTAGCGTTGCCTATGTTCTCGTTCATATTCTGTCGCACCTCAATATTTAAAGTATTGCAAGTTCAATGTATCAAAAGCAAATTGGATTGTAAATGTCAATTCTGATATATTTAATGATTTTGATACATTTAATAAAAAAGCATAACTTTCCTGCAAAGCGTAAATATTGAAATGGCACAAAATATGAACTATAATAAAATAAATTCATCAAGAAGGTGCTCAATATGAAAACTTTGTACTACGGTGGAAACATAATAACTATGGCGGATCAGCTTTACACCGAAGCTGTAATTATCGAAGACGGCAAGATCATTGCCGTTGGTAAAGAATCCGAATTAAAGGACCTCGGTGCCGATAAATGCATTGATCTCTGTGGTGCGACCATGCTTCCCTCTTTTATCGACGCCCATAGCCACCTCACGGAGCACGCCGAAGCTTTGCTTCAAGTAAATCTTGAAGATGTTTCAGATTTCGAGACCATGAAAAACGCAATACGCGATTTCATAAGCGAGAACGCCATTCCGTGCGGAGAGTGGGTTGTTGCACGCAATTATGATAACGAGCTGTTCCCTAACGCCAAAAAGCCGACGATAGAGGAGCTTGACTCTATTTGTCCCGATCATTTACTGCTCATAAAGCATTCAAGCTGCCACATGGGTCTTTGCAACTCCCGTGTTTTCGATCATTTTGGAATTACTCCCAAAACTCCCGATCCAAAATGCGGCTGCTACGTCAAGGAAAACGGAAAGCTTACAGGATGCCTTGAGGAAACTGCCTGCACCAACATCAGAATGAGGATACCAGCACCTACCACCGAAAAATTATGTCATGCCCACATAAAAATGCAGCATATCTATGCATCATATGGAATTACAACAGCCAACGACGGTTACCTCGGAAGCCACATGATTGACGTGTATCGCAAATTGCTTGACGAGAACGAAATGAAGCTCGATTTGTACTCGTTCGTTCATATTCCCCATTACGAGAGAATCAAGACTGCTTTTGACGCAAAGATCGAAACAAATGACAAGATACGAATAGGCGGAATCAAACAATATCTGGACGGATCGATATCAGCGAGGACTGCTTGGATGCGCAAGCCGTACCTTAACAGCGATGGGTTCTGCGGTTATCCACAGAGATCCGATGAGGAAGTAGTGGAAACAATGCGCTATGCTGCGCGCAATAACCTGCAGATAATTTACCACTCTATCGGTGATGCTGCAAATGAGCAGTTTGTCCGCTGCCTTGAGCTTGCCGAAAAGGAATATCCCAACTTAAAAGAATTGCGCCCCACCCATATTCACGCTTTTTTCATGGATAAGGAAATGCTTGAAAAGGCCTCGAAGCTTGGTGCCGTAATTTCCTTCTTGCAGGGAGATATCTACTACTCGGGTGATTCTTTTATCAGAGTACTCGGTAAAGAGCGTGTAAATACATTATGTGCTGCTCGAACAGCTATTGAATGCGGAACTCACATAACTCTGCACACCGATGCACCTGTCATAAAGCCCGATATCCTTTTTGCAGTATGGTGTGCCGCAGCTCGCAAAACGAGAAACGGCGTGCATCTTGACGGCGAGGAGATCTCCGTTCTCGACGCACTCCGCGCTGTAACTATCGAAGGCGCATATCAGTATTTTGAAGAGGACGTCAAGGGCAGCATCGAGGTTGGCAAAAGAGCAGACCTTGTTATCCTTGACAAAGATCCCCTGAACGTTCCTATTGATGATATCAAGGATATTAAAGTACTTGAAACCATTAAAGACGGCGAGACCATATTCAAGAGATTTTGATATATTATTAATACTAATTTAGTGAAAATTGAAGAAAATCAAGAAATCATCTTGATTAATTAATTTAACCGTGGTATACTGATATGGTAGTTAAAAGATGCTATGCATCTGACCACGTTAGATAACACAAACGGTCATCTACCGCAAGCGGTTGATGACCGTTATTTGTTTTGTGTTGGAGGACATGATGAATTACGACGTTATTATAATCGGAGCGGGTCCCGGAGGTATATTTGCGGCATACGAGCTTTCAAAGCTTGATGCAGGCATGAAGATAGCTGTCTTTGAAGCGGGCAATCCTCTTCATAAAAGAAAATGCCCCATCGACGGGGACAAGATCAAGAGCTGCATTCACTGCAAAAGCTGCTCTATTATGAGCGGATTTGGCGGTGCAGGTGCCTTTTCTGACGGTAAATACAACATCACCAATGACTTTGGCGGCACGCTCTACGAATATATCGGCAAAAAGGAAGCCACCGCACTAATGGAGTACGTAGACGATATAAATATGCAGTTCGGAGGTGAGGGCACAAAGCTTTACTCTACCGCAGGAACAAAATTCAAGAAGATCTGCATGCAGAACGGACTCCACCTGCTTGACGCATCCGTAAGACACCTTGGCACCGACATAAACTACATTGTTCTTGAAAATCTATACGATCATCTCAAGGAAAAGGTTGACTTCTATTTCAACTCCCCCGTGGATACCGTCAAAGAGAACGACGGAAAGTACGTTATAACCGCCCGTAACGAGAGCTACACCTGCAACAAATGCATTGTTTCCGTTGGTAGAAGCGGAAGCAAATGGATGGAGCAGACCTGCAAGGAGCTTGATATCCCCACAAGCTCGAACCGCGTTGACATCGGCGTACGCGTCGAGCTTCCCGCCGAGATATTCTCCCATCTCACGGACGAGCTATACGAAAGTAAGATCGTATACCGCACACAAAAATATGCCGACAAGGTACGCACCTTTTGTATGAACCCCAAGGGCGCGGTTGTAAGTGAGAACACAAACGGTATCGTTACCGTTAACGGACACAGCTACGAGGATCCCGCAAAGCAAACAAAGAACACAAACTTTGCTCTGCTGGTTGCAAAGCATTTTTCCGAGCCCTTCCGTGATTCTAACGGCTACGGAGAATCCATTGCGCGACTGAGCAACATGCTTGGCGGCGGCGTTATGGTTCAGCGCTTCGGCGACCTGATCCAGGGACACAGAAGCACCCCTCAAAGAATTGCCGAGTCCTTTACCACACCCACGCTTAACGCCACCCCCGGAGATCTGAGCCTTGTTCTGCCCAAGCGTATACTTGACGGCATCATCGAAATGATATACGCCCTTGACAAGATTGCGCCCGGTACAGCAAACGAGGACACCTTGCTTTACGGAGTTGAGGTAAAGTTCTACAACATGGAGGTCAAGGTCGATAGCAACCTTGAAAGCTGCAAGAAGGGCCTTTACATCATAGGCGACGGAAGCGGCATAACCCACTCCCTTTCCCATGCCTCTGCAAGCGGTGTACACGTTGCAAGAAATATCGTAAGGAATTAAATACCTATTGCATCAAGCACGTCGCGGGTCTTGGTGTACTTTCCCGTGTAGACCATCTCGCTCTCTGATATCGGCAGCGGTCCATCGTAATCAAGCTTTATCAGCCTGCGGTTAAAAAGAATCCTTTCCGCGCAGGCATTTACCGCAAGCCGTACGGATGGCTTCTTGATCTCATATGAGCGCTCTATCATCTCCTCGAGTGTTGAGAACTGTGCAATAAGCTGTGCCGCCGTTTTGGGTCCGACCTTATCACAACCCCGAATATTATCGGAGTTATCTCCCGTGAGACATTTAAAATCCGCATATCTTTCGGGATATACGCCCAGCTTGGAGTAAACGTACTCTCTGTCGCATATAGCCGTTTTATCGCCGCGGTAGCGAAGTATTTGCACGTTATCGCTTATCAGCTGAAAAAGATCGCTGTCGCCGGAGGATATAATTATTCTTTCGTTAGGTATGCGAGCATAACCCGCAAGCCAATCGTCCGCCTCGCAGCACACTGTCGTTGCATGGGCGATACCCATGACCTCCAGCGCGCTGTAAATATCGGGGAGCTGCGAGAAGGGTGTTTCATAATACGGAACGTCGTCATAATTGGGTCTATTGGCCTTATAATCATTCGATAACTCATTGCGCGGATTGGTGCATTCCCCGTCAAAGAACACGGCAACGCGGTCCGCACCCGTCATTTTGATCATTTTTAGCAGAGCTCCGATGAATCCAAGCGTGCCCTGTATTGGATAGTCCTTCTTCCCTTTTATCACGTTGGGCATCCCGTAAAACATTTGAAAAAGCAGATTACTGCCATCAACAAGTAAAATCATAATTTCCCCTCCGCAATATTTTGATCGTAGTGCGCTGACTGCGTTCAGTATAGCACAATGTTAATGGTAATGCAAGTAAACGGAGATATTTATGTATTCAAAGATCCTGAAGCTTATAAAAGAAGCTGAAACCGTTATTATACATCGCCACGAAAGACCCGATGGCGATGCCATTGGCTGTCAGCTTGGTCTTAAAGAAATAATCAAGGAAAACTTCCCCACCAAAGAGGTCTACGCAGTTGGAGATGCGGCAAACAACTACTCATTTATGGCACCCGAGGGCTTTGACGAAATTGCCGACGAAAAGTACGAAAACGCCCTTGCGATCGTCCTGGACTGCGGTTCGGCAAAGCTTGTGAGCGACACGCGCTATACAACCGCAAAGCACACCGCAAGAATCGACCATCACATATTCTGCGAAAGCTTTTGCGAGACCGAGGTCATTGACACGTCTTATGAGAGCTGTTGCGGAATGATAGCTGATATGGCAATAAAGAACGGCCTTACCGTTAATTCCGGAGCCGCATCCGCTTTATATACCGGAATGGTAACCGATTCGGGTCGTTTCCGTTACGACAGCACAACGCCGCGCACCCTGTTTACCGCATCGAAGCTCCTTGAATCGGGAGTTGACTATTCTACAATATTCAGAAACCTGTATTCCGACACCTACGAGAACAAAAAGCTTAAGGCTACCTTCCTTCTGAAGGTCCAATTCACCGAAAACAACGTTGCCTACATTTACACGGATAGAGCCGAGCTGAAAGAGCTGAATATCGACACCTTCACCGCTTCGAGAGGTATGGTAAACACCATGTCCGATATCAAGGACGTTGATATCTGGGTAAACTTTACGGAAACTAACAGCGGCATTTTTTGCGAAATACGCTCATCCGTTTATAATATCAACCCCGTTGCGGTCAAATACGGTGGCGGAGGACACGCAAAGGCAAGTGGCTGTACTCTGAAAGATAAAGACGAAGCAATGAAACTGTTAAGCGATCTTAACTCGATCGCGGGAGGACATATATGAATTCACAGGTAAAGCTTGATATACTGAACAAGATCAAGGAATACGATAAAATATTTTTGTTCCGCCACGTCAGAAACGACGGCGACTGCGTTGGCGCCACTAAAGGTCTTAAGGAGATAATAGTCTCCACTTGGCCCGACAAAGACGTACGACTTATTGAGGAAAACCCTGCGGCATATCTTGAATTTATGGGCGAGGATGATGCCCCCGTTGCAGACGAAGAGTATACAGATGCCCTCGGTATCGTTCTTGATACCGCATCCGAGGCTCGCATCTCAAATACAAAGTACACTCTCTGCAAGGAGCTTATCAAGATCGACCATCATATTCCGCTTGAAAATTACGGAGACCTTATATGGGTCGAGGAGGAACGTTCCTCC
>JAFSCG010000112.1 GCA_017436885.1 Clostridia bacterium | reverse complement strand
AGTGCAGCTTTTCGGAGGGAGAGTGCGACGTTCGTATCGGAAACAACCATTTCAAGGGAGATCTGAAGAATTATTCCATCCATTTTGAAAACGATCGTATTAAATGCGACGTGGATCTTAAAGCGAATGCTGACAGCTATCGCCACAAGGGCGGCAGGTTCCTGTTTGGCGAGAAGAAGTATTTTGCTTGGCTTCCCGCCGTACCCGAGGGAAGAGTGCAGGCGGATATCTTCCTTGACGGTAAGCGTCTCCATTTGACAGGCTCCGGTTATCACGATCACAACTGGGGAAATATCGGAATGTTCTGGCTTATGCACCATTGGTACTGGGGCAGGGCAAAGGTGGGCGACTATCAGGTCATCTCCAGCTACATAACCGCAGGGGAAAAATACGGTTATGAGCATTTTCCGGTTTTTGTGATCTACAAAAACGGTAAGCGCATCGGCTGTGATATCGATGCCGTTAAATACGAGCAGAGGGATGCGGACTTTGATCCCATAACCAAAAAACACTATTATAAGACCCTTGTGTACGACTATAACGACGGAAAGAACCACTTCCGCGTTACGTATGAGGCCAAGAGCATCATAGAGACCTTTGTGGCCGATCAGGGACACGGAACCGCGAGGGCAAAGGCAAGCAAGGCTCTTATTGCATTCGTTAAACTGATGAAGCTTTCTCCCAGCTACATTCGTATGGTTGGCAACGTTACTCTTGAAAGATTTGATGGGGATGCGGTTGCGGAAAAGCTTACCGAAAACGGAATCTGGGAGCAAATGTACTTCGGCCTTGATGCCGACGTGTAACGCACTCCGCCGCGTGAGCACAAATTAATATGGCAATGGATTAAAAAAGGGATGTGTGCCGTCTTCGGGTGGTGCACGTCCTTTTTTGATGAAATGTGTAAATTCGGTTGACAACACAATACTATGCGTGGTATAGTATTGTGCAAAGGGATGTATTGGAGGTCGTTTATGGACATACAGCTAAAGCGCGGTCTGCTTGATATATGTGTGCTTGCGGCTATAAAAAACGAGGATTCCTACGGGTATAAGATAATAAAGGACGTAAAGCCTTACGTGGATATTTCGGAATCAACTCTGTACCCTATACTGCGCAGGCTTGAGGCGGCAGAGCTGCTTACGGTCCGCACTGCAGAGCACAACGGAAGACTGCGAAAGTACTACCGCATTACCGAGGCGGGAAAGGCTCGCATTGCCGCCTTCAAGGAGGAATGGCAGGAGCTGCTTATGATATACGGCTTTATAACCAAGGAGGAAAGTGATGACAAAGCTTGATTTTTTATACGGGCTGCGCGATGCTCTCCGTGCGTTGCCGCGGGAGGATATAGAGCGTTACGTTGAGTATTATTCGGAAATGATAGACGACCGCGTTGAGGATGGAATGACCGAGAGCGACGCCATATCGGAGCTGGGTAGCATTGAGGAGATTGCGGCAAGGATACTCGGCGATACTGCTCCGCAGCCCTCGGCGAGGGAAGTGAAGGAGCCGAAAAAAGAGCCCAAGGAGGAAAAAAGGCTGACAAGCGCAGGGACTGTCCTTTTGATAGTGCTTGGTTTTCCACTGTGGTTTCCCCTGTTGGTCGCCGCATTTTCGGTGCTTATCTCGCTTGTTGCCGTGCTGTTTTCCTTGGTCATTACCTTGTGGGCGGTGGAGGTATCGCTTTGGGGATGTGCCATTGGAGGACTTGTTTCGGGCGCGGTGGCATTTGTTATCCCAAATATATCGGCGGGGCTTATGCTCGTTGGGATAGCGCTTTTTTGCACGGGACTTTCCGTGTTCGGCTTTTACGGATGTAAGGCCGCAACCAAGGGAGCCGCTTGGCTTGTGGCAAAGGCGGCATTGGCAATTAAAAGCATTTTTGTCCACAGGGAGGTGGCATAATGAGCAAGCGCTTTGTGTGCGCCGCGTTTATCGGCGGTCTGCTGATGGTTTGCGGCATTGCATTGGCATTTTGTGCGTTGCATATAAGCGATTACGATCTTACAGCTATTGATATGGAGAAGTGGGAAATGAACGATCACGTTATAACCGATGCTTTTACAAGCATATCAGTTGATACAGATACTGCCGACGTTGAGATCTTCCCATCCGAGGACGGAGCGTGCAGAGTGGTGTGCCACGAGCGCAAAAAGCTTGTGCATTCCGTTGCCGTTGAAAACGGTACCTTAAAGATCTCTCTTGTTGACAGCAGAAAGTGGTACGAGCATATCAGCTTTTTCTCCTTCGGGGAGGAGCAGATCGGCATTTACCTGCCCCAAGCGGAGTACGAAAGCCTTTATATCAAAAATAGTACGGGTGCCGTCAGCGTGCCCGATAGCTTTTCCTTCGGCGAAATCGATATATCCTTAAGCACGGGCAACGTTATATGCAACGCCTCTGCAAAGGGGCAGGTCAAAATAAAGGCGACCACGGGAAAAATAAGCGTGGAGGGCGTTTCCGCAAAGGATATTTCACTCCGTTGTTCTACGGGTAATATCGGCGCAAGCGGCGTAAGCTGTGTCGGTACCGTTACGGTGCAGGTAAGCACAGGCAAGGCAACGCTTACCGACGTAAGCTGTGCGGAGCTTGTTTCCACGGGAAATACCGGCGGTATCACTCTCAAAAACGTTGTTGCAACGGGAAGGCTTGTTGTAACGAGAACAACGGGTGATATACGTTTTGACAGGTGTGATGCATCGTCGGTCCAAGTCAAGACCGACACGGGCGACGTAAGCGGCAGCTTTGCGAGCAGTAAGATATTCTCCGCAAGATCAGATACGGGAAAAATTAACGTTCCCGCGTCCACAGAGGGTGGACTTTGCGAGATCCAAACGGATACGGGAGATATAAAAATAGAGATAAAAGAGTAGATCAAACGAGCATCGGAGATTTTTTGTTTCGATGCTCGTTTTTTTATTGACTTTTTTATTTTTGCATGATATAATACATTTAACAATTAGGTTAAATGTTAAATGATGTGGAGGAGCAATGGGACTTCAAAACACCTTGCGCGCTCTTGCGGATCCCATACGGCGTGAGATACTGAACATGCTGAAATCGGGAAGAAGATCGGCAGGAGAGATAACGGAGCATTTTTCCGTTACGGGCGCGTCCATATCGCGGCATCTTTCGGTTTTGAAGGATGCGGACCTCATACGCGATAAACGAGAGGGTAAGTTTATATACTACGAGCTGAACGCCTCGGTGCTTGAGGAGATCATGCTTTGGCTTGCGGCATTGAAGGGAGAAAATGATGATAAAGAATAATAAGTTAAAGCTTATAATAGCTTCCGTTATAATACTTCTGCCCATGGTTTTCGGACTTTTGGCGTGGAACGTATTGCCCGACGAGATACCCGTCCATTGGAACGCAAACGGCGAGATAGATAATTACGAAAGCAAGGCATTTGCGGTGTTCTTCTTGCCGCTGTTTTTGCTTGGAGTTAATTGGCTTTGCATCGTTGCCATGACGCTGGACCCGAAAAACAAGGGGCAGAACGTCAAGCCCGTCAACATTATTATCTGGTCTATACCCGTTATTTCCCTTGTTATTGGATTTGTAATATACGGAACCGCCCTTGGTTATAAGATAAGGGCAGATATGATCATCATGCTTCTTATGGGCTCTATGATATTCATTATCGGCAATTATCTGCCAAAATGCAAGCAGAATTACAGCCTTGGCATCAAGATCGTATGGACTTTGGAAAGCGAGGAAAATTGGAACGCTACGCACCGCATCGGCGGTAAGGTGTGGACGGTGGGCGGTATCGTGCTTCTTTCCTGCGCATTTTTGCCCGCACCCGTAAATGCCGTCGTAGCCCTTGCGACATTTCTTACCATAGTTTTGATACCCGTGGTGTATTCCTATAATTATTACAAAAAACACTCGGAAAACAAGGAGGATAAGTAATGGAACAGATCATGGAATTTTTGCCCTTTCTCATACCGCTTATTTGCGTTCAGTTCGGGCTTTTGGGGTATACGCTTTATCATATTCTGACGCACAATAGCTACAAGCGCGGCAACCGTGCGATCTGGCTGGTCATTTGCATCGTTTTTATGAACTTTGTGGGGCCTGTACT
>JAFSCG010000111.1 GCA_017436885.1 Clostridia bacterium | reverse complement strand
TGGAGATGAGCGTTGCGGGCGTTGCGCTGGCAAGCATCATATCTCAATACACTTCTGCCTTTCTCGTGATCCTTTCCCTTATCAGGGAGCGCGGGGATCACGGCTTGCGTCCGCGCGAGGTCCGCTTCTACGGTAGGATCGGCACGGATATACTGCGCCTCGGCATCCCCTCGGGAATGCAGAACGGCGTGTTCTACCTTGCCAATCTTTTCGTTCAGGCGGCAGTTAACAGCTTTGATACCGTAATGGTAGCGGGCAATTCCGCCGCAGTGAATTCCGACGGGCTTGTTTTCGATCTTATGGCGGCTATATACACTGCGTGCGGCAGCTTTATAGGACAGAATTTCGGTGCCGGAAAGCCAAAGCGCATCAAACAGAGCTATCTTATCAGCCTTGCTTATTCCGCTGGCGTAGGTGCCGTTGTGGGCGGGGGCCTTGCGCTGCTTGGCCCGCAATTTCTCTCGCTGTTTACTGATGAGCCCGAGGTGGTAAGCGCGGGTATGTACCGGCTTGCGATTATGGGGCTCGGATATTGGCTGTCTGCGTTTATGGACTGTGCCATCGCCGCATCGCGCGGACTTGGCAGAAGCGTGATGCCCACTTTTATCGTTATAATGGGTTCTTGCGTTTTCAGGATCCTGTGGATCGAAACCGTTTTTGCGCATTTCGGTACCGTTACTGCTCTCTATTTGCTCTATCCCGTCTCGTGGACTATTACGGCGATTTTCGAAAATATATACTTTGTGTATGCATATCGCAGGGCGGTTTCGTCTTTTGGCGCGGAGGCACAAAATGCTTGATGAAACAAAATACCGCTCCCCATATTACGGCCTGTGGGTGGCGTGTCTTATTATGGTCGTTGTTTCCCTTGCGGCCTACGGACTTATATACGCCGTTATGGTGAAGTATCAAACGGATCATCCGGAGCTGAATGAGCCCAGTGCCAGAGCCTTGGGCTTTTGCGTCGGTGCGGTATTCGATCTTATGTGCTTCGCTTGCGGTGCGTTCAAGCAGCATAGCGACGCCGTAATAAAACGCATTTTTGCGTTTTTCGGTAATCTTAAGGTCGGTCTTGGCTTTGCCTTGCATTGCTATCTTGAGGATATCAAAAGCGACGGCGTCGTGCTTGTTATCGTATTATCTTTGACAGCATTTACAGGCCTCGTTGCCTATACGGGTCTGCGCGATTTTTTTGCCCTCTGGCGTGGGTAGATCAACGTTTTTCGGCATCGGAAACTTCGCTTTTCGATGCCGCTTCTGTTTGTTTTTACGTAAAACTCCGTCTTTTTCTTTTTTGTGCAGAAATTTGTCGGTTTTAGAGTATATTTTATTGGTATTTATACTTTACTTTTGTTATGAAAAGGTTTATAATGATATGAAGTGTAAATTGCCGTAGTTGTGTCCATTTGCAATCGCTGCGGCTGTTTGTTATGTCCTCGTTGCTAATAGGTGGGCATACGGATGCGCGTTTTGCGACCCGCTTTTGCGGCGTTGCGATCAGCGATACATATAATATGATCCGGGGAAGATCGATGAAAAGATTTGAAAAAAAGATATGGCTTGCTACGCCGACTATGCACGGTGAAGAAATGAAATACGTACAGCAGGCCTATGAAACCAATTGGATGAGTACCGTTGGTGAAAACATCAACGAGGTTGAGAGGATAGCCGCAGAAAAGGCAGAGATGAAATATGCTGTCGGCCTTTCCTGTTGCACGGCGGCTCTCCATCTTGCGGTCAAGCACGCGGGTGAGACGTTGTACGGAAAGCCTGCTATCAGCCACGGTGCGCTTGAGGGAAAGAGAGTTTTTTGCTCGGATATGACATTTGATGCAACTCTTAATCCGGTGGTTTATGAGGGCGGTATTCCTGTGTTCATAGACACTGAGGCCGAATCTTGGAATATGGATCCCGTTGCACTTGAAAGGGCATTTGAGCTTTATCCCGAGGTAAAGCTTGTGGTATGCGCGGAGCTTTACGGTTTTCCCGGCAGGATCGATCTGATAAAGGCTGTTTGCGAGAAGCACGGAGCGCTTTTGATCGAAGATGCCGCGGAGGCTATGGGCGCAACTCTTTACGGAAAACAGTGCGGCTCGTTTGGTGACTATTCCGCTATAAGCTATAACGGCAACAAGATCATAACGGGTTCTGCGGGCGGTTGCTTGTTGACAAATGATATAGAGGTAGCAAACAAGGCACGTAAGTGGTCCACGCAGGCAAGAGAAAACGCACCCTGGTATCAGCACGAGGAGGTGGGCTACAATTACCGTATGAGCAACGTTGTTGCGGGCGTAGTTCGCGGTCAGTATCCCTATCTCGAAGAGCATATAGCACAGAAAAAGGCCATATACGATAGATACGCAGACGGCTTCGCGGATCTGCCTGTGCATATGAATCCCATCGTTGAAGGTTCTGAACCAAACTATTGGCTGTCTGCAATGATCATTGACAGGGAATGTATGTGCAAGCAGGTGAGAGACGATTTCAGTGCGCTATACGTAAAGGAGTCGGGTAAGACCTGCCCTACAGAGATCCTTGAGACACTTGCAAGCTATAATGCAGAGGGCAGACCCATTTGGAAGCCAATGCATATGCAGCCTATGTACCGTATGCACGAGTTCATTACCCGGGACGGCTCGGGACGTGCGAAAACAAATGCGTATATCGCCGGTGCCGTTTCCGACGTGGGAGCGGATATATTCGAGCGCGGTCTCTGCTTGCCCAGTGATAACAAAATGACGGCAGAGGAGCAGGCGCAGGTCATCGAAATTATCAGAAGCTGTTTTGATTGATTTTTTAGGGGAATACATAATGTACGCAGTTTTTTTCAAACGATTGGTGGATATCGCGCTGTCATTGATGGCGCTGATAGTTCTTTCTCCGGTCTTGCTGGTCCTCACTGTTGTCGGTGCTATTGCAATGAAGGGTAATCCGTTTTTTCTTCAGCCCAGACCCGGAAAAAAAGGCAAGGACGGCAAGGAAAAGATCTTTAAACTGATAAAGTTTCGCACTATGTCCAATGCAAAGGACAAGGATGGCAATCTTTTGCCGGACGATCAACGCCTCGGTAAATACGGCGCTTGGCTGCGCAGTACCTCCCTTGACGAGCTGCCGGAGCTTCTTAACATATTCGTGGGGCATCTCAGCATCTGCGGGCCCAGACCCTTTTTGGTCAGAGATTGCGTTTTTATGACCGAGGAACAGCGTCGACGTCATACCGTTCGTCCCGGACTTACGGGTCTTGCCCAGGTAAACGGCAGGAACAATATTACTTGGGAGCAAAAAATAGAATACGATTTGGAGTATATCGATAGCGGAATAACGTTTTTGGGTGATCTTAAGATCATCTTCGGAACGGTAGGTAAAGTTTTGAAGCGCAGTGATACTGTTCGAGAGGGAACTGTTTCGGATATAGATTTCGGAGATTGGCTTATGCAGGAGGGTAAGGTCGACAAGGACACTTACGATGCAAAGCAGGAGGAAGCGCGCGAGCTGCTGAGGTTGTGACAGATATGGAAAAATACAGTGTTTTAATGTCCTTGTACGCAAAGGAAAAACCGGAATATTTGAGGGCTGCGGTAAACAGCATATTGGAGCAGACCGTAAAGCCTGATGAGATAGTGATCGTTAAAGACGGCCCTCTTACAAAGGAACTTGACGGTATCGTTTCCGAATACGAGACAAGCTATCCCGATGTGTTTCGAATTGTGGTAAGTGAGGTTAATATCGGTCTCGGAAGAGCATTGAATCTTGGCTTGGCAGAGTGCAGGAACGAGCTTGTTGCCCGTATGGATACCGACGATATAGCTAAGCCGGAGCGCTGCGAAAGGCAGCTTAAGGAATTCGAAAACAATGCGGGGCTCGACCTTCTCGGCTCATCTGTTGATGAGTTTTACAGTACTCCCGAGGAGATAGTTTCAAGGCGAGTAGTACCCACCAAGCACGAGGATATATATGACTTTGCCAAGCGTCGCAGTGCTTTTAACCATCCTGCCGTAATGTATAAGCGATCCAAGGTGCTTTCTGTCGGCGGTTACGGAGATTTAAGAAGAAATCAGGATGTGGATCTTTTCGGCAGAATGCTGTTTTCCGGATGTATAGCCGGAAATATAGAGGAGTCGCTTCTGTATTTCAGATCCAACGACGCTCTCGCAAATCGCCGCAAAAGCTGGGAAAATACAAAAAGCTACATCGATACCATAAAGAAGTTTTGGAAGATGGGATATGCATCGTTCGGCGACTATATCGTTGTGGCTGTTGCTCAAACCGGTATGTTCCTGATGCCGGTCAAGGTGCAGCATTGGGTGTACAAGAAGTTCTTGCGAAAGTGATGGAGCAGAGATGAGTCTCGAGCAAAAAATAAATTATCAGTTGAATAAGTTTCCCGCGGTTAAAAAGATTGTGAAAAGAGCGTA
>JAFSCG010000110.1 GCA_017436885.1 Clostridia bacterium | reverse complement strand
GGGTGCGCACCTGATGGCGGGGCAGAATTATGGGGAAAACGGTAACGATGGCGGTAAACTCGCATCTGGGCTCCATAACGCCCATGTAGTCGTTGGGTGCCCACTCGTGGCGGTAGAGGACCTTGGGTCCCTCCTGCTCGGGCCAAAGGAGCGCGTGGCGGGTAAACTCCTCGCCTGCGGGCTTATAGAGAGAGCAGCTTGCCTTGTCAGTATCCTCGCACATCATTGCGGCACCGTAGCTGCTGCCCTCGGTATAGGTGCATGCGGGAATGGTGCAGCGGTGGTATGCGTAGGTCCACGGAATGCCGTTGCAGCTGTCGCCCGTGTATTCAACGCTGTCGCCCCAGCCGTTGCCGTTGTAGTTAACTGCGGGCACCATGGTGTACGCCGCCTCGTAGGCGGTGTCCATCTCCATTTTCATCTCGCAAACGGGCTTTTCGGTACGACGTACCCAACGCCATGCGCCGGGCTCGATCTCCTCAAGGGTATCGGACGCGCCGCAAACGGTGCGCAGATATGCAACGTCGCATCCGTCCACGGTAAGGACTATGCGCCCTTCTTCCACTCTGTATGCGTATTTCATAATATGACCTCACGATCTGTCGTTATTATTTGCGGTAATACACCTTGATTTTACCCCACGGGCAAAGGTCAAAGCAACACATTTACAAAAACTGTAATAGAATGTATGTTAAAAGTATGATTTTTTGCAATTCTTTTTGTAAGCACGAAAGGCAGCGTTGCATAAAATGGTTAAAAAGAGCAAAAGGAGCAGATATGTACATATCACGCAGAAGAAAAAACGCCTACACCCCCGTTGCCGCCGATAATTCCGAAAAGGAGGCACCAAAGACCGCCGAGAGGGTCGTCCCGCCCGTAGAGGAGCGGGAAAGCGTGCCTATGCCTCTGCCAGAGGAGGAGGGACCCGCAATACAGCCCGAGCAACCGCCAATGCCCGAAATGCCCGAGGCGCAGGTTGAGCTGATAAACGGAGAGGGCTCCGACCTCGGAAGCCCGCCACCCACCGCGGGACTGACCTACGAGGAGTTTCTTGCCGCCAGCCCGTCCACGGGCTTTTTGAAGGTTCAGGCATTTATCGGACAGCAGGGCATGCCCGTTTCGGGTGCTTTTATTACCGTTTCCGCTCCCTTCAAGGACGGGGAGAGGATCTTTTACGCCCTTAAGACCGATGCCGACGGCATTGTTGACGGCATCGTGCTTCCCACACCAAGCCGCGAAAGCTCCGCAATACCCGGCAGCGACAATCCCTTTGCCGTTTACACCGTTACCGCCTCCCATCCCATGTACCGCACGGCGGTATACGGCGAGGTGCCCGTTTTCTCGGGGGTAAAATCCATTCAGCCCGTTGTATTCTTTCCCAAGGGAGAGGAGAGATAGCATGGCAGTTACGGTACCGGAAAACATAACCGTCCATTTGGGCAGACCCAATTCCAATGCGGAAAACGTTACCGTCCCCTTTGCGGATTACATCAAAAACGTTGCCTCAAGCGAAATATACCCCACGTGGCCCGAGAACGCCATACGCGCCAACGTACTTGCCCAAATATCCTACGCCTTAAACCGCGTTTACACGGAATACTACCGCTCCCGCGGCTTCGACTTCGACATAACCAACTCCACGGCATTCGACCAGAGCTATATTCCCAACAGGGATATTTTTGAGAACGTTTCCCGCATCGTGGACGATATATTCAACGATTACGTGGTGCGGCAGGGGCAAGTCCAGCCCCTGTTTGCCCAATATTGCGACGGGCGCGAGGTGCAATGCTCGGGTCTTTCCCAATGGGGGAGCGTTACCCTTGCCAACAACGGTCTTTCCCCCTACGAGATACTGCAAAATTACTACGGCAACGATATTAATATCGTTTTCGATGCGCCGACGGGCGACCCGCAGGAATCCTACCCCGGTATTCCCCTGCGCCTCGGAAGCGCGGGAGAGGACGTGCGCCGACTGCAGCTGCGGCTGAACAGGATAGGTCGCAATTACCCGTCCATTCCCCTTATCCCCGACACGGACGGCTACTTCGGCGTGCAGACCGACAGCGCGGTAAGAGAATTTCAGCGCATATTCAATTTAGAGCAGGACGGCATCGTGGGCAAGGCAACGTGGTACAAGGTCATAAATATCTACAACGGTGTAAAAAGACTGTCGGATATAAACAGCGAGGGCATCAGCCCCGAGGAGGTAAGGCGACAGTTCGACTCCGTGCTTCAGCGCGGAAGCACGGGTGTGGGCGTTGGAACCCTGCAGATACTGCTGAACGCCGTTGCCGCCGCCGTGCCGTCCGTGTATCCCGTTACGGTGGACCTGATCTACGGAACGCAAACAGAAAACGCCGTCCGTGCCTTTCAGACCCTTTACGGACTTCCCGTTACGGGCATTACCGAGCGCGCGACCTGGAACGCCCTGCTTCGCACCTACGAGGCAATACTTGCTTCCCTGCCCGACGAAAGCACCGCCTTTCCCGGCGTGGTGCTGACAAGAGGCATGGAGGGCGAGGACGTGCGTACCCTGCAGCGGCTGATAAACGGCGCGGCGGTAAATGACCCCGCCATTCCCTCCGTTGACGAGGACGGCGTGTTCGGCAATGCAACGGAGGAAGCCGTAAAAGCCGTGCAGCGTATTTACGGCATCGAGCCAAACGGCAGAGTTGGCGCCGTAACGTGGGAAATACTGCTTAACGCGCAATGAGCGCGCAGGGGTGCAATTATGCGCCCGCGACACATAAGAAGATCGGCGCACCTACTCTGTGGCAGGTGCGCCGATTCGTGTTATTTTTTCTCCGCACGCAATAGCGGGTCAATCGACCTTAAATCTGAGCATGTTCCAGGAGTGCTTTTTGAGCACGATACTTCCGTCGGCGTTTATCTCGACCTTTGCGGGAGCAACGCGCTCCACGTCCTTGTCGTTTATTGCCTTGAGATCATCGTGATAAAGCTCTAAGTGCTCGAAAAGCTTGCGGGATGCAAAGCCCTCGATATCGAGCTCCAGCTCCATATCCTCGTCAAGGGAGCGGTTTACGGCGTAGACCACAAGCTCTCCTGCCTCTGCGTTGTAAATAACGCTGGAAACGAGATAGGGCACTTCCCTTCTGTAGCCGGCAACGTCGTAGGTATCGGTCTCTATCATTGTGCGCAGGGTCGCGCCGTTGCCGTAGTTGGAGCCGTAGAAGAACGGGTAGAATATGGTCTGTGCCCAAGCCTTGCCGCCCTTTTCCGTCATTATGGGGGCAATAACGTTTACAAGCTGGGCAAGGCAAGCCATCTTAACGCGGTCGGAGTGGTTCTGCAGCGTCATAAGCATACAGCCCACAACGAGAGCGTCCTCGAAATTGTATACGTCCTCCAGCTGGTGTCTTGCCTCGGTCCATCTGTCCCTGTCCTTATTGAGCGCATCCTGCTGCTGGCTGTGGAACCACACGTTCCACTCGTCGTAGGAGAGATTTATGGTCTTTTTTGCCTTCTTTTTTGCCTTCAAGGCATCGCAATAGGCAACGACGCCGTTTATGTACTCGTGCATCTCCTCACTGCGGGCGAGGAACTTGGGAGTGTTGTTTTCCTTGTTATCGAAATAAGTGTGGAGGGAAACGTAATCAACGAAGGGATAAGTCTCGTCAAGCACCTTGTACTCCCAGTCGCCTATCCTGCCATACCCCGTGCTTCCGCAGGCAACGAGCTGTATGGTATTATCCGCCCTTTTCATGACCTTTGCGGCCTCGGCGGCAAGACGTGCGTATTCCTCTGCGGTCTTGTGTCCGAGCTGCCAAGGACCGTCCATCTCGTTACCGAGGCACCATACCTTAATGCCGAAGGGCTCATCAAAGCCGTTTGCGCGGCGCAGGTTGGCGTAATAGCTGTCTGCCTTGGAGTTGCAGTATTCCACGCAGTTGCGAGCCTCGTCCATTCCCCTTGTGCCAAGGTTAACGGCCATCATTACCTCACTTCCCGCGCGCTTCGCCCACTCCTGAAATTCGTCGATGCCCACCTGATTGGAGTCCACCGCACCCCAGGCAAGGTCCATGCGCTTCGGGCGCTTCGATCTGTCGCCGATGCCGTCCTCCCAGTTATAGCCGGAAACAAAATTGCCGCCGGGGTAGCGAACTATCGGCACGTTCAGCTTTCTCACCAGCTCCAGCACGTCGCCGCGGAAGCCCTGATCGTCGGCGGTGGGATGGTCGGGCTCGTAGATGCCCTCGTAAACCGCGCGTCCCAGCTGCTCTATAAAGGAGCCGTAAATGCGTCGGTCAATATCACCTATGATAAATCTTTTATTTGCCGTTATCTTTGATTTCATTTTGTTTCTCCCTTCGGATATTTTCCGATTTTAATATATCATCTTGAAAAAAGGACAACAATATAGTATAATGCAATCGTACTGATGTTTTGTGCTTTTGAGGTTGATATGAAAATTAACAGAGCAGGCAACAATTATCGGCACGCGGCAGGCTTTCTTATAAACAGACCGCAAGGCTCGGGGGACTATCTGCTGCTGATAATAAAGACCGAGGCGTTCATGGAGCTTTACGGCAAGCGGATGGAAATACCCCAAGGCAGTGCCCTGATCTTTAAAAAAGGCACTCCGCAGCTGTACGGAGCAACCACGGACAAATACGTGAACGATTTCGTCCATTTTGCACTTGACGAGGGCGAGGAGAGCGTTTTTGCCGAGCTTGATATCCCCTTTGACACCCCGATACCCATTGGGGATACAGCTGAATTTTCAGCCTTTATCAGGAGCATCGCCTTTGAGCGTTACTCCCAAAACATTCACAAAGCCGCCACCATGCGGCACTACTTTGAGCTTATACTGCTGAAGCTGTCCGAAAGGATGCAAAGCTCCTCCCCGGAGCAGCTGCACCCGTATTACGGTCATTTTCTCAATCTGCGCAGCGAGATACAGCTCGAGCCCCAAAACGACTGGAGCATTGACCTTATATGCAAAAAGCTGCTGCTCAGCCGCTCCTACGTCCAGCATTTATATAAGCTGTTTTTCGGTGTGAGCATAGTGCGGGACGTTTGCCGCGGACGCATGGAACGGGCAAAATACCTGCTTTCCTCCACGGAAATGACGGTTACCGCCGTTTCCCGCTCATGCGGATATGAAAACGACGTTCACTTCATGCGCCTTTTCAAAAAGGAAACGGGGCGCACCCCCTCGGAATACAGAGCAGAGCGCAGCACAAGGACGTATTGACATATCTTCCGCAGGCTGATAGAATAATAAAAAAATGAGACAGGAAAATGCTATGGCTGATATATCAAGACCCATATACGACCGCACAAAAAGATTATACGGAGAGGAAAAGACCGCTCGTCTGGCAGAGGCAAGGGTGCTTCTTTTCGGGCTTGGAGGCGTTGGCGGCTACGTGCTGGAGGCACTTTGCCGCGCAGGCGTTGCCCGTATCGGCATCGTGGATTGCGACACGGTAAACGAAACCAATCTGAACCGCCAGATACTTGCCACCCTCGACACCGTGGGTATGCACAAATGCGACGCCGCCATTGCCCGCGCAAAAGCCATAAACCCCGAAACGGAGATAGTTCCCTTTTACACCTTCGTTACGGCAGAGAACGCCGCCGAAATAATCGACAGCTTTGGCGAATGCGACTACGTTGCCGACTGCATCGACAACGTTTCCGCAAAAACGGCACTTATCAAAGCCTCTGTCGAGAGGAATATACCCATCATCTCCTCCATGGGCACTGGAAACAAGGTGGACCCCACCAAGCTGCGCATTTCCGATATCTTCAAGACCGATACCTGCCCCCTTGCAAGGGCAATGCGCCTATCGCTGAAAAAGGCGGGCGTAAAAAAATGCCCCGTGCTGTGGAGCACGGAGCAGCCAATGGGCGCAACGGTAAACGAAAACGGCAGAAACGTTCCCGGCTCTGCCTCTGCCGTACCTGCGGCCGCAGGCCTGTTTATTGCCGCACATATCATGAACGGCATAACGAACTTGTGAACGGGATAATCAAGTTCGATAAAAAATTCCAACCGAAAGAACAATCCCTCAGTCAACTGCGTTGACAGCTCCTTTTACACAAGGGAGCCGCTAGGCCGCAGGCCTGTTTATCGCCGCGCATATCATGAACGGTATTACAAACTCGTGAATGAGATAATCAAATAAAGCATCCCCCACAGTCATCCTCGAGCGTAAGCGAAGGATCTTGTGGGGGATATTCTTCTGCGTTTATTCCAAATAAATATTGTACTCTATCTTTCTCGGCGAATTCACACCCGTGCAATCCACCCAGAAGATGATGAACACCTTTTTACCGTTGTAGGTTGCTATCTCCACGGGGACGGTGGTGCCGGAGCCGGGCGTATGCACAAAATTAGTGCAGGTGAACACAAGTGCACCGTCCTCCACGTCCGTGCGGCAGCCTACCGCACCGTCCTCGGTGGTGCGGAACCTGAACTCCAGAGGGAACTGAAAGCTTTCGTCAAACTTAAGATCAAGCCTTGCGTTTCCGTCGTGCTCGAAGGTAAAAAGCATTCCCGAGGCAAGGACCTCATGGTCCGAGCAATAGCATTTTACTTCCATATTCTAACCTCTTAAAGCGCCTCAAACTCGGTAAGGGCGTTCTTGAAGGATGCCATAGCGGAGTTGAATGCGTCCTTCTTTGTAAGGTCTACGCCTGCAAGCTTCAAAAGCTCTACGGGGCTGTCGCTTCCGCCGGAGGAAAGGAACTTGAAGTAATCGTCAACGGCGGGCTTGCCCTCGTTATAGATGCGCTCCGCAATGGAAACGGCGCTGATGATGCCCGTTGCGTACTTGTAAACGTAGAAGCTGCGGTAGAAGTGAGGAATGCGCGCCCACTCGTAGGCTATCTCGGGATCGGAAACAACGCTTCTGCCGTAGTACTTCTTGTTGAGGTTCAGATATACCTCGTTGAGGGCATCCTTGGTAAGGGGCTGACCCTTTTCCGCCATGTCGTGAGCGATGTACTCGAACTCCGCAAACTGGGTCTGACGGAACAGCGTACCCTTGAGGGTGTCCATGTAGTAGGAAAGGAGGTACTTTTTCAGCTTAACGTCCTCGGTGGTCTTAAGCAGGTGCTTTAAGAGCAGTATCTCGTTTACGGTGCTGGCAACCTCGGCAACGAAAATGCGGTAGCCCGCCTTTTCCTGAGGCTGATTTCTCTCGCTGAAGTAGGAGTGCATTGCATGGCCGAGCTCGTGCGCGATGGTGAAGATGTTGTTGGTGGTCTTCTGATAGTTAAGAAGAACGTAAGGGTGCTTCAGACCGAATACGCTGGTGCTGTACGCGCCGCTGCGCTTGCCCTCGGTCTCCTCCACGTCGATCCAACGGTTATCGTGTGCCTCCTGCAGCAGAGCCTGATACTTTTCGCCCAGAGGAGCAAGGCCCTCCTTTACAAGCTTGAATGCATCCTCGTAATCGAGCTGCATCTCCGCGCCCTCAACGATGGAGGCGTATACGTCGTACATATGGAGCTTGGTGTAGCCCATGATCTTCTTGCGGTCGCGGAAATATCTGTGGAGCAGGGGCAGACCCTTGTTAACGCTGGAAAGCAGGTTCTTATATACCTTAACGTCCACGTCCTCGTTGGAAAGTGCCATATCAAGACAGCTGTCGTACTTTCTTGCGCGGGAGATGAAAACGTCCTTGTCAACGTTGCCGGTGTAGGTTGCGGTAATAGTGTTGATAAGACCCATGTACGCACCGTAATATGCCTTAAATGCATTGCGGCGCACGTTGCGGTCGGGATGATGGAGCATCAGCCCGTAGGTACCGTGGGTAATCTTTACCTTCTCGCCGCCGACCTTGATCTCGGGATAGGGGAAGTCGGCGTTGTCTATCATACCGAAAATGCGCTGGAAGCCGCCGAAAACTCTGCCGCCCTGGGAAAGGAGAGCCTCCATTTCCTTGGAGAGCACGTGGGGCTTGCGCTTGATAAGGGAGCGAAGGGTGTAGTCGTAATCCTTGAAGCGCTCGTCAGCGGCGAATGCCTCAAGGGTCTTTACGGGCAGAGCCGTAAGCTCGGGGGTAATGAACGCAACCGCACCGGAAAACTTCATGCCAAGCAGGTCAACGCGGCTCTGAAGTGCGTTGAATTCGCTCTTTCTGGTGTCCTCGTCGCGCTTCATGAAGGCGTAAACGCTCAGCTTGGAAAAATCAAGCTCAACGGCGTTTACCTTCTCGTAGCATTCAAGGAGCATATCCGCATCGGCAAGCTTGCCCTCGTAAGCGGAAAAATCCAGCTTTGCCTCCACGTCGGCGTAAAGAGCATCCCACTCGGCCTGAGTTTCAAACATGTCCTCGGTCCTCCATTTTAAATTCTCGGGTACATTATCACGGTTTTTTGCCATTTTTATGTCCTCCTAAAGCAAATATTAATAACATTGCTTCGATTGTAACATAATTTACCCGATTTTACAAGTAGTGGCGGATATTATCCGCCCGCTTTTTCTTGGATGATATCTCCCCTGCGATTTGTTTCGTTTCCCATTGTAGGGGAGGCGTTCCGCCTCCCGCGATATGCGCAAAGCGCGCGATATAAGCGACAACGCTTGCGATATACGCCTACGGCGCGCGATATATCCGCCTGCGGCGGATGCGAAAGAACCGCACTCCTCGCAGGGGAGGCGTTCCGCCTCCCGCGTTGAAAACCGCTTTGCGGTTTTCTTCCATTTCTTTTATCTATTCTCTTTTATCTTTTATCTTTTATCTACGGGCGGATAATATCCGCCCCTACGGGTATCTACGGGCGGTTCATAACCGCCCCTACTTCTCCCCTTTTCCCCGTGTGCGGTATCGGCTTCCATTTTACCGGTGCAAAAAGCGCAAAGAGGGAGAGCGGAAGCGCCACAAGATCGAACCACGGAAACGCAAGCACGAACCATAGCAGCCTCACGCCGCGGATGGGAACGTTTTTCCGCTCTCTTATTACCGTGGCACACGCAACGGCAGCAAGCCCCAAGGCGGAAATAAGGAGGGAGTACGCCGCCTCCGCAAGGGTGGCGTATCGCAACGCAATGCCCGCAAAGACCGCCGAGGTGAGCGAGAGCATGAAATTGAAAAGTGCCTTGGGAAATATGTAGAAAAACATATCGTAGCAGGAAAACGCACCCCTTCCCCTTTCGGAAAACAACCCTCGGATAAGGGGCGCGGCATAGGCAACAAAGCAGAACAGTCTGCCCTTTATCCACCTTATGCGCTGGCGCACCGCCACGCGCAGGCTGACGGGCTGCTCGTCGAAAAACATTGCGCTCTCGCAATAATCTATACGCAGACCACGGCTGACCGCCCACATAGTAAACTCCGTATCCTCCGTGAGGCTGTGGAAATGCCAGCCGCCCTCAAGCACCGCAGATCTTACCCCAAAGCCCGTGCCCGCAACGTGGGTGGATATGCCCAGAAGCGAACGCGGACGGTGGGCAAAGGCATTGCTCCGCAAAAAATGTATGCCGTATGCGGCGGAGATGAAATTATCATCAAAATTGCTTGCCATGCGGTAGCCCGTAACAACGTCGGCACCGCTATCCATGGCGGCGTTCATTTCCTCGAGATAGCGAGGATCAAGGGTGTTATCCGCATCGAAAAACACAAAGGCATCAAAGGCGGATATGCCGTGATCTTTGCCGATATTATCGAAAAGAAACTCAAGTGCGTAGCCCTTGCGGGCAAGGGTGGGGTCGGTGCGCTCGTAAACCACGGCACCCTTCTCGCCTGCAATGGATGCGGTGGCATCGGTGCAATTATCCGCAACGCAGAATACGGTAACGAGCTCCCGTGGGTAGCTTTGTTCTTTTATGCTGTCAAGGAGTGCGCCGATGACCTTTTCCTCGTTTCTTGCGGCGATAATTACCCCAAAACGCCGCTGTTTTTCCGCTTTTCGGGGTTTTTTTGCCTTGCAGAATAAGCCAACTGTCCAATATACCGCAAAATACGCCATAAGCACGCCCAAAGCAGAACCAAGCAACGCGCATATCCTATCCACCATCTTTTCCACCTCCGTTTTTTCGACAGATATTGTAGCGCACGTCCTCTTTAAGATTCAATGGAGGCAAAATTAAGATTGTATTAAGATTTCTTTAAGACTTCGGAACGCCTTTATTGACACCTTGCCCGCGCTGTGATACAATATGAAAAAACCGACGTCCCAAGGAGAAAGATATGAAAACAAAGCTGCTTGGAGAAAAGGGCGGCATCGGCACCTCGATCGTTTCCGCTCTGCTTTTTATTATCTTCAAGATCCTGGCATATGCATTGCTTGTGGCGCTTTTCTGCTATTTCGTTATTCCCTCCCTTGCCCTTTACTCACCCACTCTCGGGGATAAGCTATTCAACGGCTACGAGAGCCTGAACCAAGGCGTGATACAAGCCGTGGGCATCGGCGCGTACCTTGCCGCTTCCTTCCTTTTTGCGGGCTTTAACTACCGTTTCCGCACAAAGATGCGCAAGCATTTTTACCGCGAGACCTTCGGAATGATAAACTACCGCGACGGAGTTAAATGGTATTTTGACAACTACGGCGTGCTTGATATAGTGCTTACCGCCGCACTCTCCGTCGTTGCCGCCATGATCGTGTTTGCAAGAGTGCCGCAGCTTGCCGCTGTTGCATTCCTCGGCATACCTCTTGACGTTATCGGTGCCTACGTTTCCCTCAGGCGCGGACTGACCTTTTGGCGCATACACAGCATTACCTGCGATTAAGGAGGAAGCTATGTTAGTTATATTCAACGTATTTTTCTGGCTGTTTTTCGCCATAATATTCATAAAAAGCGCCAAAGCCGTGCTTGCTCGCCCCCGCGCCATTCGCAACATACGCAAGGTCTGCGATAAGATGGGCTATAAATGCGAGCTGACCCGCTCGCCCTACGCATCCTTCTTCCGAACCTCCGAAAAGCCCGACATGTACATAAAGACCCCAAGCAAGGACTATTACGTGCGCATCGTTTCTGCCTTCGGACGCAAGCATTTTTACTTTGCGGGACCCTATTACTGCACCTATATGAGCAAGATGCCGCTTCTCATCGTCGGCTCCAAGAGGGCAATGCGCGTAGGCACCGCAAGCCAAGACTACATGAACGTGGGCGAAAAATTCCGCATCTACCCAGAACCCAAGCTGCCCAAAAACGCAGGCACGGAGGTGGGATATATTATGCTGTTCAATCCCGCACCTGCGGAGATACACGTTGCGGAGGGCAGACGCAGCGAGGTGGTTGACAGCGGCGGAAAAATAGGACATTTTTCCATTTACGACCGCAAGCAGTTCTGCAACATGCTTGAATACGGAGAGATAAAGCGGAACTTCCGTTTCGGCGAATAAAGGAATAAACAAGACGGGCGGATGATATCCGCCCCTACGATGGAGGATACACGACGTAGGGGCGCATATTATGCGCCCGTTTGCCTTGGAAAAACCGCAATACCACCCTCATTTTTTGCATTATATCTTGATTTTTTATATATTATATGGTAGAATATTCACCTAACGAATAAAAAGTGATGACGAGGATCGGCATCTTGCACCGCGGCATAAAGAGAGCGTCCACACGGCTGGGAGGGACGTTGCCGCCGCATTATCAGCCCTTCGCCCTCCGAGCTTTTTCCGACGGGCACGGATATGCCCACGGCTTTGATAGAAGCTTTAAGTGCCGACTTTGTCGGAATGCGGGTGGTACCGCGGACGGTTTTCCGTTCGTCCTGTGTGGACGGGCGGATTTTTTCATTTTTGCAGGGGACTACGTCCTCGACATCCCGTATATGCATTTTGAAAACCGCTTGCGGTTTTCTTCCTTAATTTTTCACTATTCACTATTCGTTTTTCATTCTTCACTAATAATTAATTATCATACAAGGAGCCTCAAATGAAAGAAAAATTAGAAGCATTACTGAAAGAGGGTTCTGCAAGGATCGAAGCAGTTGGATCCGAAGCGGAGCTCCAAGAGGTCAAGGTTGCGCTTCTCGGCAAGCAAGGAAGCATTACCGACCTGCTGAAGGAGATACCCAAGCTTGACGTTTCCCTCCGTCCCGAAATGGGCAAGGCGGTAAACAACGCAAAAAACCTGCTCTCCGAGATGATTGACGGCAAGCGAGAGGCGCTGAAGCTTAAGGCCTCCGCCATTCCCGCAGACTTCGACTGCACCATTCCCGGCTTTGAGCCTATGAGCGGCGGTCTGCACCCCATTACCCAGATGTGCTACGACCTGAACGACGCCTTCCGCTCCATGGGCTTTGAGGTGTTCGGCGGTCCCGAGATCACAAGCGAGTACTACGCATTCGACAATCTGAACTTCCCGCCCAATCACCCTGCACGCGAGAGCATGGACACCTATTGGCTGGAGGGACACGACTCGGGTGAGGCAAACGACAAGCTTTGCCTGCGTCCTCACCTTACGGGCGACAGCGTGCGCTACATGCAGACCCACAAGCCCCCCTATCGCTTCGTTTACCCCGGCAGAGTATACAGAAACGAAACCACCGACGCACGCCACGAGCGCGCCTTCTTCCAGTACGAGGCGCTTATCGTTGACAAGGACTTTACCTACACCGCAGGTAAGGTAATGATAAAGAGCATACTGCAGAAGGTGTTCGGACGCGACGTGCCCGTAAGAATGCGTGCGGGCTTCTTCCCCTTCGTTGAGCCCGGATTTGAGATCGACATGGGCTGCCTTGTATGCGGCGGCAAGGGCTGCAGCGTTTGCAAGCACGTTGGCTGGATAGAGATCATGCCCGGCGGCACCCCCCACCCCAACGTTCTCCGCGCCGCAGGACTTGATCCCGACGAATACACGGGCTTTTACGTTAACATCGGTCTTGACCGACTTGTTATGATGCGCTACGGAGTTGACGACGTGCGTCTGTTCCACAGCACCGACCTCCGCTTCTTAAAGCAGTTCCATTAAGGAGGATATAAACATGAAATTATCATTGAATTGGATAAAAGACTACGTACAGCTTCCCGAGGATATGGACCTCACCAGACTTGCCTACGATCTGACCATGTCCACCGTTGAGGTGGAGGGTGCCGAGAGCCTTGCAGAGCAATTTGACAAGATCATCGTCGGCGAGATCAAGGAGGTTCTGCCCCACCCCAACGCAGACAAGCTGCGCATTTGCAAGGTGGATATCGGCGAAGGCGAGATAAAGGACATCGTATGCGGCGGCTCCAACCTTGAGGTTGGTATGAAGGTCGTCGTTGCCTGCCCCGGCGCTATGGTGCGCTGGCACGGCGAGGGCGAGCCCGTTGAGATCAAAAACGCAAAGCTCCGCGGCGTTGCAAGCTTCGGCATGATATGCGCCGCCGTTGAGGTCGGTCTTGCCGATCTGTTCCCCGCAAAGGACGACCACGAGATCATGGACGTTACCGCATTCGACGCACCTGCGGGAACTCCCCTTGCAAAGGCTTTGGACCTTGACGATATCATCCTTGAGATAGATAACAAATCCATGACCAACCGCCCCGACCTTTGGGGTCATTACGGCATTGCAAGAGAGCTTGCCGCTCTTTACGACCTGCCCCTTGCAAAGTTCGAGAGCTTCAAGCCCGAGACCGACGAAAAGTTCGACGTAAGGATAATCGACACCGACCGTTGCCCCAGATACATTGGCACGCGCATCGAGGGTCTTTCCGTTAAGCCCTCTCCCTTTGAGATGCAGAGCCGCATCTGGAGAGTCGGCATGCGTCCCATAAACGCCCTTGTTGATATTACCAACTACGTTATGCTGGCAACGGGTCAGCCCACCCACGTTTTCGACTCCAACCACATAATCGACCACATCGAGGTAAGACGCGCAAACGAGGGCGAAAAGCTGCAGCTGCTTAACGACAAGGAGCTTTCCCTTTCCACCGACGATCTCGTTATCGCCGACGCCGAGGGTGCCGTTGCACTTGCGGGCGTTATGGGCGGCGCGAAGGATTCCGTCCTTCCCGACACCGAGAGCGTTATCCTTGAGGTTGCAAACTTTGAATCCCGCGGAGTTCGCAGAACAGCACTCCGTTACGATAACCGCACCGAGTCCTCCTCCCGCTACGAGAAGGCAGTTGACCCCGAAAGATGCGATCAGGCTCTCTCCCTCGCTATGAAGCTCTTTGCCGAGCTCTACCCCGAGATGAAGGTAACCGCATTTGTGGATCAGTACCCGAACAAGCTGGAAAAGAAGGAGATCGACGTTGATTTCGATTGGCTTGACAGACGTCTTGGCAAGCGTATTCCCCAGGAGATCGTTGCAAGAAAGCTTGGCGCTATGGGCTTTGAGGTAAGCTTTACCGATACGGGTATGCACATCGTTGTTCCCACCTGGCGCTCCACAGGCGACGTATCCATCAAGGCGGACATCATGGAAGAGGTTGCCCGTATGTACGGCTACGAGAACTTCGAGGCGACCACCATTACCACCTCCTTTGACGGTGCCATCAATCAGCTTGAGGTGGACCTTGTGCGCAGGGTAAAGGAATACCTTGCCTTCCGCTGCAATATGCAGGAGATATTCACCTATCCCTGGATGACCGACGAGTTCGTACACGCTATCTGCGAGAGCACCGACGGTATCCTTGCGCTGGCAACTCCTCCCGCACCCAACGAGAAGTATATCCGCTCCACTCTGCTCCCCAACATCTGCAAGGCGATAGTTAAGAACGAGCGCAACTTCGATGAGTTCGACATTTTCGAGGAGGCGCAGATATTCCTCGATTCCGATTACACCTCCGAATACAAGGGCGAGAAGCTTCCCGCGCAGAGAAAGCATCTCGGATGCGCCTTCGTTGGTTCCCCCGACAATATCTCCGAGCTCTTCCGCCGCGCAAAGGGTGTTATCGGAACGATGCCCGTATACACTCATATGGAGACCTTCACCTTTGAAAAGGCAGAAAAGCCCTATTGGGCGGACGAGACCGTTTGGCTCAATATTATGCTGAACGGCAAGAAGATAGGCGACCTTGCCCTTCTTTCCAAGAAGGCGGCACTCGCCTGCGGTATCAAGGTGCTTTCCGCCGTGCTCGTTGAGCTTGATATGGACGCTCTCGTTCCCCTCAAGTCCAGAACCAACCGTTTCACCCACGTGCCCGAATTCCCCAGAAACGAGTACGATATCTCCTTCCTTGTTGACTCTATGGTCAAGTGGGACGATATCTACAACACGGTAATGGAAAAGAAGAACGAGCTTGTCCACGACGTTAAGTTCGTTGACGAATATAAGGGCAAGCAGATCCCCACAGGCAAGAAATCCGTTACCATCCGCCTTGTTATCGGCTCCAACGAAAAGACCCTCACGGGTGAGGAGATCGAAAAGGTGGCAAACGGCGTTCTTAAGAGGCTCTCAAAGAGCACCGGCGCAGAGATCAGAACCGTGTAAACGATATCGGAAATAAATACTTATGAGGAGAACGTGATGAAAAAGGCGATTTTTCCACTTTTGCTTACCATTCTTACTCTCACTCTTATATGCTCCTGCGGCGGCGATAACGGAACGGTGACCGAGCCTTCGGTCACCGACCCCGTAACCGACGCAGTAACCGAAGCCCCCGTAAAGGATATT
This sequence comes from Clostridia bacterium, assembly GCA_017436885.1. Classification (GTDB taxonomy): domain Bacteria; phylum Bacillota; class Clostridia; order Oscillospirales; family CAG-272; genus RUG12395. The sequence continues at coordinate 2,603 of JAFSCG010000110.1, read as the reverse complement.
ATCATTTCCGATACGGAAAAATGCTACTACACCACCATAATCCAAAAGGGAACCGCCACAACGATCATCAGCATTGCAAACGACCTGAAATCCGCCTGCTACGAAAAAACGGGCAATCAGCTGTGGGTCAACCGCGACGAAAGCAAGGATCCCGTGGATAACGAAATACTCATCGGCCCCACCAACCGTCCCGAATCCGCACAGATAGGCGACGCGCTGAAGGAGCATGAGTACCGCATCTGCTTTGTGGGTACGAAGCTTGTGGTTGCCGGTGGCAGCCGCGGCGCCATCGTGCAGGCAACGAAGCTGCTGATGGACACCTACTTTATCGGGGACGTTATCAAGCTTCCCGAAAATCTTGATATCAAAGGAGAGATCGACGTGAAAATGGCAACTGATCTTGACAGCGGCTGGAATTCTCTCGTATTTGAGGCATCCAACAACATTGACCTGCAATACCAGATATGGATGCCCAAGAACTACAGCGCCGACAAGGAATATCCCTGCATACTCTATATGCACAGCGCAGGCGTAAGGTGCGACGATAACAGCCACATCAACACGGGCGAAGCAAAGTTCCTTCGCAATTTTGAAAGCGGCAAGTACGCAGATGGGTGCATCATCATTGCTCCCTGCTGCCCCAAGACCCACAAATGGGTACCCGCCGACAACTGGAACAGCGGCTCCTACGACTTTGTAAACACCAAGCCCGCCGAGTATATGACGGCAACCCTTGAGCTTTTTGCCGACTATCGCGAAAAGCTTTCCATCGACGAAAACCGCCTGTACACCTACGGCATGAGCATGGGTGCCTTTGCCGTTTGGGATCTGCTGGCGCGTAACCCCGGTATGTTTGCCGCAGCCATCCCCGTTGCGGGCGCAGGCGACCCCAACACCGTCGGCACCATGGACAAGACCGCCATCTGGATATTCCACGGCACCGCAGACACCGCAGTTCCCTACAACAGCGCAACAAAGATGCACGATGCCCTCGTTGCCGCAGGCAGAACGGACGTTAAGTTCACCACCTTTGAGGGCGCAGGCCACGGCATCTGGGCAATGACCGCCGATACCGCAGGACTGTTCGATTGGCTCTTTGAGCAGAAGCTGGATTGATTCACGACAGGCTGTATTTTTACCGATTCGGCTTTTTGCAATCCGTCGCGCTTTGTAAAAGCCGTCAGAAACAAAGGAGAGCACCATGATGAAAAAGTTGATAGCGCTTTTGTTTACAGTTCTTGCTCTTTTAATTATCTGTTCCTGCGGGGAAAACCCCGCAGGAACAGAACCGGTTACCGACCCGATCACCGACGCGGCAACCGAAGCCCCCGTAAGAGACGTGCTGATCTCCGATACCGAGGCTTGCAACTACACTATCATAATTCAAAAGGGCAGCCCCTCTACCATTACTACCGTGGCAAACGACCTTAAGGCCTGCTGCTACGATAAGACGAGCAATCAGCTGTGGGTCAACCGCGACGAAAGCAAGGACCCCGCAGATAACGAGATCCTCATCGGTCCCACAAACCGTCCCGAATCCGCACAGATAGGCGACGCATTGAAGCAGAACGAGTACCGCATCTGCTTTGTGGGCTCGAAGCTTGTGGTTGCGGGCGGCAGCCGCGGCGCCATCATACACGCCACAAAGCTGCTTATGGACACGTATTTTACGAGCGCCGTCATCAAGCTTCCCGAAAATATTGATATCAAAGGAGAGATCGACGTGAAAATGGCTACCGACCTCGACAGCGGCTGGACCTCTCTCGTATTTGAGGCCGAGAACGGAATCGACCTTAAATACCAGATATGGATGCCGAAGAACTACTCCGCAGATAAAGAGTACCCCTGCATACTTTACATGCACAGCGCAGGGGTGAGATGCGACGATAACAGCCACATCAACACGGGCGAGGCAAAATTCCTTCGCAATTTTGAAAGCGGCAAGTACGCAGACGAGTGTATAATCATCGCTCCCTGCTGCCCCAAAACACACCGTTGGGTAATTGATCGCAAAGATACCGACACCTTTGATTTTGTAAATACCGAGCCCGTTGAGTATATGGTCGCCACCCTTGAGCTTTTTGCCGACTACCGCGAGAAGCTCTCCATCGACGAAAAGCGCTTGTACACCTACGGAATGAGCATGGGCGCGCACGCCGTTTGGAATCTGCTTGTCCTAAATCCCGGTATGTTTGCCGCCGCAATTCCCGTTGCGGGCACGGGCGATCCCGCAACCGTTGCAACCATGGATAAGACCGCCATCTGGATATTCCACGGCTCGGCAGACGGCTCCGTTCCTTACAGCAGCTCCGTGAAGATGAACGACGCGCTCATTGCCGCAGGCAGAACGGACGTTAAGTTCACCACCTTCGAGGGTGCGGGCCACGGCATCTGGGCAATGACCGCTGATACCGCAGGACTGTTCGATTGGCTCTTTGAGCAGAAGCTGGATTGAGTTACAAAACCGACAGCTAAACTTTAAAAATCCCAAAACCGTTCTCTCTGTATTCTTAACGGAGAGATCATAGCAATAAACGCACCGCCGAAGTAAATGGCGGTGCGTTTTCTGTTACAGAAGAAATATTTGTAGGGCGGGGGCTTGC
>JAFSCG010000109.1 GCA_017436885.1 Clostridia bacterium | reverse complement strand
GGATATCCGCTTCCCTTACCGCCACACGCACCAAGCGATCGGCGGTGGCAATACTGCCTGCAAAGGCAGTTCGGTCCATCAGCTTGCAAACGCCGTCCTCGATGATATACTCCGTGCTTTGCATAAAGCCGTGCTTTGCCTCCGTTCCCGTAAGGGCAAGGCTATCGGTAACGAGGGCTATCCTGTCGCTTCCTTTTATCTTGTATATAAGCCTGATAAGCTCGGGAGGCAGATGCTTTCCGTCGCAGATGATCTCCACGTACATATCGTCCCGAAGAAACGCCGTTTCTATAACGCCGAGACGGCGAAAGCCGTGATCGCGGGTAATGGTGGACGTGCAGGAATACAGATGGGTAACGAGATTGCAGCCGTTTTCGGCGGCTATCTCGAGATCCGCATATATCGCGTTGCTGTGCCCTGCGGATGCAACTATCCCGTGTTCCTTAAGCGCCCTTGCAAAGCGCGCGTCCACGTCGTTTTCGGGGGCGTAGGTCCAGCGGGCGATAGTGCCGCCGTGCTTCTCGATAAGCGGAAGGTAATCCGTATCCCTCGGCGGCTCTATGAAGTCCGCGCACTGGGCACCCGCCTGCTCACGGGAAAGATAAGGCCCCTCCATATGAGCACCGATAACGGTTCCCTTTACTCTTGCGTCCTTCATTGCAATGCCGATGTTTTCCACCGACCTTGCCATATCCTTAAAGGGCGCGGCAGACACGGTGGGACAGATAGCGGTGGTACCGTGCACGAGATGATAATTGCAGCCCGCAACGATCTCGTCCACCGTTCCCTCAAACGGGTTGCCTCCGCCGCCATGGGTATGTATGTCGATAAAGCCGGGGCTAACGTAATACCCTCTTGCATCGTACTCCCATTCCACGGGGATATCCGCGTCCGTTACGTCAATGATAATGCCGTCGTTATAATAAACGTAGCCGTTTACGAGCTTTTCTCCTGCTATGATCTTGTCCGATCTTATTCTTTTCATCCCAGCCTCACAAAAGCTTGCTGCTGTCGGCATCCAGATACAGCGCGGCACTCTCGTGGCGGCGCAGTACGGTAGCCGGGCAATGCTCGCCGATCTCCCCACGGAGGGTGGAATACACCGCATTTGCCTTCGTTGCCGCGGGAACTACGCAAAAGAGATGCTTACCCGCAAAAAGAGCGGGAACGGTAAGGGTGATCGCGGTGGTGGGCACGTCCTCGATATGGGCAAAGCAGCCGTCGTTTACCTGCTGGTTGCGGCATATCTCGTCGAGGGCGACGGGCTTTGCGGTCTTTTTATCGCAAAAATCCGCAACGGGCGGGTCGTTGAAAGCGATATGACCGTTCTCGCCTATGCCGAGCACCACGATATCCACGGGGTTATTTGCAAGCAGCTCGGAGTAACGCAGGCACTCTGCCTCCGCGTCCTTTGCAGATGCGTCGATATAATTAACGCTCCTAAATGGCACGAGCCCAAAAATGTGCTCACGCAGGAAATTACCGAAGCATTGAGGTGCATCGGGGGAAAGACCTATGTATTCGTCCATGTGGAAGGCGTTTATCCTGTTCCACGGAATATCCTTATCAGCCACAAGCTGTGCGAGCACCTCGTTTTGGGACGGAGCGGCGGCGAATATCATATTGACCGTATCCTTGGTTTTGAGAACGGATAGGATACAGTTTTTCACGTCGTTTGCCGCGGCACAGCCCATCTCGGCACGGGTGTTGAAAACGTTAACGGACAAATTATCTACCTTAAAGCTGTTCATGATATCAACTCCTTCAATCTTTTCAGCGCATCCTCAAAGGCGCTTTCGCTGTCGCTGTATTTATAGGGATTATCAAAGGAACGTCCCACAAGGGCGTTGAGCCCCGAAAACAGCTGGAGATGCGGCTCCAAGGTTACGAAAAACGGCGCATCTGCTCGCTCGCTGTGGGTGTCCAGTATCTCTCTTATCTTGGCTTTGCCCGCACCGGGAGGAACTATTGCCCCCTCGTACAGCGCGTCCTTTATATGGAAATAGGCAATGCCGTTCCGAAGCAGACCGTACGCCTCGGGGTAAGGATCCACCCCCTCCAGCACGTAATTACCCATATCAAAAACGCATTTTATCTCGCCGCCGAAGGCGTCGTATATCTCGCGGCACCTTGCGGGCACGTCGCCGTATATTTTTGCCTCGTTCTCGTGGCAGAGCACAACGCCATGCTCGCGGGCAAGCTCCAAAAGCTTATAGAGCCCGTCGAACACCTCGGTTTTCATTTGCGTTATATTTTTTCCCTCGGGGGCGTAAAAGCTGAACATACGCACGAATCTGGTGCCGAGAGTATTTGCCGTTTCAAATACGCGGCGCGCCATTTCAAAATGACCGCTTATATCACCGTCAAGGACCACCTTTCCGATGGGAGAGCCGATGGCAGAAACGGAAATTCCGAAGGACTCAAGCTTGCGTCTTGCCTCAGCCACCTCGTCCCCCGTGAGTGCGGAAACGTTCTTCCCGTCCACGGTGCGAAGCTCCACGTATCCGATGCCGAAACGCGCCATTGCCTCCAGCTGTTTTTCAAAGGGAACGGCATATTCGTCGGAAAACGCGGATAAAACTATCTTATTCCCTCTCATGGCTCACCTATATCTCGGGGTAAGCGATCTTTTCTTCCGTGCCGCTTGCAAGGGCGCGGTCGATGGCGTTCATGATATAAACGGGCGCAATAAGCTTCTTGTAGCAGGCACCGCTACCCTCTCCCGTCATTAAATGATAGAACTCCCTGAACTCGCGGTACGACCATTCCTTGGTGGATGGAATTGCCGCGCCCTTGGAGCCTTTTGCCGCCATACGGGAGGCAAAATAGCAATAGCTCTTGTCGCAGAACAGCCCATGGCAATCGTAATCCTCATAGCGGAACAGAACGCTTATCTGACTGCCCTTTTTGGTTGCGCAAACGGACAGCGGAAATCTGCCGTATATCTCGCAGACCATCTCCACAAGATGCTGTGCGTAGAAATAGAAGCCACCGTACTCGTTTTCGCTTTGATAGGGCGCGCGGATAAAGCCACCGAGGGTCTTTCCGTCCACGTCGTTTTCCCTATCGTTTTTCAGGGCGATAACAAGATCGTCGTGCTTCAGGGAGGAACCGCCCGACACCTTGATATCGTTTGCGGCAAGCTCCCTCATAAAGGCGAGAGCATCGTCCTCGCTGACGGTTATGGGCTTATCCACAAACATGGGAATACGCGATGCAATATAGGGCTTTGCGTATTTATAGTGGTTATCGCCGTGGCGTGCGGTAATTACGATACCGTCCACCTTGCCCACGGCATCCGCGTAATTCTCCATAACCGCAACGCCGAAGGTGTCGTGCAGCTTATTTGCGGCTTCGATATCGTCGCTGTAAACGCCGATAACGTTAACGTCGGAAAACTCTTCTCTTTCCTTTATGAAGGTGAGAAAAGAATTGGCATGAGAATTCTCGCATCCGAGAATGGCAATATTCTTCACCTTGATACCCCCTTAAAACTTCAGCGGCATGGGATTTGCGGCGTGGACCGTTTCGCAAACGGAGATGACCATTGCCGCCATCTCGGGCGTTACGGTCATTTCCCTGCCCTCGGTTATCTTGAAGTAAAGCTGCTTATAAAGCTCTGCGGTTCCGATATCAAAGGCCGTTCCGTTGAAATCCTCGCCCTCAACGTGCTTCTGAAGCTTTTCCGAGCAGTATACCGGGTTGCCGTTTGCATCCTTAAGGCTTTCCTCGATAACGGGTCTTTCGGGATTTTCGCCGTCAACTATGTAAGTGATCTCGTATGCCTTGGGCGTTGCCTTCATGGTTCCCTTGGTGCCCTGTATCTTTATATTGTAGTTGGAATATGCGTCAATATTGGATATCTCGATATCCATAAGGGGCTTATCGGGCGCGGCGATAAGTATTTTTGCGTAATCGTCGGAGTCGCCGCTTGTAAGTGCCGTATCAAGCTTGCTGTAAACGACCCTTGCATTGGGGTCGAAATCAAGGAATCCGAGAGCCATTCCGATGGGGTGAGGACCCGTGTTGTAGGTGCCGCCCGCACATTTTCTTTGAAGGGTCTGCCAGTCCCAACGGCGGGAGAACGCGTTATAACGTATGCTTATCTGCTTAACGTCGCCAAGTCTTCCCGACTTTACAGTGTCGTAAGCAAAGCGATAGAACGGCGCAAGGAAGGTCTGCTGGAATACGGCAAGGGTAACGTTTTTCTCCTTTGCTATTTTCATCAGCTCGTCGCACTCGTATCTTGTACGGGCAAAGGGCTTTTCCACCAAAACGTTAAAGCCGTGGAGCAGGAGGTCCTTGGTTATGGGATAATGCATCTCCGAATAAGTGGAATTTACCACAAGGTCGATATCCTTGCAGTTATAAAGCTCGCGATAGTCGGCAAAGGTGGTGCATCCCTCGTGCCTCTCCTCTGCCACCTGTCTGCGGAAGGCATCGGCATCCACAACGTACTTTACGTTGTAGTACTCGTTGTCGCTTTTCAGGAAATACGCACCGTGGATATTCTTTCCGCTTCTTCCCTGTCCGATAATGGCAACGTTCAGCTTTTTCATAATCAGCTCCTCAATATTAAGACTTATTTGAATGCTTGATTATAGTATAAAACAACATAATGCAAAAGTAAATTGTCAATTTCGGCATTTATATTGCAAAAACTGAACAATGAGTGTATAATCTTATTGTAAAGCCAAAAAAGCGGAGAAGTCCGGAGAAGCAAATGAACGACTATATCACGGAAACGAAAAGAATGTTTTATAAGCACGAGGTATCAAGGGGACTTGCGTGCAACACATATTCCATGCACACCCACAACTGCTACGAGCTTATATACTTCATTTCGGGCAACGCGACCCACGTTATAGAGGACAGAAAATACAAGCTCAAAAGCGGCGACCTTATACTGATACGCCCATTCAGATACCATTTTATACAGATAGACGCCCCCGAGGACTACGAAAGGTACGACATTCTTTTCGACGCAAATAAGCACAAGGTGGAAAGCGCGTTGCTGATGCCCGATAACATGGAAGTCGTCAACGTCAAGGGCAATGCCATCGTTTCCGATATATTCAAAAAGCTGGACCTTTACCGCGAGACCTGTGATAACGGCACCTTTGAAAAGCTGCTTTCCAATCTGCTTTCCGAGCTTTTTTACAATATCCACCTGTTTTCCTTGCCCGCGCAGAAGGAGGGCTCGGCTCTCTCTCCCGTTGTTTCAAATGCACTGCAATACATCAATAACGAGCTTTGCACATTGGAAGGCATCAAGGACATAGCAAGCCACCTTTTTGTCAGCGAGAGCTACCTTTTCCGCAGGTTCAAAAAGGAGCTGCACCGCACCCCCAAGGAATATATCCGAGAAAAACGCCTGCTTTTGGCAAGGGAGATGATAACGGGCGGCGAACGCCCCATCGACGTTGCCGTGCGCTGCGGTTTTTCCGATTACACGACCTTTTACAGAAATTACAAGACGTTTTTCGGCTGTCTGCCATCCGAAAGCTATAAGGAACAATAACACATTCTATTGCATTTATCGACGAATTGTGATACAATAATAAAAAATGTGAGTGTTTACTCTTCGAAGGAGAAGTTACAAATGTTTGACAATTTTTTGCTGCAATTTGAAACGGTCCTGCACTACATCGCAAAGTTTTCCATCCACAGCCTTGAGCTTGTGGGTATCCTTATAATTATCGTTGGCTCTGCAAAGACCTTCTATCTGACCATAAAGAGGATCAGAAAAAAGCAGCCTGTCAGCATAGTCATTGAGCTTGGAAAATCCCTTTCCCTTGCCCTTGAATTCAAAATGGGTGCAGAGATAATCAACACCGTTATAATCCGCGACCTGAACGAGCTTGCCATACTTGCCGTAGTTATCGTCATCCGTGCGCTGATGGCTCTGCTTATCCATTGGGAGATCGTAATGGAAAAGAAAAAGAACGAAGCCCACACCATAGCAAGCACGAGGGAACAGAAATGAACTGCGCCTCCCTGCTTATCCACCCGTCCGAATTAAGCGAAAGATGGATATCCCGAACAGCCGAATCGGGAGTTCCCGTTCTTGGCATACACCCCGAGGGCGGAAAGCACGCCGATGCGTACATAGAAAAAATGCTTTCTCTCCTTGAAGATGCAAAGTACCGCAAGCTCATGGACAAAGCATGCGAAAAGGGACTGAAGCTCGAATACGAAATGCACGCAATGCGCTATCTGCTTCCCGCAAGGGAGTTTGATGCGCATCCCGAATGGTTCCGTATGAACGCGGAGGGAAAGCGCACAACGGACTACAATCTGTGCCCCTCCTGCAAGGAAGCACTTGACCTTGTTGCCGAGAATGCGGCAATGCTGGCAAAAAGGCTGTACAGGAGCACGGACACGTTCCACTTTTGGCTTGACGACGCAAAGGACGCACATTGCCATTGCGAAAAGTGCGCAATGCTCTCCCCATCCGACCAGCAGCTGACGGTGCTGAACCACATAATACGCCGTTTGAAAAAGGACACGCCTTCCGCTTCCCTTTCCTATCTTGCGTATCACGATACCATCGCCGCACCCACTGCCGTTAGTCCGGAGGATGGGATATTCATTGAATTTGCACCCATCCACCGCGACCTTCACAAGCCGTTTTGCCATTCCGATGAAAGCAAGCACCTTGACGGTCTTTTCGATTGCTTTGGCAAGAAGGGCTCGCAGGTGCTGGAGTATTGGTATGATAATTCCCTTATGTCCCGATGGAAAAAGCCACCCGTGGAATTCAGGGTGGATAAAGACGTGCTTTTTGCCGACTTTGAGTTTTATGTCGGATTTGGATTTGACAGGATATCATCCTTTGCTTGCTATCTCGGCGAGGATTACGCCGCACTCTACGGGGAGCCCGACGTATCTGATTTTGGGAAGGCTTATAAAAAATACACATATTAACTACACGGGGACGCAAAATGCGTCCCCGTTTTCTTTGTAAAACGAAAACCACCAGCAGTGCTGGTGGTTCCAAAAAGCTTTAGCTTTGCCCAATTTATTTATCCGAGTGAAGCGAGGAAACAAGTAGCCTTCTCCTGCGGGAGTATGGGGTTGAAGTGCGTAGCACGAAGGGGGACCACGGCAGTGGTGGATGAGGAGTTAAGTTGCATAAG
>JAFSCG010000108.1 GCA_017436885.1 Clostridia bacterium | reverse complement strand
ATTGCTTCGTTTATTATTCCGTTTATCTCGTTTTGTGCCTTTGCGCGAACCAACGCTGACGTGTACGGATGGATCTGAAAGTTTATAATTAGTATAAAGCATATCGTGATAAAAAGCAAGTATACCGTAAGCTTGGTAAAAAACCTTTTGATCCTGCGCAGAGTAACGTTCATATCAGCCTCCATAAGGAGATGATAAATTATATGCTGCTGTCCGCGCTTATTTGCCATCCTCGCTGTCGCTTTGCTTTTTGGGTGCAGAGCCGCGATGGGATGCCAGCGGATTTGCGTTTACTGCGCTTTGCATACTCATATCGCTGACGTGTGTGTATATCTGCGTGGTGTTAAGCTGCTCGTGGCCGAGTATGTCCTTCAGCACTCGCACGTCCACCTGCCCGCTTTGGTACATAAGCGTTGCCGCAGTATGCCTCAGCTTATTGGTGGAATAGCCCTTGTATTCAAGTCCTGCCGCCTTGAGATGCTTGTAAACGAGCCACTGTACGGTTTTGGGTGATATACGCGTTCCCCTCTGGCTTGTGAAAAGGGCAGGTCCGGTTTTGGAAAAATCCTCATCAAGGCGAGTGCGTAGGTAATCTGTCAGTGCACTTCTGCAGGCATCGTTGAGATAAATAATTCTTTCTTTTGCTCCCTTACCGGTCACCTTAACGGAGCGCATATCGTTATCGATGTCTGTGATATCGATGCCGCAAAGCTCCGATAAACGCATTCCGCAGTTCAAAAAAAGCGTAAGAATGGCAAAATCACGTTCTCTGTGGCGGTTTTCTCCGTTTTCGCTGACCGCATCGAGCAGTGCAACGCTCTCGTCGAGTGAAAGAAATTTAGGTAAAGTGGCGCGGCGTTTTGGCGAATCGATGTTTACTGCAGGATTCTCTTCGATGAGATGCTGCTTCACGCACATAAATTTGAAGTAAGCCTTGATAGCGGATAGCTTACGAGCCTTCGCACTCCATTCGTTTCCTCTTTCATCTGTTGCGTACATCAAAAATTCATAAATATCGGCTGTTTCTATACTGCGTATGAATTCCAGGTCCAGGCCGCTTACGTCAAGGTCCGTAAGGTCGGATACGTCCATGCCGCTTCTTGACGCAAGCAAAAAACGGAAGAAGGTACGCAGGTCGAGAAGATACTCGAATACCGTCTTTTTTGAGCAATTTTCAATAGCCAGCTTGTAGTTGGCAAAATCACGCGCGGTCTTCGGCATTTCTGCCGCAAGTGCACGTACGTCGTATTGCGCCATATCTCCTCCTGTTTTTTAATAAATTATGAACTTTTCGCTAACAGATATAAAATTTTCCGATTTTCTATTGATTGACGGTGGAAAATAGTATACAATGGTAGCGGAAAGGAGAGTGGTTATGAAAAACTTTCTCAGAACCAATTTATATTATATCATAAGACTTATCGGCACGCAAGTGGGAATCAGCATTTTTGCTATGATGTTACAATTTGCGACTATATCAATTTCCACGGATCTACATCTTATTGCTTCTATCGGTGCAGTGGTGTTTTATTTCGTGCTTATTTACAGTACTTGCTGGGAAATGGGATATAAAAGCTCGGAGCGCATTGCGGCAGGCAGGTTGATCCAATCGCCTTTTCACGGTGCTTACGTTCAGATAGCGGCATACGTGCCCGTTATCGTACTTCTTATTGCTCTGTGGGTTGGGTTTGCCTTTGGCAACCTCGTTTGGGGCGGTAGCATGTTCTTCGTTGTTAAGTGGATACTATACGTTTATTTCTCGGTTTATCACGGACTGATCAACGCAGTAATTAAAAGCTTGTCTCTTGTGGATTTCCAAACAGTGCTCTATCCCTTGCTTTACACACTGTCTCTTATTCCCGGCATTGCCGTTGCGGGAGTTTCCTATTATCTCGGCAGAAGAGGCATCGCGCTTTTCGCCAAGCCAAAGCAAAACATCGATTGATATAATATTTCTCAAAATTCCGACATATAGTGTATTTACATTGTATGTCGGAGTTTTTATGAAAAGATATCTTCGAGCCCGTCTTGCCGGAAACCTGGTGTTGATGATTGCTATTGTATTTCTTGCTTGCATTGCCGCTTTGTTCAGAGAAGAAAAACCGCAAAATTCGGAAATAGAGCTTCCTTCGAATACTGAATTAACCTTGCCCGTAATAATGATCGATCCCGGTCACGGTGGGGCGGATTGCGGAGCTGTCGGAATCAACGGGATCCTTGAAAAGGACGTAAATCTCAAGCTTTCAATGTACGTTGCAGAAGCATTTGAAAGCGCCGGTTATTCGGTGTTACTGACACGCGATACGGACATTATGTTAACGGACGAGAGCGCGGTCCATACGACCAAGAAATCCTCTGACCTCAGCGCAAGAGTAAAGGCCTCGGATGCGGCCGACATTTTCATTTCGATCCATATGAATAAATTCCCCGAGGAGAAGTACAGCGGTGCGCAGATCTATTACTCTGTAAATGATCCTCTGTCACAAAAGCTTGCGCAAATGATACAGGACGGGGTACGCGCATCATTGCAGCAGGAAAACACACGGTCTGTAAAAAGCGGCGAAGGTCTTTTCTTGCTTGACAGGATCACGGTGCCTGCCGTAATATGCGAGTGCGGCTTTCTCTCCAACAAAGCGGAGGCCGAAAAGCTTGCGGACGAGGAATATCTCCGTGCCCTTGCATTTGAGATATTTTCAGCTATCGACGATTTTGTTATCGAATCATGCTTTCAAAGCACTTGAAATAACCGCCGAGTTGTGGTAAGATGGTAAAAAGAAAAGAGGATCGGAGAACGGTATGAAGAGCAACGTGTCTTACGTCTGCCGCGAATGCGGAACAAAAAGCATAAAATGGCTGGGAAAGTGTCCCGCCTGCGGAGCTTGGGACAGCTTTGACGAGGCGGAAAACGAGCCTGCTGTTGTCGCTGCAAAGGCGAGCCGTGCGTCCATGCTCGTTCCTTCCTCGGGCGGTGAGCCGAGAAAGCTTGCAGATGGCGGCGATTACGTCTACGAGCGTTCCCTCACGGGTATTAATGAGTTTGACCGAGTGCTTGGCGGCGGCATCGTTGCCGGCTCCGTCGTTCTGCTCTCCGGTGAGCCCGGTATCGGAAAATCCACCTTGCTTTTACAGATATTTGCCCGTGCCGCAGACGATACCAAGGTGCTGTACGTTTCGGGCGAGGAATCCTTCTCCCAGATAAAGATGCGCGCAAACAGGCTGGGTATCTCACCTGAAGGACTATATCTGTACACCGAGTGCGATATCACCAAGATCCTTTCTGCCGCCGATAAGCTTAAGCCCGACTACATAGTTGTGGACAGTATTCAAACGGTCTACGATCCCGCATCTCCTTCAGCGCCCGGTAGTATCAATCAGGTAAAGGCTTGTGCCGCCGCGCTCGTTGCTCATGCAAAGACCACGGGATGTGCGGTCCTGCTTGTGGGGCACGTCAATAAGGAGGGCGGAATATCGGGCCCCAAGGTGCTTGAACACATCGTTGACGCCGTCCTGCATTTTGAGGGCGACAGAACTCAGGCATACAGAATGATACGCGCGGTGAAAAACCGCTTTGGCTCCACCAATGAGATCGGCGTATTTGAAATGACGGAGCAAGGACTTACGGAGGTGGAAAACCCTTCTGAGACCTTGATGAGCGAGGCAACCGACGGCATTTCGGGTTGTGCCGCCGTCTGCGTTATGGAGGGCACACGTCCGATAATTGCGGAGATACAGGCGTTGGTTACTCCCACGGTATTTCCTGCCGCAAGGCGAAACGCAAACGGCGTGGATTACAACCGCCTTTGCCTTATTATCGCCGTCCTTGAAAAGCGCCTCGGGCTTAAATTTTATCAAAACGACGTTTATATAAACGTAACCGGCGGTCTTCGCCTCGATACGCCAAGTGCCGACCTTGCCATTGCTCTTGCGCTTATCTCTTCCATTACCGACAGACCCGTAAAAAGCAAAACTCTCTGCTTTGGCGAGCTTGGTCTTGCGGGTGAGTGCCGTGCATCCTCCTTCTGCGAGCTACGGATCAAGGAGGCAAAGCGGCTTGGATTTGAATCCGTGGTCATTCCAAAGAAAAACGGCGAAAAGCTTGTTGGCGTGGGTAAAGAGGGCGTTATTGCCGTTAAAAGCGTTTACGAGCTTCTTACCGTACTTGCAAAAAAAGAGAATAATTAGAAAAAAACGGTCCTGCAGACATAAATCTGCGGGACCGTAAATTTTTTTGCTTTGTTAAAAAGGATTATCGGGGCATAATCATAAAGCAGACCAATAAAAAACGGACGGTAAAAATGAAGATCAAAAGAAAAATAATTGCGTTTGCCGCAATGCTGATATTCATTTCTGCGGCAATGCTTCCGTTTGAATGCCATGCCGATTCAGTGTACTCCTGGTACACGAAAAGGGCAAAGGAAAATAAGCAGCCAAGACTTGACAGCGGACTTAAGATAATTGAAAAATACAACGTTTCTTGGATTGACGGTGAACATGGAGACGATTGCGAGGAAAAGTTACTGTATCTGACCTTTGACTTCGGATACGAAAACGGGAATACCGAAAGAATTCTGAACACACTTCGTGAAAAAGGGGTACCTGCCTCCTTCTTTGTTCTTGCTCATCCCATAAAGCAGGAAACGGAGCTTATCAAGCGTATGTTCTGCGAGGGGCACGCTGTGTGCAATCATACCCAATCCCACAAGAATATGTCCGCATGCACAGATAAAACAGAGTTTTTTAACGAATTGAGCGGGCTTGAGGCACTTTGCAAATCAAATACAGGCTACGACCTTGATAGGTTTTATCGCCCGCCTGAGGGAAGCTTTTCCGAGCTTAATCTGAAGCACGCTACGGAAATGGGGTATAAGACCGTTTTTTGGAGCTTTGCCTACGCCGATTGGGATAACGACCGTCAGCCGGACCCGGAAAGCGCTTATAAGATAATAATGTCAAACACCCACAACGGCGCGATCATCCTGCTGCACCCTACCTCAAAGACAAACGCAGATATTCTCGGAAGGCTTATCGATTCTTGGAGGGATATGGGCTATGATTTCCGTACGGTCAAGGACTTGGGTTAAGAAAATCGTCTGCGTTGCTACCGTATTGTTCTGTATATTTCCTTTGACGGCCTATAGAACTTATGCGGCTCAGTACGATCCGAGAAGCGACAGTTGTGTTTATTTCAGTGTTAAGGATGAGAGAAAGCGTATTGCTCTGTCATTTGATGACGGACCGCTCGAGGGCAAAACGGACAAAATACTTGACGTTTTGGATAGATACGGAGTAAAGGCCACGTTCTTTATGGTTGGAAGTCAGGCAAAATATTGTCCCGAAACGGCAATGCGAGTTGCCGCCGAAGGTCACGAGATAGGCAATCACACTCAAAACCATAAAAACCTTGCGGCTATGAAGCCCAAGGAGCTTGACGAGGAGATCGCTAACGCCGAAAGGGAAATATATAATGCTTGCGGCTATATCCCGTCACTTTTTCGACCGCCCGAAGGTGTGTGCACGGAAAAGATCAGCAATGCGGCAAAGCTTCGCGGTTACAGCATAGTGATGTGGAGCGTTGACACACTTGATTGGCAGGGAAAGGCGGCCTCTGTGATAGCGGAGAACGTTTTAAGTAACGTGAAATCAGGCTCGGTCATTCTTATGCACGACGGAATTTTCTCTGTTAGTCATACTGCCGAGGCGCTTGATATTATCATCCCGAAGCTCCTTGAGGAGGGGTACGAGTTCGTTACGGTAGGCGAGCTCATTGCATACTCTCCGGAATAAAACAAGTCGGAGGACCTCGTCCTCCGACTTGTTTTTTGGTCAGCTTTCCATGCTTTCGTTGTTCAGTTTTTCATAATAGGGATCGATCATTATGTCCTTGATCTTGTAATATGCAACGAAGGTTGCGGTATAGCAAAGCAAAGCGAGGGTGATCAACAAGGGAAGTGCAAGTCCGAGAGAAGGGAAAAATGAAAAGATGATAAGATTGAGGTACGATATCAAAGCTATACCTATAAGCGCGAGAAGGTTTCTTCCAAATCCAAGGATCGCAAATATCATACCGTTCTTTATAAGCTTGAAGATCGACAGATCGAAGGTAACGAGCATTATATAAATATAAAAACGCATAAAGAAATATACAAAGCAGCAAACTAGCGTCGTGTAAAACATAATGTTGGTTGCAAGCGTGCCCGTTGTTTGCCAGAAATATGACATATCGAAGTACAGGATGAAAATAGCCAACGCATCAAGTATTCCGAACAACAGGCCCTGCTTCCAATTTCTTTTAACTGCATACCAGAAGTCGCTCCAAGGGTATACGGGATCGCCGCTTACGATATTGCGGAGCACATATGCAGTACCGCTGTTAACAATACCGAAAGTGAAGATCACCAGAGCAGACAGTGCATAAAATACCAAAGCCAGGGGGCCGAGCGCTGAAATTTCCGTCTGTTCTCCCATTGCGGCGAGTAAAGGAAGAAGCGCAGGGGTCTCGTCGTGCAGCATTACTCCGTGTAAAACAGAGAATAAGGGATTATTCGGTGCGGTAGAGGATATGTTGAATCTGCCGGTCATTGCTATAAGAGCAAAGAAAAGCGGGAAGTTTCCGACAACATACAGTAGGTTTACGGAAACAAGCTTCGACATATTTCTCCACATACGAACAAAATAGCTGTAAAGATCGTATTTCAGCTTTCTTTCGTTTTTCAAAACTCCCGGACCCTCTCGCTGAGAGTCGAAAAGCTTAAACTTTTTCTTGGGGCTATTATCTCCCATTATTAACGTCCTTTCTTCAGGTGTAAATTAAAAGCTTTATAATATTTATGGTGCATACGGCACCGCAACATATTGCAAATAAGCATACAGCAGAGAATATCGCAGTAAACAGTTCTTTCCTGTTTGACATATGGGCCGCACGAAATGCAATTCGGTTTATCTCCTTGCCGGCGGATGCAAGAAATATGATAATCGCAGAGCATAATACTATAGCGCAGATATGTATGATCGCCTCGTTGTTGAGAGCGTTTGATGATAGCAGGTAAAATGCAACAGCGCCTACCGCCAAGCCCTTCATCGCACATAAAAAGCATGCGACGGTGTCATAAGCAAGGGAGAAGACGGATAAAAAGAGCGCAAGCATTATCAGCAGATCCGGAACAGATGCGGAGAAGGCATCGGAAAAAAGACGTGAGATACTAAGAAATCTGTAATTAAAGCTGCTAGCGTCAATCGGAAGCTGCAACGTTTTTCCGAATGCAGGCACGGTGCCGCACAGCAGAGATGAGATCACAGCAAGTCCGATAAAAACGGCGGATAGTGTAAGAGCGGTATTGTATAATTCAGAGCGCCGCCTTGCACCGGTTTGTGTGTCGAATTCCGATAAGGTCATTTGTGGCTCCTTGGATATTTTTTATAAATTATATTTCCAAGGAGCGGAATTTATGCTCCGTATTCCGATCCAAGCTCTGCACAACGGTCAGCGCACGCTTTGATGGCCTCGGCTATTATGCCGTCAATATTCTTTTCGTCGAAAACAAGTAAAGCCTGCTCCGTTGCTCCCTTGGGAGATCTTACGGCGGCAACAAGCTCGTCGGCGCTTTTATCGGAGGACATGAGCATCTCCGCGGCACCGATAAAGGTCTTTGCAACGGCACTTTCAACCTGTGCGTTGGTTGCGCCGTATTGCTTTGCTCCGTCCGCAAATGCGCAAATAAGGCGGTACACAAGGGCAACTGCGCTGGAGGTCGCCGCTGTCATTGCGTTCATCTCCTCCTCGGAAACGGTTATTACCTCACCGCACATGGAGAATACTCGGCATATATATTGATAGTCTTTGTCGCTGACGGATGCGCTTCTGCATATCTCGGTAACGCCTCTGCCTATCTGCATGGGAGTGTTTGGCATAATACGGATAACGGCACTGCAGCCCGAAAGGCGCGCAAGATCCTCGCAGGTTACTCCCGCGCAGGGGGAAATAATAAGCTTGCCTGAAAGATCGGCACCGCCGTCTCGCAGGATGGAGAAAATCTCCTTCAGGTTCTGGGGCTTGACGCCGAGAAAAATAATATCACCCGCCATTGCGGCATCATAAGGGGTGCAGACGGTGTTATAGCCCGCCTTTTTCAGATCGGAGATCTTGGCTTCCGTTCTGTTATATAGAGTTACCGTGGAGTTGGGAACTGCAAATTTTCCGCTAAGACCGGATAACGCCGACAGAAAGGCCCTTGCAATATTACCAACGCCGATAACGGAATACGTTTTGTTCATAAGATCACCACCTAAAAATTATCCTAGTAATTATATCACATTATTTTTGTATCTTCAATGATTTTCAAAAAAATTCATAAATTGTTATCAATTCACTCTGATGCTATTGAAATCGGAACTATCTTTTGGTAGAATACTGATATGAGAAAAACAGAATTGCAAAAGATCTTTTCCGATATGCCTGTGCTGAACACGGACAGGCTCGTCCTTCGCAGAATGTCGAAGCGCGATGCATCGGATATGTATGAATATTCCCGCCTCGATAAGGTAACAGAGTATCTGCTCTGGCATTCCCATGGGGACCTCGATCACACCAAACGGTATCTTTCTTTACTTGAAAAGGATTACCGTATGGGAAATTTCTACGATTGGGGCGTAACGCTTAAGGACACGGGTAAGCTTATCGGCACCTGTGGCTTTACTTCCATCGACACGCAAAATCTTTGCGGCGAGGTTGGTTACGTGTTCAATCCTGATTTTTGGGGTATGGGGCTTGCCACCGAGGCAGTAAGCCGTGTTATGGAATACGGCTTTGCAGAGCTGCGGCTTCACAGGATAGAGGCAAAGTATATTGTTGGTAACGATAAAAGCCGCGCCGTAATGGAAAGATGCGGAATGAGCTTTGAGGGGGTGCGTCGATCCTCCATGCTCGTTAAGGGCAGGTACAGGGATATCGGCGTTTGTTCGATCCTATCATCGGAATTTCACGGGAGGAGCAGAAATGAGGATAAGAGTAGCAACCTATAACGTCAGAAATACCGACGGCGGTAAAAGCCTTGACGGCATTGCCGAGGAGCTGCGCGGTATCAATGCGGATATTATCGGCCTGCAGGAGCTTGACCGCGGAGTTGACAGAAGCGGAAATGCCGATCTTCTTGCCGAGCTTTCCAAAAAAAGCGGATATGCTAACGCCCGTTTTTGCCGTTCCATCTTCTTTGGCGGCGGAGAGTACGGTACGGGAATACTCACCCGCCACAAAATAGTTGAATTCTCCGTAAAGCGTCTTCCGTCTGCAGAGGAGATGCGTATCCTTACGCGTTTCGATATTGACGTAGACGGAACCTTGATAAGGTTTTTCAACACTCATCTCAGTCTTGAAAAGGCTTGCCGCAAGGTTCAACTTGACCTGCTCGCCAAGGATTTCTGCGGCGGAAGCAGCTCTGTGCTTGTCGGCGATTTCAATATAGATTCGTTTGCCGAGCTTGAGCCATTTATGGGCAACAATATCGCAAATTTCGAGGGTCATTCCTATACCACCTTCAAGACGGGTGGAAAGATCGACAACATCATCACCACACCCGATATAGATATTTCAAACGTTTTCCTGTCCGAGTCCGTTTATTCGGATCACAATATGCTCGTTGCTGACCTTGATATATAAAATACCGTTGCGCCCGAGGTAATAATCATGCCTTGGGCGCAATATTTATATATCAACGGAGGTGCGTATGAAAAAATTGATCGTTTCAATAATCGTGGCGGCAATGGTTTTGCCGTGTTTTGTTTTTACAGCGTACGGTGCGGAGTTCGGAGGGGAATTGAATGCAAAAAGCGCAATTCTGATAGAAGCGGAAAGCGGCAAGGTACTTTTTGAAAAAAACGCAGACGAAAGACGCTTTCCCGCATCCGTAACGAAGGTCATGACCTTGCTTTTGGTATTTGAGGCCCTTGATTCGGGCAAGCTTCGTCTCGACGATACGGTAAGCACAAGCGAGTACGCCGCATCCATGGGTGGCTCGCAGATCTTTCTTGCCCCGGGGGAGACCATGCGTGCGGAGGACATGATAAAGAGTGTTATTATCGCCTCTGCAAACGATGCGGCAACTGCACTTGCCGAGCATATTGCGGGGAGCGAGGAGGCGTTTGTCGGCAAAATGAACGCCCGTGCCGCAGAGCTTGGAATGGCGAATACCAAATTCGAGAACGTAAGCGGCCTTGACGACGATGCGGTGGACCACATGACCACGGCGCGGGACATTTCCATTATGTCCCGAGAGCTTATAGTAAATCATCCGAAGGTGCTGGAATACAGCGGTATATGGATGGACACCGTGCGCGACGGAGCCTTTGGCTTGACGAATACAAATCGACTGATCCGATTTTACAGCGGTGCAACGGGGCTGAAAACGGGAAGCACCGCAAAGGCGGGCTTTTGCATAAGTGCAACTGCAGAACGAAACGGTATGCACCTTATTGCCGTTATAATGGGTGCATCGGGCAGAGATCAGCGAAACGCCGATGCAAAGGCATTGCTTGATTTCGGATTTGCAAATTACGAGA
The DNA here is from genome assembly GCA_017436885.1 of Clostridia bacterium. Taxonomy (GTDB): domain Bacteria; phylum Bacillota; class Clostridia; order Oscillospirales; family CAG-272; genus RUG12395. The sequence continues at coordinate 1,484 of JAFSCG010000108.1, read as the reverse complement.
CCTATAAGGGCGAGGGCGGACGTATAGAGCATATTTCCGTAAAGGGCGGAGAGAATGCGGAATTTGTTGCCGAGTATCCGAGCATAACTCTGCTGCTTGAAAAGGGAAGCGGCGCAAGAGTGACCCGTGAGATAATAATCGACGATTTCTACGTCGCGCCCGTAAAGGACGGTGCGGTGATAGGCAAGGTTATTTACAGTTTGGACGGAGAAAACGTTCACGAAACGGAGATCCGCTCTTGTTCTCAGGTGGAAAAGATAGGCTTTAAGACTCTGCTTGCGAGAGTTTTCGGAAAATATTTACTGATAAAAGCAGAATAATTTTCCTTATACGATTGCATTTCAATTCAAAATGGTGTAAACTATCAATATCTGAAAAAAAGGATGTGAAATTATGAACATAAAACTTAACGATTCTTACGTTTCCGGTTTCGTTCCCGCAAAGGACGTTGACGCCATTGCGCCCGAGCTTGACAAGGCTCTTGCTTCCGTAAAGGATGGAAGCGGCGCAGGTAACGACTTCCTCGGATGGCGCGATCTTCCCGTAGATTACGATAAGGACGAGTTTGCGCGTATCAAGGCGGCAGCCGAAAGAATAAGAAATAACAGCGAGATCCTCGTTGTTATCGGTATAGGCGGCTCCTACCTCGGCGCCCGTGCGGCTATCGAGTTCGTAAACGGTAATATGTACAACACCGTCGGACGCAACGGCCCCGAGATCTATTTTACCGGTAACTCTATCTCCGCTCCCGCACTTGCAGGCATTCTGGAGCTTTGCAAGGATAAGGATTTTTCCGTTAATATCATTTCCAAGTCCGGAACCACCACCGAGCCTGCCATTGCCTTCCGTATGTTCCTTGAGCTTGCTAACAAAAAGTACGGCGATAAGGCAAAGGAACGCATTTTTGCCACCACCGATAAGGCAAAGGGAACTCTTAAGAACTTCGCCGATAAGGAGGGCTGGGAGACCTTTGTAGTGCCGGACGACGTTGGCGGACGCTTCAGCGTTCTTACTGCCGTTGGACTTCTTCCCATTGCCGTTGCGGGCATTGATATCGATGCTATCATGCAGGGTGCCGTTGATGCAAGAAACGAGTACCTCCTCGGCAGCGGCATGAACGACTGCCTTAAGTACGCCGCATATCGCAATCTGCTTCTCAGAAGCGGAAAGAGCGTTGAGATCCTTGCAAGCTACGAGCCTTCCGTTCAACTCTTTTCCGAGTGGTGGAAGCAGCTCTACGGAGAGAGCGAGGGTAAGGATGGAAAGGGAATCTACCCCTCCTCCGTTATCTTCTCCACGGATCTGCACTCCCTCGGTCAGTATATTCAGGACGGCCAGCGTATAATGTTCGAGACCGTGCTTGACGTTCTCGACAGCGGCAACGGTCTTGAGGTTACGTTCGACGAGGCAAATATCGACGGACTTAACTTCCTTGCGGGAAAGAAGTTCGACGAGGTAAACCGTACCGCGATGCTTGCGACCGT